>NZ_JBSQBP010000018.1:0-89714 GCF_053851835.1 Microbacterium sp. KNMS
GATCGCTGGGGCTGGTGTGCGCGTGTCGGGCTCATGAGTCGACAGGGGCCCCATGAGTCCGATTCGGGGGACGGCGGATGGCCTGCCGGGCGGTTTCCCAGACCGGTCCGGTAGTGTCGTCCGGTCGGCTTCGGACACCGCGCGCGCAGCGCGGACGTTTTGGCAAGGTGTGAGTCCAGGGGCCGATGGTGAGCGTCGATCGACGCGCATGAACCATCACATGAATGGCCCCCGGCCGACGACTGTCCGGGTCTGCTCGCGCCTGCGTGCGTCGAGCGCTGTTCTCGTGCGAGAACCCGAAGGACACACCCATGCCCAAGAACAAGAAGCCCGCCGGCGGTCGTCCGGCTCAGAACTTCGACCCCCGCTACGCCAAGAAGAGGCCCGGCGGCCCCTTCCGCGGCAACGACGGTGCGTCTCGCGGCCCGCGTCGCGACGACGCGCGCACTGCGCGTGACGGCGACCGCTTCGACCGCTCGTCGAGCGACCGCTTCGAGCGCCGCGACGACCGCGGTTTCGGTGGTCAGCGCCGTGAAGGCGGATACGCCCGTCAGCGTCGCGAGGGAGGTTACGAGCGTCGCGACGACCGCGGTTTCGGTGGTCAGCGCCGTGAAGGCGGATACGCCGGCCAGCGTCGCGAGGGTGGCTTCGAGCGTCGCGAGGGCGGCTACGCCGGCCAGCGTCGTGAGGGCGGTTTCGCCGGTCGTGACAACGGTCAGCGTCGCGAGGGTGGCTTCGAGCGTCGCGAGGGCGGCTACGCCGGCCAGCGCCGTGAGGGCGGTTTCGCCGGTCGTGACAACGGCCAGCGTCGCGAGGGCGGCTTCGAGCGTCGGGAGGACCGTGGTTTCGGCGGTCAGCGTCGCGACGGTGGCTACCAGCGTCGCGAGGGTGGCTACGAGCGCCCCCGATTCAACCGCGACGACCGTACCGAGCGCCCGCGCTTCACCCGCGACGACCGCGCGCCCCGGACGGACCGCCCGTCGTTCCGCGACGACCGTCCGCGTCGGGACGAGCGCCCCGCGCGCTCGGACGCGCAGGAGCAGCAGATCGACGTCGTCCACGAGCGTCTCGAGGCCCAGGCGGTCCAGACGAGCGAGGCCGTCGACGTGTCGTTCGGCGAGCTCGGCCTCGGCGACAACATCGAGCGCGCTCTCGCCGAGCTCGGCGCGGCGAAGCCGTTCCCGATCCAGGCTGCGACCATCCCCCCGATCATCGAGGGCCGCGACGTCCTCGCTCGCGGACGCACGGGCTCGGGCAAGACCATCGCGTTCGGTGCACCGCTCGTCGAGCGCGTGCTCCGCTCGAAGGCCGGCCAGAAGCGCGAGTTCGGCCGCGCGCCGGTCGCGCTCATCCTCGCCCCGACGCGCGAGCTCGCCCTGCAGATCGACCGGACCATCCAGCCGATCGCGCGCAGCGTCGGCCTCTTCACGACGCAGATCTACGGCGGCGTGCCGCAGGCCCGCCAGGTGGGCGCGCTGAAGAAGGGCGTCGACATCATCATCGGCACTCCCGGGCGCATGGAGGATCTGCACGCGCAGGGCAAGCTCGACCTCTCGCAGATCAGCATCGCCGTCCTCGACGAGGCCGACCACATGTGCGAGCTCGGCTTCCTCGAGCCCGTTCAGCGTCTCCTCCGTCTCACGGCCGACGGATCGCAGAAGCTGCTGTTCTCGGCCACGCTCGACCGCGAGGTCGCCGCGCTCGTCGACGAGTTCCTCGTCGAGCCGTCGGTCTACGAGGTCGCCGGCGAGACGCAGGACTCGGGCACGATCGACCACCGCGTGCTCGTGATCGACCAGCGCAGCAAGGGCGAGATCCTCGAGACGCTCGTCGACCGCGAGGGCAAGACGCTCGTCTTCTCGCGCACCCGCGCCTACGCCGAGCAGCTCGTCGAGCAGTTCGAAGACGCGGGCCTCACGGCCGTCGCCCTCCACGGCGACCTGAACCAGGCCAAGCGCACGCGCAACATCGAGAAGTTCTCGAAGGGTCGCGCGCAGGTGCTCGTCGCGACGGATGTCGCCGCGCGCGGAATCCACGTCGACGACGTCGATCTCGTGGTCCAGGCCGACGCGCCGACGGAGTACAAGACGTACCTGCACCGCGCGGGCCGCACAGGTCGTGCCGGCCGCGAGGGCCGTGTCGTCACGCTCATCACGCGGATGCGCCAGCGCCGCATGAGCGAGCTGCTCGAGCGGGCCGAGATCGACGCGCCCTTCGACCAGGTGCGCCCCGGCGACGACCTCCTCGAGGAGCTCGCGGGCGCCCCGACCGCGGAGCAGCTGACCGCGTAGCCCCGGTACATGAAGAACGGCCCCGTCATCCGACGGGGCCGTTCTGCGCCAGCGCTCCGGTCAGCGCTCGCCGCGGCTGAGCTTCGACGGCCACCAGACGGCACGGCCGATGTCGTATGCGAGCGCCGGCACGAGCAGCGACCGGACGACGAACGTGTCGAGCAGGACGCCGAACGCGACGATGAACGCGAGCTGCACGAGGAACAGCACCGGGATCACCGACAGCGCCGTGAACGTCGCCGCGAGCACGAGGCCAGCCGACGTGATGACGCCGCCCGTGATCGCGAGACCGCGCAGGACGCCGTCGCGGGTCCCGTGCGCGAGCGACTCCTCGCGCACGCGCGTCATGAGGAAGATGTTGTAGTCGATGCCGAGCGCGACGAGGAAGACGAACCCGTAGAGCGGCACCGCGGGGTCGGCGCCCGGGAAGCCGAGGAGCTCGTTGAAGACGAGCGCCGAGACGCCCATCGCCGTTCCGAACGACAGCACGGTCGTGAGGATGAGCAGCACGGGCGCGAGGATGGCGCGCAGCAGCAGCATGAGGATCACGAGGATGACCGCGAGGATCACCGGGATGATGAGGTTGCGGTCGTGGATCGAGGCGTCGTTCGTGTCGACGTCGGTCGCCGTGACGCCTCCGACGAGCGCACCCGGAACGGCGTCCTCGAGGGTCGCGCGCAGGTCGCGCACCGTCTGCTCCGCATCGGCCGAGTCGGCGGCATCCGCGAGCGTCCCCTGGAGCAGCACATCGCCATCCGCCACCGTCGGCGCGGGCGCGGGCGTTCCGGGAGGCCCGAATGCCGTGACGCCGTCCTCCGTGACGGGCGCCGTGCCGCTGTCGGTGTCGGCCGACACGGCCACGCCGTCGATCCCGTCTTCGGCGAGGAGCACGTCGGCCGCGGCCTGCAGGTCGTCCTCCGCGACGACGACGTACACGGGGCTGCCCGAGCCTGCCGCGAAGTGCTCGCCCAGCACCGCCTGCCCGTCGCGCGCCTCGGACGAGCCGAGCACGAGCTCGGACTGCGGCACGCCCGACGCCTGGAACTGGGTGAAGCCGAGCGATCCCGCCGCGAGGACGAGCGCCGTGACGATCCAGATGAGTCGGGGCCGTCGCTCCACGAGACGCGAGACACGCGCCCAGAGCCCGCGCGACGGCACCGCGGCCGACGGCGCGTTCGGCGCGTAGACCGGGCGGCGGGGCCAGAACGACGCCCGCCCGAACACGTACAGCAGAGCGGGCAGCAGCGTCAGCGCCGAGAGCATCGCGAAGACGATGCCGATGGCGGCCACCGGGCCGAGGGTGCTGTTCGACTTGAGGTCGCTCAGGAGGAGGCAGAGGAGCCCGGCGATCACGGTGCCGCCCGACGCGAGGATCGGCTCGAACGACCCGCGCAGCGCACGCATCGAGGCGGTCCAGCGGCGCTCCTCGTGGATGAGCTCGTCGCGGTAGCGGGCGACGTAGAGGAGCGAGTAGTCGGTCGCGGCCCCGATGACGAGGATGAAGAGGATGCCCTGCGTCTGCCCGCTCAGCAGCAGGACGCCCGCCTTGGCGAGCCACCACACGGTGAGCAGCGCGACGCACAGCGCGAAGAGGCTCGTCGACAGCACCGCGAGCGGCAGGAGAAGCGATCGGTAGACGATCACGAGGATGACGAGCACGGCCAGCAGCGCGACGAGCAGCAGGATGCCGTCGATGCCGGCGAACGCCGACACGAGGTCGTTCGAGAAGCCCGCCGGGCCCGTGATGTGGACCTCGACCCCGTCCGGGAGTCCGTCGCGGAGCGTGCTCCCGAGCTCGGAGATCGCCTCCCCGAGCTCGGCCCCCGACGACACGGGCACGAACGCCTGCGCCGCGAGCTCGTCTTCCGAGGGGATGGCCGGCGACACCTCGTCGACGGCGGGCAGGTCGGCCGCGGCGGCGAGCCGGTCGTCGATCGCGGCGAGGGCATCGCCGTCGAGGGGCTCATCCGACGAGAACACGACGACGGCGGGGATCGCGTCGCCGTCCGTGAAGTCGGACAGGCGCTGCTGCACGGCGGTCGCGTCGGCGCTCTCCGGCAGGTACGTCGTCTGGTCGTTCGATGAGACCTCGTCGACCTTGCCGAAGTACGGCCCGCCGATGGATGCGGCGGCGAACCAGACGAGGATGAGCACTGAGGGGAGGAGGATGCGCAGCCAGCGCGGTGCACGGGGGCGGCTGCCGTCCTGCGGCCTCACCGTCTGGACCCGGGGTGCGGAGGGAAGGGCTGCGGGCGTGCGGCGGTCGCGCATGGAGCTCCTGTTCGGCGAAAGTCTTTAGCCAGGCTAGCAAACTCGGAGGGCCGGCGAGCGCGGTCATTTGGCCCTATGCCACGATGGTGCTGGTCCGTTCGGGGGGACCGTCGTAATCCGCATTGACGGGATGGATCATTGTGAAGAGGACGATCGCGGCGCGCGCCGCTGTCACGACCGCCGCCGTGCTCGGCCTGACCTTCGGCGTCGCGGCATGTGCGCCGTCAGCGCCATCCGGCGGCGCTCAAGCGCCGGTGCCATCGGGGCCCACGGAAAGCCCCGCCTCCCCCACTCCGACGCAGCCTGAACAGGAGGCGCTTGCGGTTCCCGACGGCGTGTACTACGCCGTCTTCGACGACCAAGGCGAACCAGGCACCCCGCTGTCGCAGCGCGGGATCTTCACCACGTGGACGTTCGAGGGAGCCGCCGTCGACTTCGGGGAATTCGAATGCACCGAGGAGCGTCCGCTGTTCGAGCGATCGGGGGAGATCGTCGGGCAGAGCGTCCGCTGGAACAGCTATGACGGCGAGACGCCGATTCTCACGCCTCACGAAGACGGGAGCGTGGGCGTCGAGGACATGTACGACACCTTCGTCCTCTTCCCCGACGGCTCACCCGAGGCAGACGATGTGAAGGCACTCGTCGCGGCGAATCCCAACTGCGCCGGGTGACGACCGCCGCAGCGAACGAGGCCTATCGGAGTTCTACTCGGCGCCGTTCGGCTCCGGGGAGCCGGCCTTCTGCTCGGCCTGTTCGCGTTCCCACTTCTCGCGCTGGGCGGCGGCGAGTTTGGTCTCCCAATCGGGGTCCTCTCCGTCGATGCCGAATTCGTCGAGAGTCTTCTCCCAGGCCATGAACTCGTCGAGCCACTCGTTGTCGTGCGCGTCACTCATCTCGGCTATCCCTCTCCGTCTAAAAGGCGCTGCCGTCGGGAGGCTACACGGTATCGCAGAGGGGTGGCCAGGCCGTCGGAGTCGGTGAAGGTACCCGGTGAGTGCGTTCATGGCGTCGATCGCCTATGCCAGGATGGTGCTGGTCCGTTTGGGGGGACCGTCGTAATCCGCATTGACGGGATGGATCCATGCTGAAGAGGACGATCGCGGCGCGCGCCGCTGTCACAACCGCTGCCGTGCTTGGCCTGACTTTCGGCGTCGCCGCGTGCGCGCCGTCAGCGCCGTCGGCAGGAGGCGCTGAGGAGCCGGTGCGCTCGGCGGAGGCCACCCAGGCCCCCGCGACCCCCGAGCCGCAGCCTGAGGAGGCGGTCGTTGTCCCGGACGGCAGGTACCTCCTCGATGACGGAGACGACACCCCCACAGAGCTCTCGATGATGGGCGCCTTCTGGACGTGGACGTTCGAAGGCACGACGGTGACGTGGGAAATGAGCCAGTGCGACCAGTCGGACATCTGGGTGGAGGACACTGGACTAATCGTCGGCGCACGTGTCGATTGGGGTTCGGAGCACATTGCATCGTCGACACTCACGTTGAATGAGGATGGGACGGTATCGGCCACGTCGTCGAACTCCGACCTCACTCTCATCCCCGAGGGTACGCCCGGTGCAGAGGCGATCAAGGCCCGCGCCCTCGAGCAGCCTGGGTGCGAACAGTAAGAGCGCGTCAGAGGTTCTTCAGCCGCTCGGCGTCGTACTCGGCGATCGTCTCGGGTGGGCGCCCTCTGCGGGGCGCATGGCGGTCGATGTAGTCAAGCACCGCCCATTCAGCCGCCTGCGTCAGGCGCGAGCGGCTCACAGTGATGATCACGATGAGCGCGGCAACGGTATTCGCGATCGCGTAGGCCGCGATGGCGACCACAACGAGGACGTGAGGTGAACCCGTTCCGAGCCACCACGCTGCGGCGGCGCACGCGCCGAGATTGACGAGGACGGCGGCGAGGTAGGCGTCGAGCAGGTCGTCCAACGGAGCCAGCTGAGTCGGAATGCACCGTGCCCGCAGCGCGGTGCGTATGCGACGCGGCATCAGTGCGCTGGCTATGACGATGAGCGTGCGAGTGCCCATGTCGACGAAGCCGGCTCGCCACCACGCCGCCGAGCGCCACCATCCCGGTGGGAAGTCGTCACGGACGTCCTGACGGAAGCCCACGTCACATCATCTCCGGCGATCTCGCGCTGCGCGTCGCGTGAGCGGAGCCGGCGCTGGTGTGGCGGTCGGCCTCGGCGCCGCAGTGGGAGGCTGCGCCGGTGTGCTCGCGGGCGGCATCGCGTGTGCCGGCGGTACCGGTGCCGGCGGGCGCGCCGGAACGGCCGCCCTAGTTGGAACGGGGCGTACCGCAACTGGCGGGGGTGTCGGAACGGGTTCGACACCCGTGACGCGCTCGGTCTGCCGGGGGACATGCGCGGCGGATCGGGCACGGCCGTCGCCGGTTGCGGCGCGGCCGCTGACGGCTCGCGCTGAAGCGAAAGCCGAGTGCGAGCGCATGACTCGCTTCCCCTGACTTGTCGCGCGCTCAATCTACCCCATTCAAGAGAGACGCGAATGGCTATCGAATTGACCACCGGTCGATTCGCATAGGGCAGTCCGACGCGATCTGCTTCGATCGAGTGCCGCCAGCGAGCCGCGCCGGCGGGCTCGGACGGCCGCGGAGCGCGATACTGGGGATGCGGCGGGTGGTCGCGGAAGCAGGGAGTGGCGATGAAGCGAATCGATCCGACCGGCGAGCAGGTCGTTCTCCGGGCACAGGGCGCGTTGGGCGAGGTCACCGCGCAGATCGCGCAGGTCGGGGCGTCGCTGCGCGCGCTGACGGTCGGCGGCGTCGACCTCGTGTCGCGGTACCCGGAAGGCGAGCGGACGCCATCCGCATCGGGCATCGTGCTCGTGCCATGGCCGAACCGCATCCGCGACGGACGCTGGTCGCAGCGCGGCGCCACGGAGCAGCTCGGCATCTCCGAGCCGAAGTACGGCAACGCGAGCCACGGGCTGCTCCGCTTCGCGCCGTACGAGATCGTCGCGGGCGACGCCGAGGCGACGCTGTCGGCCGTCGTCTATCCCCAGACCGGCTACCTGTTCACCCTCGCCACGAGCGTGACCTACACCCTGGTCGACGACGGGCTCGCGGTGACGCACCGCATCCGGAATGCGGGAGATGGCGAGGCGCCCGTCGCGCTCGGCACTCACCCGTTCTTCGAGATCGGCGGCGTCGACACGGCGGATCTCGTCATCGCTGCGCCGGGGACGACCTGGTTCGAGGTGGACGACCGGATGCTGCCCGTCGCCGAGCACGACGTCGACGACGCGACAGACCTCCGCGGCGGCGTGCGCCTCGGCGACGTCGCGCTCGATCGCGCGTACGGCGACGTCGTGCGAGGGGAGGACGGGCTCGCCCGCACCACTCTGACCGCACCCGACGGGCGCACGCTCACCGTGTGGCAGGACGAGAGCTTCGGCTTCGTGCAGGTCTTCACGACCGAGAACTATCCCGGGCGCGACCTGGCCGTCGCGATCGAGCCGATGACCGCCCCCGCCGACGCCTTCAACTCCGGTCGAGCGCTCACGTGGCTCGCGCCCGGCGAGGAGTGGGTGCTGCGGTGGGGCGTGTCGTACTCGGGGTGAGCGCTCAGAACAGCGTGGGCGCCGCCGCCGGAGCCGAGCGCGTCTCGATGAACCGCGGTGCCGCGCGCGGCGTGACGCGTGTGCGCGGGGGCTCGTCCTCCTCGGCATAGCCGTTCAGTCCGTGCGCGCGGATGAGCGGGCGGATGCGCTGCGCGAGCCACGTGCGGTACCCCTTCGGCGCCTCGACGGACGCCCCGGGATAGAGCCCGCGATACGCGGGGACGAGGTCGGGATGCTCGCGCTGCAGCCACTGGAAGAACCACGGCTTGACGCCGGGCCGCAGATGAAGCGCGCCGTAGACGACCCGGTGCGCTCCCGAAGCCTTCACGCGCGCGAGCGCATCGTCGAGCGCTTCGACCGAGTCGCTGAGGTGCGGCACGATCGGCATGAGGAAGACCTGCACCCGGAATCCGAGGTCGGCCGCCGCGCGGACCGTGTCGAGCCGCGCCTGCGCCGAGGGCGTCCCCGGCTCGATCGCGTGCTGGAGCGCATCGTCGTAGACGGCGATCGACATCGCGAGCGAGATGTCGACATCCGCTCTGCGCCTCGCGAGCTGCGGGAGATCCCGCCGCAGCAGCGTGCCCTTCGTGAGGATCGAGAACGGCGTCCCCGAGTCCGCGAGCGCATCGATGATGTCGGGCATCAGCCGGTAGCGCCCCTCCGCTCGCTGGTACGGGTCGGTGTTCGTGCCGAGCGCGACGTGCTCGCGCTGCCACGACGGGCGGGAGAGCTCGCGCCGCAGCACCTCTGCGACATTCACCTTCACGACGATCTGGGAGTCGAAGTCGCGCCCGGCGTCGAGCTCGAGGTACTCGTGCGTTCCGCGAGCGAAGCAGTACACGCAGGCATGGCTGCAGCCCCGATACGGGTTGATCGTCCAGTCGAACGGCATCGAGCTCGGCCCGGGAACGTGGTTCAGCGCCGACTTGGCCATCACCTCGTGGAACGTCATCCCCGCGAACTCGGGTGTGGTGACGGTCCGCACGCCGGCGTCGACGCGGTCGAGACCGGGGAGTGCCGATGCGTCCACGGCACCCAGACGCTGCCCCTGCCACCTCATCCCTCCATAGAACAGATATCCGAAACTGATGTCAAGTCTGCACTGGACAGAAGTTCGATCTGGGGAGTCGGAGGATCGTCAGGGTCGGGTCCGCGACAATGGGGGCATGACGAACGGGCGCTACGCACGGCGCCGCGGGCTCGTCGCGCGACATGCGGCGCGGCCGCCGCGGCTGCTCTCGGGGCGCGGCCTCGTCGTGCTCGCGACCGCAGCGGGCGTCGTCGCCGCGTGCGTCCTGGGTGCCGTCTGGTCGGTCGCCCACGACGAGCGCCCCGCGCACGCGTCGTCCGTGCAGACGGCGTCGCCGGCGCCCGTCGAGACGCCTCCCGGCTCGATCGAGTCGCTGCCCGTGCCGCAGTTCGAGGTGGTCGTCGCGGAGGATCCGTGCCAGTCGCCCGCCGCAGCGGCGGCCGGAGACGCCGCCGCGGTCATCGCCGCGTTCGGCGGAGCGGAGGAGTTCCGCGAGGCCGCGGCGGAGGGCGCCTCGTGCATCCGCCTCGACGACCCGACGCAGCCCTGGGTCGTCGTGAACAAGCAGCGGCCCGTGAACCCGATCGACTACGCCCCCGAGGTGATGGTGCCCGCGGGTACGCGGAGCCTCGTCGGCGGCGGCCTGCGGCCGGACGCGGCCGCCGCTCTCGACGCGCTCGTGGCGGATGCCGCCGCATCGGGCGCGGGGGACGTGGCGCTCCAGAGCGGGTACCGCTCGTATCAGACCCAGGTCAGCACGTTCCAGGGGCAGATCGGCGCGCTCGGAGAGGAGGGCGCCGAGGCGATCTCCGCGCGCCCGGGCTTCAGCGAGCACCAGCTCGGTCTCGCCGCCGACGTCGTGGCCTGCACGTCGGGCGGCTGCGGCACGATCTACGACATCGCCGGCACGCCGCAGGGCGACTGGATCGTCGAGAACGCGTGGCGGCACGGCTGGATCGTCCGCTACGAGAGCGGCCACACCGACACGACCGGCTACAACCCGGAGCAGTGGCACCTGCGCTACATCGGGGTCGAGCTCGCGCAGGCCTACCACGAGGGCGGCTACCACACGCTCGAGGAGTTCTTCGGGCTCCCCGCTGCGCCCGACTACGCCGACTGAGCGGCCTCGGTCACCCGCCCGCGCCGGCCCCGACCCGCCAGTATCCGCAGAAGCCGATATCGGCCTTGTCGACGCCGCGCTCGTGGACGAGGAGCCGTCGCGCGCCGGTGGCGAGCTGCTGCTCCCCGACGAGGAAGGCGTGGAAGCGCTCGGTCGGGAGCGCGGCATCGCGCAGCGCCGCGAGGGCGGCGGCGCCCGGGCGGGTGTGCGGATCCTCGCGGATGACCCAGTGCACGGCGACTCCCTCGGGGTGCGCGAACGGGAGCGCGTCGTCGTGCGACGGCACCTCGATGATCGCGAGGCCGGTCGCGTCGGCGGGGAGCGATGCGCAGATGCCCGCGATCGCCGGCGCCCCCGTCTCATCCGAGACGAGCACCACGCGATCGGTGCCGCGCTCGGGATGGAAGACGAGGCCCTCGTCGATGATCGCGACGTCCTCGCCCGGCTGCGCGGCGACCGCCCACCTCGGCGCGGGGCCCATCGAGCCGTCCGGAGCCTCGTGCACGACGAAGTCGACGTCGAGCTCGGCGCCCGCCGCGCCATCCGCGGGGCGGAACGCGCGCACGGTGTAGCTGCGCATCGCGGGCCGCATCCCCTCGGGGATCCGCAGGAACTTCAGGTACCCGAAGAGGCGGTTCGCCTTCGCGGGCACCCGCTCGAGCCCCGCCTCCCCGTGCACGGGGAGGAAGATCCGGAACCACTGGTCGTAGCCCATCGGGCGGAAGCGCGCGATGTCGCCGCCGCCGAGGGTGACGCGCATCCAGTGCGGGGAGAGTCGCTGCGTGCGCAGCACGGTCAGGCGCAGCAGCTCCTGCGTCTCGGGCTTCACGAGTCGGCTGGCGACGGCCATGGCGTTCCTTCGGGTCGGGGCGTCAGCCGAACGGGCGGATGAGCGCGATGAGCAGGGCGGTGCACGCCCAGAAGGCGAGGACGAAGACGGTGTCGCGGGTGCGCCAGAGCACGACGTGCCGCTCGGTGCGCGTGGGATGGGCGCCGAACGCGCGCGCATCCATGGCCAGGGCGACGCGCTCGGCATGCCGGATGGCTCCCGCGAGCAGCGGCACGATGGTGCCGAATCCGCGTCGCACTGCCGCGAGCGGGCCCCGGCCGCCGTGGTGCCCGCGCACGCGGTGGGCCGCGCGGATGAGCTCGAGCTCGTGCCGGAACCGGGGCACGAACCGGTACGCCGCGAGCGCCGCGTAGCCGATGCGGTACGGCAGCCGGAGCGTCCGGATCGCGGCGCGCACGAGATCGGGCCCCTCGGTCGTCGCGCCGCCGATGAGCGCGAGGGCGAGGAGCGCCGCGAGACGCAGCGACGTCGCGAAGCCGACGGCCAGCGCTCCCGCGTGCAGCCGCCATCCGCCGATCTCCGCGACGACGGGCGTCCCCGCGACACTCGCGGCGTCGGTCCAGATCGAGAACCCCGCGCCGACCGCGAGCACCACCGTGGGCAGGGCGACGCCGAGCAGGAGCGCGACGCGCCGCGTGAGGCGGGCGCCCGCGAGGATGAGCGCGCACGCGAGCGCGAGGAAGGCGGCGGGAGTCGCGAGGTCGCGGCTCAGCAGCACGATCGCCATCGCCGGCAGCGGGGCGGCGATCTTCGCGAGCGGATTCAGGGCGAGGAGGGGAGGGCGGCGGCGGACGGATGGCGCGGTGCGCGCGACCGAGGACGAGGCGATCGTCACGCGGGCACCTCCGCCTCGAGCGCGGCCGCTGCCGCGGGGTGCGCTGCGAGCACGCGCCGCAGGGGCGGCGGGCGCAGACCGGCGCGCGCGAGCAGCCCCGCGTCGTCGAGCGCATCCGCTGCCGCGCCGAACCCGACGACCGTGCCGTCGGCGACGACGGCGACGTGCGTCGCGTGCTGCTCGACGACGGAGAGGTCGTGCGTCACGATGACGACGGTCGTGCCCGCCTCGTGCAGGCGCGTGAGGATGGCGAGCAGCTCCTCGGCGCGTGCGCGGTCCTGGCCGAAGGTCGGCTCGTCGAGCACGAGCACGCTGGGCGCCGTGATGAGGGCGGTCCCGACGGACAGGCGCCGCTTCTGGCCGCCGGAGAGGCGGAACGGGTGCGCGTCGGCATGCGCGGTCAGGCCGAAGCGCTCGAGCATGTCGCCGACGCGCTCTCGGATCTCGGGCTCGGGAACCCGCCGGATGCGCAGCCCGTGCGCGAGCTCGTCGAAGACCGTGTGCGCGATGAACTGGTGCTCGGGGTTCTGGAAGACGAAGCCGACCCGCGCAGAGATCTCGCGTGCCGACGCGCGCCCGACATCGAGGCCCTGCACGCTCACACTCCGCTTCGGCGGGGCGACGACGCCGGCGATCGCCTGCACGAGCGTGGTCTTGCCTGCGCCGTTCGGGCCGACGACGGCCGTGAACGACCCCGCGGGAAGATCGAGATCGACGTCGCGGATGGCGACGGCGCGGCCCAGGCGGACGGTGAGACCGCGCACGCTCACGGCGGTGCCGCGAGCCTCGACACCTCGGGTGGTCGCGGCGGGGGACGGTGCGATGCCCGACGGCGGCTCCTGCCCGTTGAGCGCCGATGCGAGCTCATCGGGAGTGAGCGGCAGGGCGTCGAACCGCCATCCCTGCCGCTCGAGGCGGCGTGCCGCGATGAGAGCGGACGGGAGCCAGATGCCCATCCGCTCGAGTGCGTCGACCCGCGTGCGCAGGACCTCGACCACCGGTCCGTCGAACGCGAGCCGGCCGGAGGCATCGAGCACGATCGCGCGCGTCGCGAGGGCGACCGCGGCGTCGAGATCGTGCTCGATGAGCACGATCGCCCGGTCTCCGGCGGACACGAGATCGTGCAGCGCCTCGTACACGTCGGCGACGCCCTGCGGATCGAGGTTCGCGGTCGGCTCGTCCAGGACGACGACGTCGGCGCGCGCCGCGAGTGCGCACGCGATCGCGAGGCGCTGGCGACCGCCGCCCGAGAGGGCATCGGGGTCGAGGTCGCGCTGCTCCCACAGCCCGACGCGGCGCAGGGCCGCCTCGGAGCGGGAGAGCACCTCGTCGACGGGGAGCAGGAGGTTCTCGAGGGTGAACGCGACCTCGTCGAGCACGGTCGCGGTGACGATCTGGGCGTCGGGATCCTGGAACACGATGCCCACGCGCGTGCTGAGCCGGGCCGGCGAGCTGTCGCGGGTGTCGATGCCGTCGACCTCGACCGTGCCGGCGAGCTCGGCGTCGATCGCGTGCGGGATGAGCCCGTCGAGCGTGAGCGCGAGCGTCGACTTGCCCGAGCCGCTCGGTCCGAGGACGAGCACGACCTCGCCGCGCCGGACCTCGAACGTCACGCCGTCGGGTGCGCGTCGCTCGCTCTCCGGGTAGGCGACCGAGACCTCGCGCACGCGCAGGAGCGGCTCGTCGTCGGCGGGGGTCACCCCACCAATTTAGCCTTACCTAACCTGAGTGAGCGGTCTGTCGGCTCACGGGGTCCGCGCGGGCTGCCTCCGTGGCGTCGCGACGCCGGCGCGTCGGAGGCCGGCGCCGACGGCGAGCCCGACGAGCGTCCAGGCGAGCGGCCCGAGCACCGAGAGCACGAGGTAGGCGACCTGCGCCCAGGTGGGAAGGGCTGCGATGTCGGCGGCCAGTGCGACGATGACCGCCACGAAGACGCCGATCGCCGCACCGGAGAGGAGGAAGCTCCACCACGACCACGCGCGATAGCGGAACAGGGCGGCGACGCCCTCCTGCAGACCGCCGAAGAGCAGCGCCGTCATGAGGAACTGGAGCGTGAACGGCGGCGCGACCGTGGCGCTCACGAGCGCGGCGAGCACGTGCGCGAGAAGCGCGACCCAGGGCATCCGGAGCAGCTCCTGAGCGACGATGCCCGGGAGCACGTGCACGCCGAGGAGGAACCCGTAGATGATCGGCGCCCCGGCCAGCACCGGCGTGACGAGCCATCCCTCGATGCCGCCGAGAGCGCCGGTCGCGACCCCGATCGCGGCGCAGACGAGCAGGACGCGCGTGGACAGGGCGGAGTTGCGGGGCACGAAGCCCAGCCTAAGTCCGCTCAGATGCGACGGCGCCGAGTGGTCAGGCGGACGTTCGGCAGGGGAGGGGCCGGGATGCGCTGCTCGGGCGGATGGCCCTCGACCGTGCCGAAGCGGGCCCCCGCCGCCTCCCACTCCTCTCGCGCGACGGCGATCTCGTCGTGCGATCGCCCCACGAAGTTCCACCACATGACGATGTCGTCGGGAAAGGGCTCGCCGCCGATGAGGAACAGGAGGGCGCCCTCCTCCGTCGCGAGCTCGATCTCGTCGCGGTGCACGCCGAGGTAGAGGAGATCCTGCGCCCGCACGGGCGTCTCCTCGGGGTCGGAACCGGTCACGACTCGGAGGTCGCCCTCGATGCCGACGACGGCGTGCTCCCAGTCGTGCTGCAGCGGAACGCGCACGCGAGAGCGGGGCGGGAGCGAGATCTCGGCCCCGACGATGGGCGTGTGCATGGTCGCCGGTGAGGCGACGCCGGCGAGCTCGCCGACCACGACGGTCGCCTGTGCCGCGTCGCCGTCGCGGGTCGGGAGCGACAGGGTCGGCAGGCGGTCGTGCCGCTCGAACGCGGGGCCGCCGTGGCGGCGCTCCTCGGGGAGCGCGACCCACAGCTGCAGGGCGTCCAGGGGCACAGCGCCCTCGCCGAGCGAGTACTCCGAGTGCGAGATGCCCGCCCCCGCGGTCATGATGTTGAGCGAGCCGCGGCGGACGACGACGTCGCTGCCGATGCTGTCGCGGTGGTGCACCTCGCCGACGAGCGGCCAGGTCACCGTCTGGAGCCCGATGTGCGGGTGCGGGTCGACGCGCATGACGGCCTCCTGCGGACCGAAGCGGTCGAGGAAGCACCACGCGCCCACCGTCGGGAGCTCGCGCTGCGGGAGCGAGCGGTGCACCTCCATCGCACGCACCCCGCCCAGCGGGACCTCCCGCGCGGCGAGGAGCACGGCCCGCGGGCCGTCGCACCGGGTCGAGCCGCTCTCCTCGACGCCGGCGTCGAGCCGGGTCATCCCGGCTGCTCTCCCGGGGTCGCGGCGTCGTGCGGCGTGCCGTCGGGCCACTGCACGACCGCGCCGGAGACCTCGTTCTCCTTGAGGTACTTCGCGATGAAGGGACACAGCGGGATGATCGTGTCGCCGCGGCGGGCCACATCGGCGAGGGCGTCGGACGCGAGCATCTCGCCGTACCCGCGGCCCCGGAACTCGCGCTCCACGACCGTGTGCGTGAACCGGATCCGGCCCGTTCCCTGCTCGAACTCCGCGTAGCCCGCGACGACGCCCGCTTCGCCGTCGTGAAGCTCGTACCTGCTCAGCTCGTCGTTCCGGGTGACCGTGAGATCGCTCATGGACGCTCCTTTCCTGGGGCTTCCACGCTAGGGCAGATCCCGGGCACCGGGGACGGATGTCGCGGGTCGTCTTTAGACTCGAGGGCATGCCCGCGCATCTGCAGAGCGACCCCCAGGGCGATCCGTGGATCGTCGCGCGCATCCCCGACGACGACAGCTGGGTCCCGCCGGAGGAGCCGTACGACGACGGCCCGCCGGAGGGATGGATCCCACCGGATGACGCGCCCCGGGCGCCCCGCGAGCCGTCCCGCGCGCCGCGGGCCGCGCCATCCCGCTTCCCCCGCGCGATCGACGCACTGCGCACGGTCTACGGCTACGAGTCGTTCCGCGGCGATCAGGAGGCGATCGTCGAGCAGGTCATCGCGGGCGGCGATGCCGTCGTGCTCATGCCGACCGGTGGCGGCAAGAGCGTCTGCTACCAGGTGCCGGCGCTCGTGCGCGAGGGCACGGGGCTCGTCGTGTCGCCGCTCATCGCACTCATGCACGACCAGGTCGACGCGCTGCGCGCGAACGGCGTGCGGGCAGCGTACCTCAACTCCACGCAGGCGCCCGACGAGCGCGCCGCGGTCGAGCGCGCGTACCTCGCGGGTGAGCTCGACCTGCTCTACGTGGCACCAGAGCGGCTGAACGGCGAGCAGACTCTCGCACTGCTCGCGCGCGGAGCGCTCAGCGTGATCGCGATCGACGAGGCTCACTGCGTGAGCCAGTGGGGCCATGACTTCCGACCCGACTACCTCGCGCTGGGCGGGCTCGCCGAGCGCTTCCCCGGCGTTCCGCGGATGGCCCTGACGGCCACGGCCACGCGCGAGACGCATCGCGAGATCACGGAGCGGCTGCGCCTCCCCGAGGCCAAGCACTTCGTCGCGAGCTTCGACCGCCCGAACATCCGCTACCGCATCGAGCCGAAGACCGACGTCCGTCGCCAGCTGCTGCAGTTCATCCGCTCGCAGCCCGAGGGATCGGCCGGCATCGTCTACGCGCTGAGTCGCAAGTCCGTCGAGCAGGTCGCGGCGTTCCTCGCCCAGCAGGGGATCGACGCCATCCCATATCACGCCGGTCTCGACGCGCGGATGCGCGCGGCGCATCAGGCGCGGTTCCTCCGCGAGGACGGTGTGGTGGTCGTCGCGACGATCGCGTTCGGCATGGGCATCGACAAGCCCGATGTCCGCTTCGTGGCGCACGTCGACCTGCCGAAGTCGGTCGAGGGCTACTACCAGGAGACCGGGCGCGCGGGTCGCGACGGCGAGCCGTCGGTCGCGTGGATGGCATACGGCCTGGGTGACGTCGTGCAGCAGCGGCGGATGATCCAGCAGAGCGACGGCGACCGCGCCATCCAGCAGCGCCAGGGGCAGCATCTCGACGCGATGCTCGCGCTGTGCGAGACGGTCTCGTGCCGTCGGCAGAATCTGCTCGGCTACTTCGGGCAGGAGTCGGGCCCCTGCGGCAACTGCGACACGTGCCTCGAACCGCCCGAGACGTGGGATGGCCTCATCGCGGCGCAGAAGCTCCTCTCGACGGTCGTGCGGCTGAAGCGCGAGCGCGGGCAGTCGTACGGCGCGGGCCACATCATCGACATCCTGCGCGGGGCGTCGACGGATCGCATCCGGAAGTTCGGGCACGAGTCGCTCTCGACGTACGGGATCGGGCAGGACCTCTCCGAGCAGGACTGGCGCAGCGTCATCCGACAGCTCCTCGCGCGAGGCCTGCTCGCGGCCGAAGGGGAGTACGGCACCCTGGCGCTGAGCCCGGCGTCCGCGGGCGTGCTCCGAGGCGAGACGGCGGTGCCGCTGCGGAAGGACGTCATCGGACGCGCGTCGCGCGGTCCCCAGCGCAAGGCGAGTGCCGCCGATGCGCTCGCGCCCGAGAATCGTGACCTGTTCGAGACGCTGCGGGCCTGGCGGGCGGAGACAGCTCGCGAGCAGGGCGTTCCCGCGTACATCGTCTTCGGCGACGCGACCCTGCGTGCACTGGCGGAGATCCGCCCCACGACGCTGTCGCAGCTCGACGGCGTCACCGGCATCGGCGCGAAGAAGCGCGATGCCTACGGCGAGGCCGTGCTCGCCGTCATCGCGCGGCATTAGGCGACTCGCCGCGTCACAACCGGTATCCCAGACTGGACACCCGTACTGATATAACGCCATACTCAAATTCGACGTGTGTGCACAGTGTGCCCGGGGGGTGCCCGTGCATGGCGTTCTCCCAACCCCAGAACCAGGAGACCCATGGATAACTCGACTGCGGGCGCGAGAGCGCCCCGCAAGCGAAGGCTCGCGCCTATCGCGACGCTGGCCGCGGCCAGCCTCGTCGCGGGCGGCGTCGCCTACGCGGCGAATGTGAACACGACAGGCGCGGCGAACGCCGCCGCGTCGGACAACTCGGAGGCGCTCGGCCAGCTGATCGCCTCCGAGCTCCTCGGAGCAGAGCTGCTCGAAGCGGCAAGCTCGCAGACCGGCAACCCGAGTGCACCCGGCCCCGTCTCGACCCCGCTCAATCTCGAGGCCCTCGGCGCGCTGGACATCGACCTCGGCGGGGGCCTGGTCCTCCCGCTCATCAGCGGTCCGGGTGGAGACGGCCTGCTCGACCTGGGCCAGGTCGGCGCGCTCAACTCCTTCGCGACCTCGCCCAGCGGCACCACCTCGACGGCCAGCGCCGGTGCGGTCGGCGCCGACGGCGCTATTGCCGTCGACCCGGAGAACCCCGGCGCGTTTGGCCCGGCTACGGTCAACCTGACCGATCTGTTCACGCAGCTCGGAATCGACCCGGTCACTGACGGCATCGTCGACTTCGCGGGCCTCGAGATCGGCGCACTCGCGTCGACGGCCACCTCGACGAACGACGTCGTCACCTCGGAGTACGTCATCGCCGGCGCAGACCTGCGTGTCAGCAGCCCTCTCGTCGAGACGCTGGCCGCGACCCTCGGTACGGCACTGAACGGCGTCGCCGATCAGGTCGGCGGCGCTCTCGCTGCCGATGGCCTCGTCGACCAGATCGTCGGTCTCGTCGACCTCGATCTCGGCATCGCGTCGCTGAGCCTCGCGGGCGGAACGGTCAACGTCACGGGTGTCGAGGAAGGCATCAACTCCCTCGTGACGGACGTTTTCGACACGCCGATCACGAGCGGAAACGGCCTCGTGACCGTTGACTTCTCGACCGGCGACATCGTCGTGCACCTCGAGAACCTCGTCGAGGGCGGCAGCCTCAACGGTCTCGATCCCAACACGCTCCTCCTCAGCAGCGAGACCGGCACCGCCATCTCGGGTGCGGTGACCGAGGTGCTCCAGACCGTCACGGACCAGCTCGTGTCCGGTGTCACGGGCGTCATCAACGGCATCACGCTGACGATCGACCTGCCTGCCGAGCTGACAGCAGTCCTTCTGCCTGTCGCCGAAGGCAATATCAACATCACGACCACAGTGGGCGACTTGCTCACGGGCACCGCGCCGGTCATCGACGTGGATCTCGTCGCGCTCGGCGCGATTGATCTCGGGCCGCTCACGACGGCCGTGCTCAACGCGTTGACCGGTCCGGTTTCGACCGTGCTCGGCGGCCTCGTTGCGCCCGTCCAGACGGTTCTGGGCACCCTCGGCAGCACGGTCGATGGCGTCGTCGACCCGCTCCTCGCCGGCCTCGACCCCGTCTTCGGGGTGGTCAACCAGCTCGTCGAGATCACGATCAACGAGCAGCCCGCGCCGGGTTACCTCGGCGATGAGTCGTTCACCGTGAACGCGCTCAGCCTCGAGCTTCTCCCTGGGCTCAGCGCAGTCAACCTCGACCTCGCTTCCTCGACTGTCCGCTCGGCCGCTGTCGCGCCGTACGACACGTCGATCGAGGCGAACCCGAGTGAGGTGCCGGCCGGCGGGACCACGACGATCACCGGTGAGGGCTTTGCACCCGAGGAGACCGTGACGATCACCGTCGGCGACGACGAGCCCTTCACGGTCACGACGACGCCCGAGGGCACCTTCTCGACGCCCTACGAGGTTCCGGCCGACGCGACGCCGGACACCGTGACGGTCACGGCGGAGGGCGAGGTCTCGCAGACACCGGCAACGACGGAGCTCACGATCACCGAGGGCAACGCAGAGGTCGACGCATCGGCCGACACGTCGGCTTCGGCTGAGGCGAACACCAACGCATCGGCATCCGCCGCTGCTTCGGCTGACGCCACCGCTGATGGCGACCCGGCGGCGCAGGCCGCGGCGCAGGCCACTGCCCTCGCGGACGCCACGTCGGTTGCGTCCGCGGCCTCGGACGCGGACGCGACGGCTGCTGCCGCCGCTGCCGCGAACGAGGAGGCATCGGCTGACGCCTCGGCCGAGGTCGAGACGGACGCCAACGCCTCCGCAGCTGCCGCTGCGACCGCCGCCGCTCAGGCCGACGCGACCTCGGCTTCGGAGGCCGACACCAGCGCTGCCGCCAACGGCAACGCATCCTCCGCTGCCGCAGTTGCGGCCAACGCCGACTCGTCGTCCGACGCTTCGGTCGAGGCCTCGGCCAACGCCAACGCATCGTCCTCGGCCGCCGCTTCGGCGAACGCCGACGCGGACAGCAACGCGGTGGCTGAGGCCGCTGCTCAGGCTGCTGCCTACGCGGATGCAACGGCAGAGACGTCGGCTGCTGCCGACGCCACGGCGAACGCCGCCGCCCAGGCGGCTGCGACTGCTGACTCGTCGACGAACGCGTCGGCTGACATCTCGGCTGACGCGAACGCATCGTCGGCTGCGGCTGCTCAGGCTGCCGCTCTTGCGGACGCGACGACGGACGCCAACGCAGAGGCCTCGGCCGCTGTCGAAGGCAACGCTTCGGCTGCCGCGGCTGCGGCATCTGACACCGACTCGTCCAACGAGGCCTCGGCCAACGCCGCAGCTGACGTGAACGCGGACGCTGACGTGAACGCGGACGCTGACGTGAACGCGGACGCTGACGTGAACGCGGACGCTGACGTCGATGGCGCGAACGCTGCCGCTGACGCGGACGTCAACGCGTCGGCTTCGGCCTCGGCCTCCGCTCGAGCGGACGACGAGTCGAACGCCTCGGCTCAGGCCGCGGCGCAGGCTGCTGCCCTTGCGAACGCAGAGACGGACGCTTCGGCTGCTGCCGACGTGGACGCTTCCGCGGCTGCACAGGCTGCGGCCACGGCGGATGCTTCGACGAACGCGTCGACGGATGTCTCGAGCGACGTCAACGCTGCGGCTCAGGCTGCTGCGCAGTCATCGGCTGAAGCGGACTCGCAGGCGGACTCCACGGCCGCTGCCAACGCGAACGCATCGGCCGCTGCTTCGGCGGCTTCGAACGCTGATTCGTCGACCAACGCTTCGGCTGAGGCCGCTGCGAACGCGGATGCGACGGCCAACGCCAACGTCGACGCGAACGCGGATGTCGAGTCCGAGGCCAACAACGACGCCGACAGCTCGGCCGCCGCAGAGGCGTCGTCCGCCTCGGACAGCGACTCGACTTCGGACAGCGACTCGACTTCGGACAGCGACTCGGCTTCGGACAGCGACTCGGCTTCGGACAGCGACTCGTCGGCGACGGCCTCGGCCAACGCCAACGCGTCGAGCGACTCCGACGGCAGCGCGATCTCGATGGAGCTCGAGCACGACCGCCGCATGGTCGGGCAGGTGCAGATCGCCTACGGTCACGGCTTCGAGCCGGGTGAGACCGTCGCGGCGACGATGTACTCGACGCCGCACGAGCTGGGCACCCAGGTGGCTGACGAGAACGGCGACGTGACCTTCACGTGGACGATCAAGTCGGGCACGCCCACGGGCGACCACCGTGTCGAGCTCGTCGGCGCGACGTCCGGCTCGGTCGATGCGACCTTCGAGGTCTACGCGAAGTCCGGTCAGCTCTCGCCCACGGGCGGCGACCTGACCCTCCCGCTCGGCGGCCTCGCCGCAGCGATGCTCCTCGGAAGCGCCGCCATCTGGATGATGGTGCGCCGCCGCGGGGCGGACGTCTGATCCAGACGTGAGAGCCGGGTGCTTCGGGCTGGCAAGGCCCGAAGCACCCGGTAACCTTTTGGGATATCGGCAGTGCCCCGGTGAACGCTCACCGGGGCACAGTCGGTTGGCAAGGAACTCCGGCCAGGGGAGGCGGCACCAGTGCCCGAAAAGACCGTCCCACGACGACGTGTGTACACGCGCGTCGTGATGATCCTCGCGGTGGCCTTCACGGCCTGGCACGTCTTCGCGTCGTTCCTCTGGATCGCGCCGTGGTCGCCGTTGCGCGAGGTCGTCTCGCAGAAGGCGCTCTCGGCGTACATGCTCCCGTTCTTCGGCCAGTCCTGGAGCGTCTTCGCCCCCGAGCCCATCAACGGCGACTACCGGTTCGAGGTCCGCGCGATCGTCGACGGGCAGGAGACCGAGTGGGTCAGCGCGAGCGACGTCGAGCTCTCGATGATCCGCTACAACCTCTTCACGCCGCGCGCCGGCATCCAGGCGATGGATGTCTCGAGCCAGCTCAAGGGCGCCTGGGCCGATCTCAACGACGATCAGAAGGCCGTCGCCGAACTCAACTACTTCAAGGACGACTGGGAGGCGCGGATGTCCGAGGCTATGACGGCGTACGGCGACGCGGAGGTCGTCGACGCGTACGTCGCTCAGGAGCACCGCGCGACCGCCTACGCGACGCAGGTCGCCCTCGCGGTGTGGGGCGACGACGTCGAGCGGGTCCAGTACCAGGCCACGCGGCAGAACGTCATCCCGTTCGCCGATCGCCACGATCCCGAGGCCGAGCGCCCGGCCATCCAGTACTCGCCGACCGGATGGCGCGGGCTCGTGGTGAACGACGGGCAGTCCCAGCAGGCCTTCGAGGACGTCTTCCTTCCCGCCTACGAGCGGATGGCCGAATGAGCGCGCGCGAGAAGGCCGGGATCGCGGATCGCCTCGGCGAGGCGCGCGCGATCGCCGCCCGCACGCCGCGCGCGCTCGGTCGTCTCGTCTCCGAGCTGCTGCGCATCGTGTGGGATGTCGCCCGGCGCGCGTGGCTCTTCACGGAGGCGTGGCTCCTCGACTCCAAGAAGTCGCTCTACGGCATCGCCGTCACGCGCATCCTGCTCGGCCTCACCGGCGTCGGCCTGCTCCTCACGAACTTCTCGACCCGCCTCTACACCTTCGGCTCGGGATCGGCATGGAACGGCGAGGCTGCCGAGCCGGTCAGCGACTTCCCGAAGATCTGGCTGTTCGGACTGTTCGACAGCGTGCGCCTCGACGACGGCCTCTTCACGGCCCTGTACCTCGTGCTGCTCGCGCTGGCCGTGCTGTTTACGCTCGGATGGCGCTTCAAGATCGTGCTGCCGGTCTACTTCGTGATGTGGGTCAGCTTCATCGAGATGAACGACGCCGTGGGCGACCAGGGCGACAACATGTACCGGATCGTCCTGATCCTGCTCTTCTTCGCCGACCCCGCCGCCCGCTGGTCGCTCGACGCCCGTCGTCGCGCGCGAGGCGGCGACCGGACCATCCTGCCGCGCGAGATCAGCAACCTCCTCCACAACCTCGCCCTCGTCGCGATGACGGCGCAGGTCTGCTTCGTGTACGTCTCGGGCGGCCTGTACAAGGCCGGCGGCGACCCCTGGTCAGGCGGCTACGCGGTCTACAACCCGCTCATGACCGAGCGCTTCGGCACGTGGCCCGTGCTGAGCGAGCTCATCACCGCATGGGGCCCGGCGGTGACGATCGCGAGCTGGGGGTCGATCATCCTGCAGATCGCCTTCCCGTTCATGCTCCTATCGCGCCCCACCCGCATCCTGGCGCTCTTCGGCATCATGAGCTTCCACATCGGCATCGGCGTGCTGATGGGCCTGCCGTGGTTCTCGCTCGCGATGATCGGCATCGACTTCATCTTCATCCGCGACCGCACATGGCAGCGCGCGCTCGAGATCGTGAAGGGCAGCTTCCGCAACGACGACGACGCGAAGCGGGAAGCGGCCGCGGAGACCGAGCCCGCACCCGCGGCGGACCCCGTCGCGAGCGACGATCGCGCGGAGCGCGGGCGGCCGGTCGGCGCGGGAGGCGGAGCGCGCGCTCGACGTCGCTAGCGTCGTTATCGATTCGTTACCTGCTGATGATGCGAATCTCTGTACGAATGTCGGGATCCAGAGTAGCATAGTGGCATGGAACGGATGTTCCCCGCGATCGATGAGGATCTGCGGGAGGCCTGCGAGGCGCTCGAGCGGGTGTGCGACCGGCTCGAGCCCGGCGGTGCGGCTCCCGGCGAGCTGTCGTCGCTCCTCGCTCGCTTCGGCGAGGTGAAGCGGAGAGCGGATGCGGGGTTCGCGGCGGTCGCTGCGGAGGTCTCGCGGCAGTCCCGGCGCGAGCTCGGCAAGGACGGGTTCGCGCGCCGGCAGCGGTTCTCCTCACCCGCGGCCCTCATCTCGGCGGAGACCGGGGCCGCGACCGCGGAGGCTGCCCGGCTCATCCAGGTCGGCGAGGCGATCGCGCCGCGCGCCAACCTGGTCGGGGAGACCCTTCCCGCGAAGCATCCGCACGTCGCGGCCGCGATGCGCGCGGGCCTGCTCGGGATGGCGTCCGCCGGCGCGATCATCTCGCTGCTCGACCGAGTGGTGGTCCGCGCCGGAACGGCGGCGTGCGAGCGGATGGAGGAGGTGCTCGTCGAGCACGCGCAGGGCCTCACGAGCGACGCGCTGCGGAAGCTCCTCCTCGAGGCCGAGGCCCGTCTCGATCCCGACGGCGCGGCGCCCCGCGAGGGCGCGGCGCACGCGGCCCGTCGTCTCACGTTCCGCCGCGACCGCGACGGTGGCGTCTCCTTCTCCGGCTGGCTGGACGCGGAGTCCGCCGCACCGGTGCTGACGGCGATCGACTCGTCGGTCACGGGCATCCTGCGGCGCAGAGAGCAGTGCGCCGATGAGGCCATGCGCGACGACCGCTCGGTCGTGCAGATGCAGGCCGACGTGCTGGTCGACCTGGCCCGCCACGGGCTCGGCTGTGAGCAGGTGCCGACGCGGCCCACATCGACCGTCGTGGTGCGGATGGCGCTGGATGACCTCCTCGCCGCGACGGGCGTCCGCCCCCTCGGCGAGGGTGCCGCGGAGGTGCACGTGCCGGGCGAGCCGGACGGGGTCGCGGGGTGCGCGGTCGGATTCGCGACGATCGACGGCGTCGAGCAGCCGGTGACCGCCGGGATGGTGCGGAGGATGGCCGCCGATGCCGACATCATCCCCATGGTGCTCGGCACGGGAAGCGAATGCCTCGACGTGGGCTACCGCTATCGGTCTTTCACTCCCGCGCAGCGCGTCGCCCTCGCGGAGCGCGACGGCGGGTGCGCGTTCTGCGGAGCGCCCCCGGGGCACACGGTCGCGCACCACATCCGATGGTGGTCGCAGGGCGGTCGCACGGATCTCGACAACGGCATCCTCCTGTGCACGCGATGTCACCATCGGATCCACGACGACGGGTGGGAGATCCGGATCGAGGGGCTCGGCCGTGACGGCATCCCGTGGTTCATCCCACCCGCGTGGCTCGATCCGCTGCGCGCGCCGCGCATGGGCGGCCGGGCGCGCTACGCCCTCACCGCCTGAGCGCGGAGGCGGCGGCGGACCACCGTCGTCCGCATCTGTCGCCGACGGACAACGCCGCGGCCGTGCGCCGCCGGGCCGTGCTGTGCGCCCTGGACAAACTCCCGGACGCGTCGTTGTCGAGCGCCTAGCGTGAAAGACATCCTTCCCACCCCGCAGAAGAGGTGTGCCCATGGTCGACACAGTCGTTCGTCCCGCTCAGCCTGGCTCGCGTCCGGTCGCCGCAGAAGCCGACGACGCCCGCATCGACATCCCGGCCGTGACCCGGATGCTCCTCGGCACCTGGGCGGACATCCGGCTCGAGGCGCGCGAGATGATCAAGGACTCGGCGTTCTGGCGCATCGACGGCCTCAGCCACCACGCGCACCGCGAGCGCGTCCTCGAGCAGACGCAGCTGCTGGCGGACGCCGGCGCCGGAGCCCGTGCCTACCCGACCGAGTACGGCGGTCGGAACACGAACGGCGGCAACCTCGCCGGCTTCGAGGAGCTCGTCCTCGCCGACCCGAGCCTGCAGATCAAGTCGGGCGTGCAGTGGGGGCTCTTCGGGAGTGCGGTCCTGCAGCTCGGGACGAAGAAGCACCACGACCGCTGGCTGCGCGACATCATGAGCCTCGAGATCCCCGGCGCGTTCGCGATGACCGAGAGCGGGCACGGCTCCGACGTGCAGTCGATCGGGACCACCGCCACCTACGACCCCGAGACGGAGGAGTTCGTCATCCACACGCCGTTCCGCGGCGCCTGGAAGGACTACCTCGGCAACGCGGCCGTGCACGGCAAGGCGGCGACGGTCTTCGCGCAGCTCATCTCGAAGGGCGTCAACTACGGCGTGCACTGCTTCTTCGTGCCGATCCGCGACGACAACGGGGTCTTCCTCCCGGGCGTCGGCGGCGAGGACGACGGCGTCAAGGGCGGCCTCAACGGCGTCGACAACGGGCGCCTGCACTTCGACCACGTCCGCGTGCCGCGCGAGAACCTCCTGAACCGCTACGGCGACGTCGCCCCCGACGGCACGTACTCGAGCCCGATCGCGAGCCCCGGCCGCCGCTTCTTCACGATGCTCGGCGCGCTCGTGCAGGGCCGCGTCTCGCTCGATGGGTCCGCCACCTGGGCGTCGGGCCTCGCGCTCAAGATCGCCGTCACGTACGGCAATCAGCGCCGGCAGTTCGACAGCGGCACGGGCGCCGGCGAGACCGTCCTCCTGGACTACGCCAAGCACCGCCGCCGGCTGCTCCCGCTCCTCGCGACGACCTACGCCCAGGCGTTCGCGCACGACGAGCTGCTCGTGAAGTTCGACGGCGTGTTCGGCGGCACCGCCGACACCGACGAGTCCCGTGAGGACCTCGAGACGCTGGCGGCGGCGCTCAAGCCGCTCTCGACCTGGCACGCGCTCGCGACCATCCAGGAGTGCCGCGAGGCCTGCGGCGGAGCGGGCTACATGGCCGAGAACCGCCTCGTTACCCTCCACCAGGACCTCGACGTCTACGTCACGTTCGAGGGCGACAACAACGTGCTCCTCCAGCTCGTCGGCAAGCGCCTGCTCTCGGACTACGGAAAGCAGTTCACGGGCAAGGACGCACGGGCGCTCGCGGCCTACGCGGTGGGCGAGACGGCCGACAAGATCTTCCACGGCGCGGGCCTGCGCCGGCTGGGGCAGGCGTTCGCCGACCTCGGCTCGACCGCGCGCTCGGTCGAGCTGGGGCTGCGCGCCCACGACCAGCAGGAGCTCCTCACCGATCGCGTCCAGCGGATGACGGCGGATGTCGCGGGCCGCCTGCGTCTCGCGTCTCGCCTCTCGCCCGCACAGGCGGCAGAGCTGTTCAACGAGAACCAGGTCGCCCTGCTCGAGGCCGCCCGCGCCCACGGCGAGCTGCTGCAGTGGGAGGCCTTCACCGATGCCGTGGAGCGCGTGGAGGACGAGGGCACCCGTCAGGTGCTCACGTGGCTCCGCGATCTCTTCGGCCTCGGGCTCATCGAGAAGCACCTCGCCTGGTACCTCCTGAACGGGCGCCTGTCGACGCAGCGCGCGGCCGCCGTGTCGAGCTACATCGATCGTCTCTGCGCGCGGCTCCGCCCGCACGCTCAGGACCTCGTCGACGCGTTCGGCTTCGAGCCCGAGCACGTCCGGGCGCCCATCGCTTCCGGGCAGGAGCAGGCGCGTCAGGAGGAGGCAGCGGCGTACTATGCGGCCCTCCGTGCCAGCGGCGAGGCCCCGGTCAAGGAGAAGAAGCCCGCGCGCTGACCGCCGCCGGTCAGCGCCTGCGGAGCGCGATCACGGTGAGGTCGTCGTCCGGCGTCCCGTGCGACGCGAGCTCGACGACCGCCTCGACGGCCTCGGGCGCCGAACGCGCCGACGACACCCGGCGCCACACGGGCGCGAGGTCGTCGAGCCCGCCGCCGACCGCATCGAGCACGCCGTCGCTCACGACGAGCAGGGTCTCGCCGGGTGCCAGGCGCTCGGCGCCCGCCTCGCGCTGCTCCTCCGGCGCGATGCCGAGGGGCAGGCCGACCGCGGGGAGGCGCCGGACGTCGCCCTCCGGCGGGACGATCGCCGCGAGCCCGTGGCCCGCGTCGGCGTAGGCGATCTCTCCGGTCGATGCGCGCACGAACGCGCGGAAGGCCGTCACGAAGGCACCGGCATTCGCGAGGTCGGCGTCCATGCGGCGCTCGGTCTCGACGAGCGGCCGCACGACCTCGCCGTCGGCGCTGTGGGCGCGCAGGAGCGAGCGTGTCGTCGCCGCGAGGATCGCCGCGCCCATGCCCTTGCCCATGACGTCCGCGAGCGTGATGACGGCGCCGTCGTCCACCTCGTGCCAGTCGTAGAAGTCGCCGCCCACCGAGCCGGCCGGCACGAAGCGCGCGGCGAGGCTGTAGCCGGGCAGCCGCGGCTGAGCGACCGGCAGGAGGGCCGCCTGCACCTGCGCGGCGCGCTCGAGCTCGGCGCGCTCGAGCGTGACGTCGCGGAGGACGGTGACGACGCCGCCTCCCGCGCGAGCGGGCAGCCGGGCCGTTGTGAACGCGACGGTGCGCTCGTCGGCGACCGGCGGCCGCACGAGAAGCGGCAGGTCCTTGACGTCCTCGCCCGCGAGTGAGCGGCGGAAGGGGAGCTCATGGTCGGCGAGCGGGCTGCCGTCCAGATGGCGGAGGCCCGCGAGGTCGTCCGCGTCGCCTGTGCCTTCCGCGGGCTCGGTGTCGTCGCCGGTCAGGAGGCGCCGTGCGGCGGGATTGCGGACGACGATGCCGCCGTCGCGGTCGACGACCCGCACGCCCTCCGTCATCGTGTCGACGATCGTGCGCAGCAGCTCGGCCTGAGCCTGCGCTCCGTCGCGTGCCTCGCGCAGCGCGGTGGCGAGCGCGTGCCGGTCGTCCCTGTCGAGCGCGAGCGCGAGTCCGATCGTGCACACGAGCACGGTGTAGAGCTGGGCGACCGCGATCTGCGTCGTCGCGTCGTCGAGCCCGAGGAAGGGGCCGATGCCGCTCGCGGTCAGGGCGATCGCGACGACCGCGACGAGGGCCCCGTGTCCGATGACGAACCGCGCCGGGAGGCGCACGCCCGCCCAGCAGGCCAGTGTGAGCAGCGGGAAGACGACGGTCGGCTCGGCGAATCCCGAGAACCAGGCGGCGTGCACGGCGGGGGAGAGCACGAGCACCGCGAACCACTCGAGCGGGCGCGACGCGAGGCCGGCGCCGAGGTCGGACAGGCGGATAATCGGGAGCCCCGCGCGCCGACGACGCACGCTGTCGCCCACCATGAAGCCGAGGGGCACGAGCACGACGATGCTGCCGAGGTTGCGCGCGCACCAGAGGAGGATGACGTTCCACGGCCATCCGGTTCCCGACAGTAGCCCGTCGAGCTCGATGAGCGGCGACGAGATGAGCGGGCCGGCCAGTGCCGCGAGCAGGAACCACCACAGCTCGCGGCGGTCGAGAAGGCGACCGGCGCGGCTGAACCAGACGCGCGGGCAGTGCCGAGCCAGCACCGTGCGGCACACGACGGCCTGCACGACGGCAGCGAGCCCGCCGAGCGCGCTCTGCAGCGGGGCGCCGCCGGTCGCCGAGACGACCGCCCACGTGAGGACCCCCATGAGCGCGAGGTCCAGGGCGATCCAGGGACGCCGCGCTCGCGCGACCATCCACAGCACCGAGACGCCGGCGGCCGGCCACACCATGCTGATCCCGCTGTCGGGCAGCACCGTCAGGCGCCCCGCGATCGCGGCGAGGGCGTACGCGAGGGCGAACCCCGCGAGCAGCGATGCCTCCGAGGCGACCGTCACAGCCATCCGCGCGGGGCGGTTCGCGGTCATGGCGCTGTCCTCACTCCGGGGCGTCGGGGGCGGGCGCGGTGGCCGCGAGTGCCTCGAGGAAGCGGATGACGACCTCTCGCTCGTCGGGCGCGAGGGCCGCGGCGACGTCGAACCTCCGCGCATGCGTGCGACCGACGCTCGCCCGCGCCGATGCCCGCGTCTCCTCGGTCACCTCGATCGCCAGGCTCCTCCGATCGTGGGGGTGGGGGAGGCGCCGGATGTGGTCGCCCGCCGCGAGACGATCGAGGAGCTTGGTGGTCGACGCGGTCGAGATGCCCAGGTGGGCCGCGATCGAGCTCGGCGTCACGACCGCGCCGTGACGCTGCGACGCGATGATGTAGCGCAGGGCGCGCATATCGGTCTCGCCGAGCTTCATGTAGCGGCGCGAGGCCTCGCTCATGGCGCGCTCGGCGTTCCGCCAGGTCTGCAGCGCCTCCAGCACGCGCACGACCTGAGCGAGCTCGTCATCCGTGAGGTGCGCGCGCTGGACGAGCTCCTCGTCGGGATCGATCACGCGGGGATCGAGCATCGAGAACCGCTCGTCGCGGGGCGCGTGGTCTTCTGGCACAGCGTGAGCTTACCCTCCGTCGGAAAATCAGCTATGTTGATTGCTAGCTTAGCTAATAACACGGTGGGAGAGGCGATGCGGACGATGACGGGTCACGACGAGCGGGTGGTGCTCCTCGACGAGGACGGCCGTCCCACGGGCGTCGCCGACAAGGCGAGCGTCCACGGGGCGCGCACGCCGCTCCATCTCGCGTTCTCCTGCCACGTGAGCGATGACGCGGGGCGCATCCTGCTGACCCGCCGCGCCCTGTCCAAGCGCACGTGGCCGGGGGTCTGGACCAATGCCTTCTGCGGTCATCCGGCCCCCTTCGAACCGATCCCGGATGCGGTCGAGCGACGCGCTCGCGAGGAGCTGGGTCTCTCGCTGCGCGCGATCCGGCTTGCCCTGCCCGACTTCCGATACCGCGCGGTCGACGCCTCGGGGATGGTCGAGAACGAGCTCTGCCCCGTCTACCTCGCGGTCGCCGACAGCGAGCTCTCTGCGCGCCCGGACGAGGTGGTCGAGGCCCGATGGGTCGACCCCGCCGACCTCGACGTCGCGCTCGCCGCGGCGCCGTGGGCATTCAGCCCGTGGCTCGTCCGGCAGCGGCAGGAGCTCGTGCAGGCGGGCGCCGCGGCGAGGACGCCGTGATGTCGGCGCTGCGCAGCGCGCCTGAGCGGGTGGAGGACGTGCTCGGCGCCTTCCTCGCCGAGCGGGTCGAGCGCGCGGCGAGCCTGGGGGCGCCCTACGCCCGCCTCTGGCAGCGGCTCGCCGACGCGTCGCGCGGCGGGAAGCGCCTGCGCCCCCGGCTCGTGCTCGCCGCGCACGACCGTCTCGGCGGCAAGGACGACTCCTCGGCGCGGACGGCCGCCGCCGCGCTCGAGCTCCTGCACACCGCCCTGCTTCTCCATGACGACGTCCTGGACGGCGATCTCGTCCGCCGCGGCCGTCCGAATCTCGCGGGGGCGTTCGCGACCGAGGCCATCGAGAGCGGCCTCGGATCCGACGCGGCGACGTCCTGGGGCGCCGCGTCCGGCGTGCTGGCGGGCGACCTGCTCCTCAGCGCGGTGCACGCGCTCGTGTCCCGCATCGAGTCGCCGGCGCGCGCCGCCGTGCACGAGATCGTCGACGAGAGCCTCTTCCTCACGGCGGCGGGCGAGCACGCCGACGTCGGCTTCAGTCTCGGCGCCGTGCCCGCGGACACCGCCGGGATCGTGCGCATGATGGAGCAGAAGACCGCGAGCTACTCCTTCGCCGCTCCGCTGCGCGTCGGCGCGGTCCTCGCCGGCGCCGGGCCGCTCGTCGACGCGGCGCTGCAGCGGATCGGCACGCAGCTCGGCTTCGTCTACCAGCTGCGAGACGACGTCCTCGGCGTCTTCGGCACGGAGGAGCGCACGGGCAAGACCGCTCTCGGCGACCTGCGCGAGGGCAAGCGCACCCTGCTCGTGGCCTTCGCCGAGCCGCATGCGGCGTGGCGCGAGGTCGCGCATCTCTTCGGCCGGCGCTCTCTCGAGGAGGACGACGCCGTTCTGCTGCGCGACGCGATCCGCGCGAGCGGAGCGGCGGACGAGATCGAGCGGCTCATCGCGGAGCAGAGCGCGGCGACGCGCCGCGAGATCGCGGCCGCGCCGATCCCCGACGGGCTGCGGGCGGAGCTGGATGCGCTCGTCGGGCGCTGTGCGGAGCGGGACGCATGACGGCCTTGGACCTCTACACCCGAACGGCGCGCGCGGCGTCGTCCCGCGTGCTTCCCGCCTATTCGTCCTCGTTCGGGCTCGCGAGCCGCCTGCTGCCCCCGCGCGTCCGCGCCCACATCGCCGACGTCTACGCGCTCGTGCGCGTCGCCGACGAGATCGTCGACGGCCCCGCGAGCGAGGCGGGACTCGGCGATGCTGCGCGGCGAGCCGCCCTGGACGAGCTCGAGGGCGAGACGCTGCGGGCGCTCTCGTGCGGGTTCAGCGCGAACCTCGTCGTGCATGCCTTCGCCGACACCGCGCGGCGCACGGGCATCCCCGAGACGCTCGTACGCCCGTTCTTCGCGTCGATGCGGATGGACGCCGACGGCGTCGAGATCGGCGACGAGGCGACGTACCGCGCCTACATCCACGGCTCCGCGGAGGTCGTCGGGTCGATGTGCCTGCGCGCGTTCGCCCAGGAGGACCGCGCGCTCCTCATCGACGACGAGCTCGAGGAGGGAGCGCGGCGCCTCGGCGCAGCCTTCCAGAAGGTGAACTTCCTGCGCGATCTGGCGGATGACCGCGAGCGGCTCGGCCGCTCGTACTTCCCGGGGGTCGACCCGCGCGCCCTGTCGGAGGACGACAAGCTCCGCATCGTCTCCGATGTCGACTCCGACCTCGCCGTCGCGTCGTCGGCTCTGACGCGGCTGCCGGGGCGGTCCCGTCGGGCGACCGCCGCGGCGGCTGGCCTCTTCTCCCGTCTCAACGACGTCCTCCGTGCGACGCCCGCGCGCGAGCTCCTCGAGCGGCGGGTCTCCGTGCCGCGCCGCGTGAAGGCCGCCGTGCTCGTGCGGGCCGCGCTCGACCGCCCGACGGCGGTGCGCGCATGAGCGCGCGCACAGTCGTCGTCATCGGCGGCGGCATCTCGGGCCTCGCGACCGCCGCCCTGCTCGCGGCGGAGGGCGACGATGTCACTCTCATCGAGGCCCGCGACGAGCTCGGCGGTCGCGCGGGCCGGCGCCGCGTCGACGGATTCACGTTCGACACGGGCCCCTCGTGGTACCTCATGCCCGAGGTGTTCGACCACTTCTTCCGTCTCCTCGGCACCACGGCGGCGGAGCAGCTCGACCTCGTGCCGCTCGACCCCGCCTACCGCGTGTGGTTCGAGGGCGACGAGGTGCCGTTCGACCTGCCGGCGCACGGCGCGCGGGAGGCGCTGCGGGCGCTCGATCCCGGCGCTGCGTCGCGGATCGACGCCTACCTCGCCTCGGCCGCGGAGACCTACGACCTCGCCACGGAGCGGTTCCTGTACAGCACGTTCGCGTCGCTCCGCCCCCTGTTCGACACCCGCACGCTCCGGCGGCTGCCGCGTCTCGCTCGCCTTCTGGCCGAGCCGCTCGACCGCCTCATCGCGCGGCACGCCGACGACCGCAGGGCGCGCCAGGTGCTCGGCTACCCCGCCGTGTTCCTCGGGACCTCGCCGTCGCGCGCACCGGGCATGTACCACCTCATGAGCCATCTCGACGTGGGCCAGGGCGTGCTCTATCCGCGCGGGGGATTCGGGACGGTGATCGACGCGATCGCGGCGCTCGCCCGTGACCGCGGCGCGCGCCTGCACACCGGATGGCGCGCCACCGGCATCGAGGTCGCGGCCGGCGCGGTGCGCGCGGTCGAGGCGGAGCGCGCGGACGGCTCTCGCACGCGCCTCGTCGCCGACGTGGTCGTCTCGAGCGCCGACCTGCGGGTGACCGAGAGCCTGCTGCCCTCGCCGCATCGCTCGCGCACCGAGGCCTGGTGGGACCGCCGCGACCCGGGCCCCGGGGCGGTGCTGGCCCTCCTCGGCGTGCGCGGCGAGCTGCCGCAGCTCGCGCACCACTCCCTCTTCTTCACGCGCGACTGGGATGCCGGATTCGACGCGATCTACGGCCCCGCGCGTCGCATCCCCGATCCCGCGTCCCTGTACGTGTGCCGCCCGAGCGCGACCGACGACACGGTGGCGCCGGCCGGCCACGAGAACCTCTTCGTGCTCGTGCCGGTGCCGGCCGACCCCGGGATCGGATCGGGCGGGGCGGATGGCGCGGGCGACGCCGACGTCGAGCGCACGGTCGATGCGGCGATCGACCAGATCGCCTCATGGGCGCGGGTGCCCGACCTGCGCGAGCGGATCGTCGTGCGGCAGACGATCGGGCCAGCGGACTTCGAGCGCGACTTCGGCGCCTGGCGCGGGGGAGCGCTCGGCCCCGCGCACACGCTCCGCCAGAGCGCGCTCCTGCGCGGCTCGAACGCATCCGCCCGCGTCGGCGGCCTCCTCTACGCGGGGGCGACGACGATCCCCGGCATCGGGCTGCCGATGTGCCTCATCAGCGCGGAGCTCGTCGTGAAGCGCCTGCGCGGCGATGTCTCCGCGGGCCCGCTGCCGGAGCCGCTGTGAGCCTCGTCTACCTCGGATGCCTCCTGCTCGCGCTCTCGTGCGTGCTGGCGGTCGACCGGCGCTTCCGGCTGTTCGTGTGGCGCGCTCCCGCGCACGCGGCGCTCGTCCTCGCCACCGGGCTCGTCTTCCTCCTCGCGTGGGATGCCGCCGGCATCGCCCTCGGCATCTTCTTCCGCGCCGAGACCGCGGTCATGACCGGCCTCGTGATCGCGCCCGAGCTGCCCGTCGAGGAGCCCGTGTTCCTCCTCTTCCTCTGCGAGCTCACGATGGTGCTCTTCTGCGGCGCCGACCGACTTCTGGCCGCTCGCGACAGGGGGCGGCCATGACCTACGTCGTCCTGTGCGCGGCGTTCCTCGCCGTCGCCGTGGCCTCCGCCCTGGCACTGTCCGCCCGGCGCCGCCCGCGGCTGAGCGCGGTCGCGCTCGCCGCCGCCGCGCTCGTCGTGCTCACGGCGGTCTTCGACAGCGTCATGATCGCGGTCGGCCTGTTCGCGTACGACGACGAGCGGATCTCCGGCGTGCGGATCGGCCTCGCGCCCCTCGAGGACTTCGCCTACCCGCTGGCGGCGGCCATCCTGCTGCCCGCGCTGTGGGTCGCCCTGAGGAGGCGCCGAGATGATCCGTGACCTGCTGGTCGCATCGCGGCCCCTCAGCTGGATCAACACGGCCTTCCCCTTCGCCGCCGCGTATCTCCTGACCGCGCGCGAGGTCGACCTCGCTCTGATCGTGGGCACCGTGTTCTTCCTCATCCCCTACAACCTCGCCATGTACGGCGTGAACGACGTGTTCGACTACGCGTCCGATCTCGCCAATCCCCGCAAGGGGGGCGTGGAGGGCGCCCTGCTCGCCCCGGCCGCGCACCGCGTCGTGCTCACCGCCGCCGCGGTGTCGTGCCTGCCGTTCGCGATCGCGCTCGTGCTTCTCGGCGGGCCGGTGTCGTGGGGCGTCCTGGCCGTGAGCCTCTTCGCGGTCGTCGCCTACTCCGCGCCGCCCTTCCGGTTCAAGGAGGTGCCGTTCCTCGACTCGCTCACCTCGAGCGTGCACTTCGCGAGCCCCGCCCTCTACGGGATCGTGCTCGCGGGCGCCGCACCCGATCGCGGAGCGCTCCTCGTGCTCGCGGCATTCCTGCTGTGGGGCGTGGCCAGTCACGCGTTCGGCGCCGTGCAGGACGTCGTGCCCGACCGAGAGGGCGGGATCGCGTCGATCGCGACGGTCCTCGGCGCGGCCCGCACGGTGCGCTTCGCGCTCGCCGCGTGGATCGCCGCGGCCCTGCTCGTGCTCGCCGCCGGCGGCACGGCGGCCTGGGCCGCTCCGCTCGCGCTCCCCTATCTCGCGACCGCCGCTCCGTACGCGCGCGTGTCCGACGCCGACTCCGCGTGCGCGAATCGCGGCTGGCGGCGCTTCCTCTGGATCAACTACGCCGTCGGCTTCGCGGTGACGATGCTCCTCATCGTCTTCGCCCTGCAGACGGCCTGAGCCCGACCACCCTCGAACGACAGGAGCACGCCATGACCACGGCATCCGTCCCCTTCGCCTCGCCCGCCGCGCGCGACGGCGCCCCGTACGCGACCGTCCCGCAGCGCTACGACGCCATCCTCCTCGCGGGGTTCGGCGGCCCCGAGGGGCAGGACGACGTCATCCCCTTCCTGCGCAACGTCACGCGGGGCCGCGGGATCCCCGACGAGCGTCTCGAGGAGGTCGCGCACCACTACCGCCACTTCGGCGGCGTGAGCCCGATCAACGCCCAGAACCGCGCGCTCAAGGCCGCGCTGGAGGCCGAGATCGCCCGGCGGGGCCTCGACCTGCCGGTCTACTGGGGCAACCGCAACTGGGCGCCGTACCTCTCCGAGGCCGTGCAGGAGGCCGCCGACGACGGGCGCACGCGCCTCCTCGCGGTCGCGACGAGCGCCTACAGCTCGTACTCGAGCTGTCGTCAGTATCGCGAGGACTTCGCGCGCGCCCTCGACGAGACCGCGCTGGAGAGCGTCGTCGAGATCGACAAGGTGCGGCAGTTCTTCGACCACCCCGGGTTCGTCGAGGCCTTCGTCGACGGGCTCGTCGACGCGATCCGAGGCTTCCTCGCCGACCGGCTCCGAGTGCGCGTCCTCTTCGCGACTCACAGCATCCCGGTCGACGACGCGCGGCGATCCGGCCCTCGTGACCTCGATCTCGGGCCGGGTGGCGCCTACGAGGCGCAGCCTCGCGCGGTCGCCGCGGCGGTCATGGAGCGGGCCGCCACGATCGTCCCCGAGGCGGCCGATGTCCCGTGGGAGCTCGTCTACCAGTCGCGGTCGGGCCCGGCCTCGCAGCCCTGGCTCGAGCCCGACATCTGCGACCGGATCGCCGAGCTGCCCGCGGAGGGGGTCGAGGCCGTCGCGATCGTCCCGGTCGGGTTCCTCAGCGACCACATGGAGGTCATGTGGGATCTCGACGAGGAGGCGCTGCAGGCGGCGGCCGACGCCGGCCTCCGAGCGGTGCGCACGCCGACGCCGGGCGCCGACCCGCGGTTCGTCGCGGGCGTCGTCGACCTCGTGGAGGAGCGGATGGCCGCCACGCCGCGCGAGGAGCGGCCGGCCGCGACGCCGCTCGGCCCGTGGTTCGACGTCTGCCGCCCCGGGTGCTGCGAGAACGTGCGCGCGGGGTTCCGCCCGGCCGCCGCGGGCATCGCGCCCTGAGGCGTGGGCACCTGTGCCCATGCGCTCGCATGGGCGGATCAGGGGGCACAGGTACCCTGGAAGTCCGTGACCGCGCGCCGCCACGCTCCCTGCGGCCCGCGGCGAGGCGAGCATCAGGGGGAGGCCGACCGCGGATGAAGGCATGGACCCGTCTGCGCGCACGCCGCAAGACCCTCATCGGCACGGCGGTCGTCACGGCCGCGACGCTCGCGATCGGCACGATGGCGTTCGCCTACGACGGCAACCCGACGACCGAGGTCGACCTGCACGACGGGAGCGTGTGGATCACGCGCTCATCCAGCCTCCTCGTCGGCCACTTCAACCACGAGTCGCGTCTCCTCGACGGGAGCCTGCGGACGACGAGCGAGCGCTACGACATCCGGCAGGACGGCGGCAACGTCCTCGTCGTCGACGAGGCGGATGCGGCGGTCGCCGTCGTGAACCCCTCGACCGTCTCGCTCGGCGATCGCGTCGAGCTCCCCGGCAACGCGCGGGTCGAGCTCGGCGGCGACACGGTCGCGATCCTCGACCCGGAGTCGGGCGACCTCTTCGTCGCGCCGGTCGCGGCCCTCGGCGGGTTCGACCCGGCGGAGGCCGAGCCGGTGGCCGAGCTCGGCGAGGGAGCCGCTGTCACGGTCGGGCTCGACGGCACGGTGCACGCCGTCTCGCCGAAGAAGGGCATCGTGACGGTCCCCGTCACGCCGGAGGGCGAGCCCGGCGAGCCCGAGGCGCGGGAGCTGGACCTCGAGAAGGGCGCCGAGCTCTCGATCACGTCGGTCGGCGACCGGGCGGTCGTGCTCGACCGGTCGACGGGCGTCGTGCACCTCGACGACGGCACCGAGATCGAGGTCCCGGGAGGGAAGGACGCGGCGCTCGCCCTCGACGCCGCCGCAGCGTCGAGCGTCACGGCCGCGACCGCCTCCGAGCTCGTCACGATCCCCCTCGACGGCTCCGAGATCGTCTCGGTCCCGAGCGGCGCGGGCCCCGGCGACCCGGTCGAGCCCGTCGTCCTCGGCGGATGCGCGTACGCGGCCTGGGCGGGCGCCGGCCACTTCCTGCGGGACTGCGCGGGCGACGCGCACGACCTCGCCACCGCGGTGCAGGACTACGACTCCGATGGCGAGCTCGTCTTCCGCGTGAACCGCGACGTCGTCATGCTCAACGACTCCGTGAGCGGCGCCGCATGGCTCGCGAGCGACTCGATGCTCCGCGTCGACAACTGGGACGAGCTCACTCCGCCCGACGACGGCGACGAGGAGCAGGAGGAGGAGACGACCGAGGAGACGCTCGAGACGACGCTGCCCGAGCGGAGCGAGGAGAACACCGTCCCGATCGCGGCAGACGACCGGTTCGGCGTCCGCGCGGGGCGCACGACGATCATCCCCGTGCTCGACAACGACTCCGATCCCGACGGCGACGTCCTCACCGTCTCCCTGCCCGACGGGAGCCCCGACTTCGCGGACGTCCAGCTCATCCACAACGGGACGTCGCTGCAGGTCGCGGTGCCCGAGGGACGCACGGGCTCGGGCAGCTTCACATACCAGGTCGACGACGGCCGCGAAGGGCGGGACCGCGCGACCGTGCGCATCGACGTGCACCCGGAATCGCAGAACGCGGGGCCGGAGCAGACGCGCACGCCGACCGTCGCGGTCGAGACCGGCGGCACCGTCACCTACGACGTCATGCCCGACTGGCGCGACGACGACGGCGACGACACCTATCTCGTCGACGTCTTCCCCGCCGAGGGCGACGAGGCGGACTTCACCTCGGATGGGCGCATCACCTACCGTGCGATCTCCGGCGCACAGGGGCCGCTCGAGGTCGAGGTGGTCGTCTCGGACGGGAGGCTCGCGCAATCGGGCACGCTCAAGCTCGACGTGCGGCCGGCCGGCTCCGCCCCGCCCGTGACGAACGCCGACCACGTCGTCGTGCGACTGGGACAGCAGGCGACCGTCTCCCCGCTCGCGAACGACATCTCCGCGAGCATCGACCCGCTGCGGCTGACGCGCGTCGACGAGGAGGAGGGGCTCATCATCACCCCCGACTTCTCCGACAAGACCTTCACGGTGGAGGGGACGCGCGTGGGCACGAGATACGTGCAGTACCTCGCGGCTTCGGGGGCCGACGGCGTGCCCGGTCTCGTCCGAGTCGACGTCGTCGCCGACGAGGGCAGCGATCTGCCGCCCGTCGCGGTGCGCGATCTCGCCCTCCTCCCGGCGGGCGGCGAGGTGCTCGCGGGCGTGCTCGACAACGACTCCGACCCCGCCGGCGGCGTCCTCGTCGTGCAGTCCGTGTCGGTGCCCGACGACGCGGGCATCTCCGTCTCGGTCCTCGGGCACGAGACGCTCCGCATCGCGGACCGCGCCCAGCTGGCGGAGCAGACCACGGTGACGTACCGGCTGTCGAACGGGAAGGAGAGCGTCGAGGGCGAGGTCGTGATCATCCCCGTCCCCGCCGACGAGAAGCTCCGGCCTCCCGTCGCGAACGACGACGAGGTGGTCGTCCGCGCGAACGATCTCGTCACCATCCCGGTCCTCGACAACGACTACCACCCGAACGACGACGAGATCCACGTCGCCCCCGAGCTCGTGGAGGCGCCGTCGGCCGAGGTCGGGCAGATGTTCGTGTCGGAGGACACCGTGCGCTTCCGCGCGAGCGATGTCGCTCAGACGGTGTACGCGACCTACGACGTCGTCGACTCGACCGGGCAGAAGGACGCCGGCCTCATCACGATCCAGGTGCTTCCCGTCGACGCCGAGACGAACGCGCCGCCGAACCCGCCCGACGTGACCGTGCGCGCCCTCGCCGGCGAGACTGCGAACATCCCGATCCCGCTGAACGGCATCGATCCCGACGGAGACTCGGTCGAGCTCGTCGAGCCCGCGTCCGCCGCGAAGCGGGGGACGATCGACGAGGTCGCCGTCGACCATCTCGTCTACCGCGCCTACGACGACGCCGCGGGGCTCGACACCTTCACGTACCGCGTGCGCGACGCGCTCGGCGCCGAGGCGATCGGGACCATCCGCGTCGGAGTGGCGCCCGCGGAGTCGGCGAACCAGGCGCCCTACGCCGTGACCGACTCGCTCCACGTGCGTCCGGGGCGCATCGTCGCCGTCCCCGTCCTCGCCAACGACTCCGATCCCGAGGGCAAGCAGCTGCTCGTCGTCCCCGACGGGCTCGTGGTCCCCGACGTCGACGGGCTCGAGGCGGAGACCCTGCCCGGCCTCGTCGAGATCACGGCGCCCGGCCGCGAGATGGAGACCTCGGTCCAGTACACGATCGAGGACGAGCAGGGCGCACGCGCGCAGGGCGTGATCCAGGTGACCGTCGACGACGAGGTGCCGCTGCAGGCTCCCGTCGCGAAGGACGCCCATGTGCTCCCGGCCGACATCCAGGACGACTTCACCGCCGACGTCGATCTGCGCGAGCGGCTCTCGGATCCCGATGGCACGCCGAGCACCCTCGAGCTGACGGCGGACGGCGGCGAGCTCGTCGACCCCGAGGCCGGCGTCCTCCGGGTGTCGATCGGGGAGGAGCGGCAGCTCATCCCCTTCACCGCGACCGACGAGGACGGCCTGACCGCGACGGCGTACGTGCACGTCCCGGCGAGAGCCGACCTCCGCCCCGTCCGCACGAGCACGGAGCCCGTCGTCGTCCAGAGCGGCGAGACGGTCGAGATCGCCCTCGCGGACCACGTGCGCTCGGCGACCGGCGACCCGGTGGTCATCACCGAGGCGGCGAAGGTGCAGGCGGGCAACAGCGACGGCTCGCCGCTCGTGCGCGACCAGCAGACCCTCGTCTACACCTCGGCGTACCGCTGGTCGGGCGATGACGCCATCACGTTCGAGGTCACCGACGGGACGTCGCCGGACGACCCCAGCGGCACGAAGGCGACGCTGTCCATCCCGATCCACGTGCTCCCTCCCGAGAACGAGCCGCCCGAGTTCGTCGACAGCGAGCTGACGGTGGGGGCGGGCGACGGCCCCGCCACGCTCGACCTCGCGCCGCTCGCGAGCGACATCGACGAGGACGACCTGACCTTCGCGGTCGCCGCCACCGCGGACGCCGGCGACATCGCCGTCTCGATCGACGGCACCGTCCTCACCGTGGAGGCCCAGCCCGACAGCGCGGGCACGGAGCGCACCGTCAGCGTGACCGTCTCGGACGGCGTCAACGACCCCGTCCGCGGCGAGGTGCGCGTGGCCGTGACCGCATCGAGCAAGCCGCTGCCGGTCGCGAACGACGACGTCTTCGATGCATGGAACCAGGGCGAGACGCTCACCGTGCCCGTCCTCGACAACGACGTGAACCCGTTCCCCGAGACCCCGCTCGAGCTGCTCTCGGCGACCCTCGAGACCGGCGAGGCCGAGGTCGCGGCCGAGGGCGACCAGGTCGTCGTGACGCCCGCGGCAGACTTCCACGGGACGGTCGTCGTCCGCTACCGCATCGCCGATGCGACGGGGGATCAGTCGCGGATGGTCGAGGGCCGCGTGCGCGTCACCGTGCGCGGCGTGCCGGATGCGCCCGGCAAGCCCACGGTCTCGAGCGTGCAGGACCGCAAGGTCGCGCTCAGCTGGACGCCGCCGTCGGACAACGGCGCGACGATCGCCGAGTACGTCGTCACGAGCGTCGCGGGCGACTACGAGAAGCGCTGCGCCGCGACGACGTGCACGCTCGAGGGGCTCACGAACAACGTCGAGTACCGGTTCACGGTCGTCGCCGTGAACGAGGTCGGCGCATCCGAGCCCTCGCTGCCCAGCCAGCCCGCGCGCCCTGATGCGCGCCCCGACCAGCCGCAGGCTCCCAAGCTGCCGTCCTTCGGCGATCGCGCCCTCGGGGTCACCTGGGAGACGCCGGAGACGCCCGGCTCGCCGGTCTCGAGCTTCACACTCGAGATCTCGCCCGCGCCGCCCAACGGGATCTCGCAGAAGACCGGCGTCACGGGCAACAAGATCACCTGGGAGGGCCTCGAGAACGGCACCGCCTACCGGGTGCGCGTGCGCGCGCACAACCAGGCGCCCGACCCGTCGAGCTGGAGCGCCTGGTCGGCGGCCAACATCCCGGCGGCCCCTCCGGCCGTCCCCGCGCAGCCGTCCGCGCAGATGGCGGCGCCGGTCGGCGATCAGGCGCAGATGACCGTCTCCTGGACGAAGCCGGCGACGAACGGCGACGAGATCGACGCCTACCAGCTGCAGGTGCTCCGGGGCGGCGAGCTCGTGCGCACGGTGGACGTCCCCGGCGACCAGACGACGCAGAACGTGACGCTCGACACGTCCGAGACGGACTACAGCTTCCGCGTGCAGGCGAAGAACAAGGCCGGCTGGAGTGGCTGGAGCACGGAGTCCGAGCCACGACGGGCGTACACCGCGCCCGATGCGCCCACGAACGTGAAGGCCGCGCCCCACGACAACAGCATCTCCGTGAGCTGGACCCCGGCCGCGCGCAACGGCATCAAGGAGAGCGAGATCAGCTGGCAGTACTCGCTCAACGGCGGCGCGTGGAGCAGCCAGTGGTCGGGGGCCGCGGACCCCGCCGGATCGACGATCGCCCAGGGCATCTCGAACGGCGCGTCGTACACCGTCAGCATCCGCGCGGTCTACGCGGCCACCCTGGGCACCGGCAACGGCACCGTGGCGAGCCAGGGCTCGGCGCCGTCCAACGCCGTCGTCCCGTTCGGGCCCGTCCGGAACCCCACGGTCGACGCCCAGCGCACGGGCGACGGTCGGGAGATCACCTACTCGTGGGCCGCACCGCAGCCGAACGGGCGCGACGTCGCGATGCAGATCCGCATCGACGGCGGCGCGTGGCAGGATGTCGCCCTCACCGGCTCGACGAGCGCCCGGTACGGCTACTCGACGACGCACACGATCGAAGCCCGCGCGACGGACACCGAGCGGCAGCAGAGCGCGATCGTCTCGGCGAAGGCGACCACCGTGCCCGAGGCGAAGGCGTGGACGACGCAGGGGCCCGACCGCAGCGCCAAGGACGAGAAGAACTGCGACACGGACAACTGCGAGTACCTCGTCCTCAACACGGAGAACTTCCCCGAGGGCGACTACCGCGCGACCTGCAACGACGCCGACGGCGCGTTCCGCGACGTGGGCGTCATCCACATCCCCGCCAACGGCTCCATCTACGTCGGGAAGAACCCGCACTGCTACTTCGGTTCGCCCGGCGACACGGTCTACGTCCACATCGAGGGCTGGGGCAACGCGCAGTCCGTCGTCTGGCGCTGACCGCCCACCTGAGAAGAGAGAACACGCATGACGATGACGCCCGAGCAGGCATCCTGGTTCGAGGGGACCTTCGCGCGCCTCGTCGACAACGTCGACCGCGCCCTCATGGGCAAGCGCGACGTCGTCGGGCTCGTGCTCTCGGCGATGCTCGCCGAGGGCCACGTGCTGCTCGAGGACGCACCCGGAACCGGCAAGACGAGCCTCGCGAAGGCGCTCGCGGCGACCGTGCAGGGCACCTCGAACCGCATCCAGTTCACTCCCGACCTCCTGCCGAGCGACGTCACGGGCGTCACGATCTACGACCAGCAGAGCCACCGCTTCGAGTTCCACCGCGGACCCGTGTTCGCGTCGATCGTGCTCGCGGACGAGATCAACCGCGCCTCTCCCAAGACGCAGTCCGCGCTCCTCGAGGTCATGGAGGAGTCGCGTGTCACGGTCGACGGCGTCGCGCACGACGTGGGCCGCCCCTTCCTCGTGATCGCGACGCAGAACCCCATCGAGCAGGCGGGCACGTACAAGCTGCCCGAGGCGCAGCTCGACCGCTTCCTCATCAAGACCTCGATCGGGTATCCGACGGTCGAGGTGACCGAGCGCATCCTCGCGGGTTCCGCCGACCGCAACCCCTCCGCGGGGCTCACCCCGATCATCACGACGGGCGCCGTGGCCGACATGGCCGACCTCGCGGCGACCGCGCACGTCGAGCCCAGCGTGCTGCGCTACGCCGCCGAGCTCGCGGAGGCGACCAGAGACGACTCCGACACGATGCTCGGCGTCTCGGTGCGCGGCGCGATCGCGATGGTGCGCCTCGCCAAGGTGCGTGCGGCGTCGCTCGGGCGCCACTACGTCCTCCCCGACGACATCAAGGCGCTCACCGGCCCGGTCTGGACCCACCGCCTCGTGCTCGACCCGGAGGCGGAGTTCTCGGGTGCGACCGCGGAGCGCGTGATCGCACGCGTCGTGTCGCAGGTGCCGGCGCCGCAGGTGCGATGAGCACGGAGGCTCCCGAGGCGGTCGACGCCGAGCAGGCGGAGGAGCGGGCAGGCTGGGCCGCGGTCCTCCGCTACGTCCTCGCGCGCGGATGGCGCGGCGTCCGCGTCGTCGCGGCCGTCGTCCGTCCGCTGGGCTGGGTCCTCCTCGTCGCCGCCGTCGCGCTGTGGGCCCTCGGCATCGCGTTCGGGTGGGTCGAGGTGCGCGCGATCGCCGCCATCCTCACCGCGACCCTCGTGCTCTGCGCGGGCTTCCTCTTCGGGCGCACGTCGTACGACGTCGAGCTCGACCTCACGCGCACGCGCGTCGTCGTCGGCGAGCGCGCGGTCGGCGCGCTCCGGCTCGCGAACACCGGCAGCCGCGCCATCCTCCCCTCCCGGATCGTCCTGCCGGTCGGATCGGGGCGCGGCGTCTTCGGCATCCCGCAGCTCGCGCCGGAGGAGTCGATCGAGGAGCTGTTCGCGATCCCGACCCAGCGCCGCGCCGTGCTGCCGGTCGGGCCCGTGAGCATCGTGCGGGGAGACCCGCTCGGGCTGTACGAGCGGATCGACCGCCGCGACGAGCCCGTCGACCTGTACGTCCACCCGCGCACGGTGAGACTGGATGGGCAGTCCATCGGCTTCGTGCGGGATCTCGAGGGCATGGAGACGCGCGACCTCGCGCGCGACGACATCGCCTTCCACGCGCTCTCGGAGTACCAGCCCGGCGACGACCTCCGTCACGTGCACTGGCGCTCGACCGCCCGCACGGGCACGCTCATGATGCGCACGTACGAGCAGACCCGCCGCTCGCACTTCGTCATCGGCCTGTCGACCGCGACCGCCGACTACGCGTCGCCCGAGGAGTTCGAGACCGCGATCTCGGCGGGCGGCTCGCTGGGCCTGCGCGCCATCCGCGACGCCTTCCACGTGGATGTGCGGACGCCGGCCGGTCCGCTTCGCGCCGGCACCGGTCGCCAGCTGCTCGACTCGCTCTCGGGTGTCGAGCACAGTCGTGCGCGGGCGGGGAGGGTGGCCGACCTCGCCGGCGCGGTCGCCGCGGCGGCTCCGCTCGCGAGCGTCGTCGTGCTCCTGTGCGGCAGCACGGCCGACCCCGCCGACCTCCGCGACGCCGCGTCGCGCCTGCCGCTCGGCGCACGCACGCTCATCGTCGTGTCCGCCGCCGACGCGGATACCGGGCGCCGGCGCATCGGCGAGACCGACGTGCTCACCCTCGCGACGGTCGACGACCTGCCGCGCGCTCTGCGGAAGGTGCTCGGATGAGCGTGCGCGACAGCGGGCGCCTGGGCGGATGGCGCGGTGACGCGATCGACCTGGGCGCGGTCGCGCTGCTCCTGCTCGTCCCCGTGATCGGCTTCGCGCCGACCTTCGACGGACCGCAGTACCTGATCCCCGCGCTCGCCGGCCTCGTGCTCGGGCTCGGGATCGCCTGGACGGGTGCCGTCCGGCGGTGGAGCGTCCTCCTGCTCGCAGCGGCCGCCGTGGGCGTGTACTTCGTGCTCGGCGGGGCGCTCGCGCTGCCGCACACGGCGATCGGCGGGGTGATCCCGACCATCGACACGCTCCGCCAGCTGGCGGCGGGCGTCGTGACGTCGTGGAAGTCGCTGCTCACCTCGATCGCGCCGGTCGCGGCCGCCGACGGGCACCTCATCGTGCCGCTCCTCCTCTCGCTCGCCTTCGCGACGCTCGCGGGGAGCCTCGCTCTGCGCGTCGTCCCCGCCGCCTGGACGCTCGTTCCCGCCGCGGCGCTGCTCGTGCTCCAGATCGCCCTCGGGACGGCGCAGCCCGCCGCACCGTTCGTGCAGGCGGCCGTGTTCGCGGTCGTCGCGGTCGCCTGGCTCGCGCTGCGGACGGCGCTCGCGCCGCAGCGGAGCGCGGTCGCGACGGCCGAGTCGCCACAGGCTGACGGGGGTCGCTCGAGCGTCGTCCGCCGGGTCGTGTCGGGCGCCGTCGTCCTCGCGATCGCGGCGGGTGCGGGCGCGGTCTCACTCGCCCTCGCGCCCGCGAACGAGACCCGCTACGTGCTGCGCGAGGTGATCATCCCGCCGTTCGACATCCGCGAGTACCCGAGCCCCCTGCAGTCGTTCCGGCTCTACGTGCGCGACTTCGACGAGGACGCCCTCTTCACGGTCCGGGGCCTGCCGAGCGGGGCCCGCCTGCGACTCGCGACGATGGACGCCTACTCGGGAGTGGTCTACGACGTCGCCGACTCGTCGAGCGACTTCACCCCCATCCGCTCGAACATGGCGCAGGGGGCCGCGGGGGAGGCCGCGCGCCTCACGGTCGAGGTCGGCGGCTACGAGGGGGTCTGGGTTCCGGCCGCCGGCGCGGTGCGCAGCCTCGCGTTCGACGGCGACCGCGGAGAGAGCCTGCGCCGCAGCGCGTACTACAACGCCGACACGGGCACCGCGGTCGTCCGCGACGGGCTCCGCGAGGGCGATCGGTACACCGCCGATGTCGTCATCCCGCCGACGTCCGCCGACGAGGCGCTCGCCGACGACGATTTCGCGGACGTCGACCTGCCGCGGCCCGTCGACGTTCCCGGTGATGTCGCCGAGCTCGCCGCCGACGCGGTCGCGGAGGCGCGCACGCCGATCGAGAAGGCGCGCGCCCTCACGTCGTTCCTCTCGGAGGGCGGCTTCTTCAGCCACGGTCTCGAGGGCGAGGTGCCCTCCCGCGCGGGGCACGGGTCGCAGCGCATCGCGAGCCTGCTCGGCGCCGAGCAGATGGTCGGCGACGACGAGCAGTACGCGGTCGCGATGGCGCTCATGGCGCGGGAGCTCGGCATCCCGGCGCGCGTCGTGCTGGGCTTCCACCCCGGCGAGGACGAGACGGCGGAGAACCCGTACGTCGTCACGGGCGACGACGTGCACGCGTGGGTCGAGATCGCCTTCGAGGAGGCCGGATGGGTCGCCTTCGACCCCACGCCCCCCGAGGACCAGCAGCCGAACGACCAGACGACCCGGCCGAAGAGCGCACCGAAGCCGCAGGTGCTGCAGCCGCCTCCGCCGCCGCAGGAGCCGGTCGAGCTCCCGCCGCTCGTGCCCGACGATCGGAAGGCGGATGAGGACGCCGAGCCCGAGGACGGCGCTCTCGGCCTGATCCTCCTCGTGGGCGGGGCCGGCGTCTCCGTCCTCCTCCTGCTGCTCGCGCCCTTCGTCGTGATCGGCGCCGTGAAGGCCGCCCGCCGTCGCCGACGGCGCGCGGCAGAGCGAGCGGCCGACCGCATCAGCGGCGGCTGGGATGAGCTGCGCGATCGCGCCGTCGACTACCGCGCCTACCCGCTCGACGGCGCGTCGGCCGGCGGAACGCGCTCGGAGGAGGCCGCCGTGCTCGTCGCGACCCTCGAGGACGCCCGCGTGACCGACCTCGCCGCGCGCGCGGACGCCGGCGTCTTCGGGCCGGGCGAGCCCGCCCCCGAATTCGTCGCGGCGTTCTGGAGCGAGGTCGACGCCCTGGTGGACGGGATGGGCGAGAAGGCGACATTCTGGAGTCGCCTGCGCGCCCGACTGAGCCTGCGCTCGCTGCGGCGCAGGACCGGATCGTCGTGGATCCGGAGGCTGCGCGCCGCCGCGGCCGATCGACGGAAGGATGGCTGACATGACCGCGTCGAATCCCCACCGCGCACCGCTGCCGCCCGGGTACGGGCTGCCGGCCGCTGCGCCCGCGCCGCGCCCTGCTCCGCTCGGCCGGCGCGCCGGCGCCTACATCGTCGACATGCTCATCGTCGGCGCGGTGATGTCCGTGCTCTCGGGCGTCACGGTGTGGGTCGCGATGAACGGCCCGCTGTGGCTCACCCTGACGCTCTCCGCGGTCGTCGGCCTGCTCGCGATCGGCTGGGTCCTCCTCTACAGCTGGTGGCAGGGCACCCGTCGCGGGACGCCGGGCATGCGCGCCCTGCGCGTGCGGCTCGTCCGCGACGACGACGCTGCGCCCCTCGGGTTCGGCCGCGCCTTCCTGCGCAACGTGATCTGGGGCCTTGGCGCCGCCATCGTCGTCGGGTACTTCTCGCCCCTGTTCGACGGCTCCCCGTGGCACCGCGGATGGCACGATCGGGTCGCCGGATCGCGGATGGTCGACGCCGACTCCGCGCGCGACGCCGCTCCGCTGGACCAGGCGAGCGCGCCTGCGGCCCCCGTCGCGCCCGCGGCCCCCGTCGCGCCCGCGGCGGCGGTGCCGCCGCTGCCCGTCGCCGTGCCGCCGCGTCCGCCGGCTCCGCCGGCCGCCGCCCCCGTTGCCCCGGCCGCCGCGCCAGCCGCCGCCCCGGCCATCCCCCCGCGTCCGCCGATGCCCCCCGCACCCCCCGCACCCCCGCGCGTGGGGGGCGGTTCCGCTCCAGTGGCTCCTCCTGCGCCCGCGACGCCGCCCCCGCCACCACGCTCGGAGCCGAGCGCCTCTCTCGGCGTGATCGCGTACGTTCCCGGCATCACGCAGGACCCGCCGGCGCCCACACCCGCGGCCCCGGCGCCCTCCCCGGCGGACGAGGTCTCCGACGACACGATCGTGCCGGGAGGCGACGCGCACGACGGGTACGACCCCCTTCTCGATGACACGATCGTCGTGCGCCGCGAGCCGCCGCGGCCGACCGCGACGCTCGTGTGGGACGACGGCGCCGTGCACACGGTCGACGGCTTCACGCTCTTCGGCCGGAACCCCGCGGGGGAGGGCGAGACCGTCGCCGTGCGCGACGAGAGCCTCTCGCTGTCGAAGACGCACTTCGCGCTCGACGTCGACGGCGACGGCGCGTGGATCACCGACCGCCACTCGACGAACGGCGTCGTCATCGTGCGCGGCGGCGCCCGCATCGACGTCGTGCCCGGAGAGCGCACGCCGCTCGTCGAGGGCGACGTGCTCGAGATGGGCGACCGGACGGCGACCTACGGGGCGCCCGCATGACCGCGCCGATCACGGTCGCGGTCGGCGCCGCGACGGACACCGGCCGCCGCCGGGCGATCAACGAGGACGCGCTGCTCGCGTCCGCCCCGGTGTTCCTCGTCGCAGACGGGATGGGCGGGCACGACGCGGGCGAGGTGGCATCGCGGATGGCGGTGGCCGCGTTCGCGGACCTCGTCGGGCGCGATCACCTCACGGTCGACGAGGTGCGCGAGGCCGTCGAGGCCGCCCGTCGGCGCATCGACGCGTTCTCGTCCTCCCGCGAGACGGGCGCGGGGACGACCCTGTCGGGAGTCGTCATCGTCGACGTGCGCGGAGCGGGCTACTGGCTCGCGCTCAACATCGGCGACTCGCGCACCTACCGGCTCGCGGGCGACCGCCTCGAGCAGATCAGCGTCGACCACTCGCTCGTGCAGGAGCTCGTCGACTCGGGGCGCCTCGCCGAGGCCGACGCCGAGCGCGACCCGCGCCGCAACGTCATCACGCGCGCCCTGGGGGCCGGCAGCAGCGAGCGGGTGGACTTCTGGATGCTCCCGGCGAGCCGCGGCGACCGCCTGCTCATCTGCTCGGATGGCCTGCCGCGCGAGGTCGGGCGCGACCAGATCGCGGCCATCCTGAGCGCCGAGGACGACCCGCAGACCGCAGCCAGCCGACTGGTCGAGGCGGCCGTCGCGCGCGGCGGCCGCGACAACGTCTCGGTGATCGTCGTCGACGCCGTGCACGTGGCGTGGCACGACGGAGACACCGGCACCCGCGACATCGACGCCGACACACGGCCGCGCGAGCCGGTGGGGGGTCGCCGGGCATGACGGCGGGCGATCAGCGCGAGGCAGCAGCCGACACGATCGCCCCGACGGGAGACGGGCTCGGCGACCACGACGGCGCGACGATCTCGGCCGCCGACCTCCGGCGCCTGCGCGGGGACCACGACGGCACGACCATCCCGCGCGGCGCGCGCTCGGCCGCTCCCACGCGGACGGCACGCGCCCGCATCCGCCTCTCGAGCGGCGAGGTCGTCGCGCTCGATCGTCCGATCGTGATCGGGCGCCGTCCGCGCGCGACCCGGTCGACCGGCGCCGAGCTGCCGCACCTCATCTCGGTCGAGAGCCCGTCGCTCGACATCTCGCGCAGTCATGTCGAGGTCATCCCCGACGCCGACAGCGTCGTCGTCGTCGACCTCCACTCGACCAACGGCACGACGCTCCTGCGCGGCGGGGAGGAGCCCGTGCAGCTCCACCCGGGCGAGCACACGGTCGTCGTGACGGGCGACGTCGTCGATCTCGGCGACGGCGTCTCCTTCGCGTTCGAGGACCTGCCGTGAACCAGCGTCGCCCGCCCGCCCCGCCGCCGCGCATCCCGGGCTTTCAGTGCATCGAGCTGCTCGGGTCCGGCGGCTTCGCCGACGTGTACCGGTACGAGCAGGAGCTCCCGCGTCGCCAGGTCGCGATCAAGGTCCTCCTGCCCGATCGGATGGGCGCGACCGCAGGCCAGTTCACCGCCGAGGCGAACACCATGGCGATGCTCTCGAGCCATCCCGCGATCGTCACGATCCTGCAGGCCGGCGTCTCCGACGACGGCCGGCCCTACCTCGTCATGGAGTACTGCCCCGGCGCGAACCTGCAGGTGCGGTACCGACGCGAGCCGTTCTCGGTCGCGGAGGCGCTGCGCGTGGGCATCCCGATCGCCGCGGCCGTCGAGACCGCGCACCGCGCGGGCGTGCTCCACCGCGACATCAAGCCCGCGAATATCCTGGTGACCGAGTACGGGCGGCCCGCGCTCACCGACTTCGGCATCGCCGCGACCGCGCACGGGCCGACCGAGACGACCGGCATGTCGATCCCCTGGTCGCCGCCCGAGTCGTTCGGCGACGTCGCGCGCAGCGGCCCGCGCTCCGACGTGTACCAGCTCGGCGCGACCGTCTACACGCTGCTTGCGGGCCGCTCGCCGTTCGAGGTCGCGGGCCAGAGCAACGCGAGCGCCGACCTCATCGACCGGATCGAGCGGATGCCGCTGCCGCCGCTCGATCGGCCGGACGTGCCGGAGGCGCTCCAGAGCGTGCTCGAGCGCGCGATGGCCAAGGATCCGGCCGACCGCCACACGAGCGCGCTGGCGTTCGCGCGCGCGCTGCAGAAGGTGCAGATCGAGCTCGCGCACGCGGTCACGCCGATCGACATCATCGACGAGGGCGCCAGGGGCGACCGCGACGAGGACGAGGACGGCGGCCTCACGCGAGTCCGCGCCGTCATGAGCATCGCCCCCGACGCCGCCGACGTGGCGACGTCGCCGCGCCCGGCGTCGGCAGAGACCGTCCGCCGGGGCGCGCAGGACGAGGCGACCGTCGTGCGCGGGGCCCGCAGCATCCATCCCGACGACGCCACGGTCATCCGCCCTCCCGTGCCCGCGTCGGCTCCCGAGTCGACCATCCCGCGCCGCGAGATCGCGGCCGAGGCGCCGCGGCGGGGTCGGTGGGGATGGTGGGTGTCGGTCGGCGTGATCGCGCTCGCCGCGGTCGCCGTCATCGGGTTCGGGCTGCCCGCGCTGCTCGCCGAGCCCGAGCCGGAGGACACGCCGGCGCAGACGGTCGCGCCGCAGGACCCGATCGTCGCCGTCCCGTCCGTCGCCGACCTCCAGGGCGCCGTGCGGGGCGACGAGGTCGTGTTCACCTGGACGAACCCCGAGCCGGAGGAGGGCGACAGCTACCTCTGGACCATCGCGAGCGTCGCCGGCGAGCCGGACTACGAGCGGACCGTCGAGCCGACGGTGACCGTGCCGGCCGCGGAGGGCGAGACGTGCGTCGAGGTGGTGCTCCGGCGCGCGAGCGGGACGAGCTCCGAGCCCGCTGTCGCGTGCTTTGGCGGCTGACCGGCGCGCCGGGGGTGGGCATCCGCACCGCGGGCACGGCACAATGGACGTGGAGGAGCACCATGAGCCACGCAGACACCGCCGAGACCGAGATCCATCAGGCTTCGGAGTGCCCGAAGTGCTTCGTCGAGCTCCAGCGGGACGGCGGATGGTGGCAGGCGCGTCCTGCGGGATCGCGTCTCGTGGGCCTCGTCGTGCAGCGCGACGACATGCCGTCGGTGATCCAGCAGCGCGAGGACCTCACGCGCTTCGGCGTGCCGATCGAGGGCTTCCGGCACCCCGCGCCCGACATCCTCGAATCATGGGAGGAGCGCCTGCAGCGCCTCTTCTCGCGCCTGAAGTCGGGCGATGTCGTCGTCGTCGCGAGCGTGCACGCGCTGGGCCGCGACGCGGCGGAGGAGGTGCGCACGATCGCCGAGCTCTCGCGCCGCGGCGTCGTCGTGAAGGTGCTCGGCCACGGCCAGAAGCACCTCCACGACGCCTGATCGCGCGAGGGCCTCAGATGAGGGCGAGCTCCTTGAGCTTCGCCTCGACGTCGGCGTTCGACGGCTCGACGTGGTGGGTCGCGTCGGGGTAGACCACGACCGGGATGTTCGTGCGTCCCGAGATCTCCTTGGCGACCTCGGCGGCCGCGGGCTCGGCCTCGAGGTCGACGTACGTGTACGCGACGCCGAGCTCATCGAGCTGCGCCTTGGTGCGGCGGCAGTCGCGGCACCACTCGGCGCCGAACATGGTGATCTCGTTGGTGGCGGAAGTCGTCATGCCTTCCAGGTTACGCGCGCTGCGGGGCGCGGGATCCGCGCGATCGTAGGCTGAGAGGATGGGTGCGCTCGAGGACGCGGCGGAGGCCGCGGATGACGTGATCGACGAGCTGGCGGGGGCGCCGGAGGACGGCCGGATCTCGCGCTTCACGTCGCAGGGCGCGACCCTCGTCGCCGAGGAGCGCGGAGCGGGCGAGCCCGTCTTCCTCCTCGTGCACGGGATCGGCATGGGCCGCCGCGTCTTCGCCGACGTCGCCGTCCACCTCGCCGAGCGCGGGCGGGCGATCGCGATCGACCAGCCCGGATACGGGGAGGCGCCCGAGCCGCCGCGGACGCCGTCGATCGAGCGCGTCGCCGACCTCATCGCGGCGTTCATCCGCGATCGCCGTCTCGAGCGCCCGGTCCTCATCGGGCACTCGATGGGCACGCAGGTCGTCGCCGAGATCGCGGCCCGCCACCCGGATCTCGCGGGACCGGTCGTCCTCGTCGCCCCGACCGTCGACTCCGAGGCGCGCCGCGCCGTCCCCCAGCTGCTGCGCCTGGGGCGCGATCTCCTCGGCGAGAGCCTCAAGGTGCTCGTGCTCGGTGCGAGGGAGTACCTGCGGGCGGGCCCGAACCTGCGGCGCAAGATGAAGGCGATGCTCTCGCATCGCCCCGAGGACGCGTACGAGAGGATCCGCTCGCGCACGCTCGTCGTGCGGGGCGCGAACGACGTCGTCTGCCCGCCCGTGTGGGTGCGCCGCGTCGCGCAGCTCGTGCCCGATGCGACCTCGATCGAGATCCCCGGCCACGGGCACGAGACGATGATCCGCGACGGCGCCCCCGCGGCCGAGCGCATCCTGGCGTGGCTCGACCGCGGGTGACGCGTCGGATCAGGCCGTCGCGGCGTCGAGGACGATGACCGCCCACGACATCGGCGGCAGGGTGGCGCGCACGGCGCCGTCGGCGATGCCCGCGTCGCGCAGGGGGACGAGCCCCACGCGGTCCTGATCGTCGGCCACGTTCGCGGAGCGCCGGTCGCCGCCCTCGGGCACGGTCAGCACCTCGGCCGAGCGGATGGCCGTGGCTGCGAGCCCGCGCAGGTCGACCGTGACGTCGCCGGCCTCCTCGAGCGAGCGGTTCGCGACGAACAGCGCGATCGTCCCGCTCGCCTCGTCCCACGTCGCGGCCGCGTCGATCGCGTCGACGTCGCCGAACTTGCGCGTGCTCGTCTGCGACGAGTCGACCGCGAGCCGCAGGATCCGCCCCTGCGCGAGACGCGCCATCCGCGCGAACGGCCAGAAGATCGACTGGCGCCACGCGGGCCCGCCCTCCTCCGAGCGGATCGGCGCGATGACGTTGACGAGCTGGGCCTGGTTGGCGATGCGCACGCGGTCGCCGTGGCGCAGCAGGCTGTGCAGCAGGGTGCCGACGACGACGGCGTCAGCGACGTCGTACGTGTCCTCGATGAGGCGCGGGTGCTCGCGCCATCCCGCCGCCTCGATCTCGCGCGCCTCGTGGTCGTTGTACCGGTCCTGGTCCCAGACGTTCCACTCGTCGAACGAGATGTCGACCTGCTTGCGGTGCTTGCCCGCGGCCTTCACGGCGTCGATCGTCGCGATCACGCCGTCGATGAACGCGTCCATGTCGACGCCCTCGGCCAGGAACGACGCGGCGTCGCCGTCGCGCTCCTGGTAGTACGCGTGCATCGAGATGTAGTCGACCTCCTCGTACGCGTGCGTGAGCACGGTGTGCTCCCACGTGCCGAAGGTCGGCATCTGCCGGTTCGACGATCCCACCGCGACGAGCTCGATCGTCGGGTCGACCAGGCGCATCGCCTTCGCCGTCTCCTGCGCGAGGCGGCCGTACTCGTGCGCGGTCTTGTGGCCGATCTGCCACGGCCCGTCGAGCTCGTTGCCGAGGCACCACAGGCGGATGTTGAACGGGTCGGCCGCGCCGTTGCGGCGGCGCAGGTCCGACCAGTAGGTGCCGCCGGGGTGGTTCGCGTACTCGACGAGCGCGCGCGCCTCCTCGACGCCGCGGGTGCCGAGGTTCACGGCCTCCATGACCTCGACGCCCGCCTCGCCCGCCCACTCGACGAACTCGTGCAGGCCGAAGGCGTTGGTCTCGATCGTGTGCCATGCGCCGTCCAGCCGGCGCGGGCGCTGGTCGACCGGTCCGACGCCGTCCTCCCACAGGTAGCCCGAGACGAAGTTGCCTCCGGGGTAGCGGACGACGGTCGGCCCCAGCTCCTTCACGAGCTGCAGCACGTCGCGCCGGAAGCCCCGCTCGTCGGCCTGCGGGTGGTCGGGCTCGAAGATGCCGGTGTAGACGCAGCGTCCCATGTGCTCGACGAACGATCCGAAGAGCCGGCGCGGCACGTCGGCGATCGTGAAGTCGCGGTCGATGGTGATGCGGGCGCGGGTCATTTCTCTCCTGGTTCCGGGTGTCACTGGCCGCCGAAGCCGGTGGTCGCGACGCCCTTGACGATCTGCTTCTGGAAGATGAGGAACACGATGATGAGCGGCAGCGCGGCGAGCACGGCCTGGGCCATCACCTGCGCGTACTGCACGCCGTAGGCGCTGATGACGGTCTGCAGGCCGACCGGCAGCGTCATGAGCGTCGTGTCGTTGATGACGAGGAACGGCCAGAGGAAGTTGTTCCACGCGCCGATGAACACGAAGATCGCGACCGACGCGAGGATGGGCCGCGACAGCGGGAGCACGATCGACCAGAACACGCGGAAGCGGCTCGCGCCGTCCACGCGGGCGGCGTCCTCGAGCTCGATCGGCACGGCGTCGAAGAACTGCTTGAGGATGAACACCATCGCCGGGGCGACGACCTGCGGCAGGATGAGGCCCCAGTGCGTGTCGATCATGTTGAAGGCGAGCATCTCGTAGAACAGCGGGATGATGAGCGCCTGCGGCGGCACGACGATCGCGGCGATGACGGCCACATAGAGCCAGCGCCGCCCGGTGAAGTCGAGCCGCGAGAACGCGTAGGCGGCCATCGCGGAGATCGCGAGCGTGATGGCCGTCACGGCGGCCGACGTCCAGAGGCTGTTGAAGGCCCAGATCCACACGTTGCCCTGCGAGAGGATGGCCGTGAACGCGTCGGTCGTGGGGCCGCTCGGCCCGATCCACGAGGGGTCGCCCGACGCGGCGTCGGTCTCGGTCTTGAACGCCGTCGCGACCGCCCACAGGAACGGCAGCAGCCATCCGATCGCGAGGAGCAGGAGCACCGCGAACGCGACGATCCGCAGCGGGCCGAACCGCCGGGCCCCGGGCTTGCGCTCGGCGCGGCGCGCGGTGGAGGGGGTGACGAGGGTCTGCGTGACGGTGGTCATCGCTGCTCCTTCCTGCGCGCGGCGGCGGCACCACGGGACATGATCGCCGCCTGGGCGACGCCGATGATGACGATGAGCGCGAAGAACACGTAGGAGATGGCTGCCGAGTAGCCGAAGCGGTAGCCGACGAAGCCGGCCTCGTACATGTACTGCACGATGGAGCGCGTGGTGTCGCTCGCGACGCCGCCGAGCATCTGGTACGCCTGGTCGAACAGCTTGAGCGACGCGAGGATCTGCAGCATCACGATGAGGACGGTCGCGGGCCCGAGCTGCGGGATCGTGATCGACCAGAGCTGGCGCCACGGCCCCGCGCCGTCGAGCGACGCCGCCTCGTACTGCTGGGCGGGGATGTTCTGGAGGGCCGCGAGGTAGAGCAGGAAGTTGAACCCGACCGTCCACCACACGGTCGCGATGACGATCGCGATCATGTTCGTGTCGGGGTTCTGCAGCCACGCGATGGGGGCGAGCCCGAGCGCCTCGAGGATGTTGTTGGCCGCGCCGATCTGCGGGTTGAAGATCCACACCCAGATCTGCGAGATGACGGTCGAGGCGAGGAGGAACGGCATGAAGAACGACAGCCGCCACAGCCACTGGCCGGGGATGCCGCGGTCGACGAGCACCGCCATGACGAGCGCGATGACGACGAGGGGAACGGTCGAGAGCACCGTGAACCAGAGGGTGTTCCCGAGCGAGCGCCACATGACGGGGTCGGCGAGGGCCTCGACGTAGTTCGCGAAGCCGACGAGGTCGCCGCCCGCGCCGGTCAGGGACTGGTTCGTGAAGCTCAGGTAGATGCCGTGGAGGATCGGCCACACGAGGAAGAGCGCGAACGCGATGAGGAACGGCGCGAGGAAGACCCAGCTCACGAGCTGCTCGCTGCGCTGGGCTCCGACGTGACGGCGTCCGCCGCGCTGGGCGCCGCCGGTGACGATCGTGCGGGTGGTGGGAGCTGCGGTCGTCATGACTGCCACGTCCCCTCGGGGTCGGCCGGGTTCGGCTTGGAGAGCATGCTGTCGACGCGCGCCTGGAAGGCCGCGATGGCGGCGGCGGGGTCGCCGCCGCTGAGGAGCACGTCCTGCACGGACGCGCCGAAGTCGCCCTGGAAGTTCGACCCCGAGCCGGTGAACCACGCGGGCGGGTCGTATGCGACGTTCTCGGCCGCATTCGCGTAGTGCGCCTGGGGGACGAGATCGGCGTAGTCGGGCGACTCCGTGATCGGCAGGTAGGCCGGGATGTGGCCCGCCCCCGCCCAGTCGAACGAGCCCTTGAGGATGTCGGCGACGAACCGGTAGGTGAGGTCGCGCTTGACGGGGTCGGGGCTCGTCTGGTGCGGCAGCACGAACGAGTGCGAGTCGGCGTACACGGAGTCGGTGCCGTAGAGCGTGGGGATGGTCGTCGCGTCGAACGGGATGCCCGCGTTCTGCATGGTCCGCAGCTCCCACACGCCCGTGAGGAACATGCCGCTGCGGCCGGTCGCGAACTCGGCGACGGCCGACTGGTAGTCGTTCTGCGGGGCGGCGATCTCGCCGTCCAGCAGGCTCTGCATGAGCGTGAGCGACTCGACGGCCGCATCCTGGTCGAGCACGCTCTTCCCGCCCTCGGGCAGCTCCATCGCGAGCCCGTGCTGCGTGTAGAGGGTGTAGAAGAGGCGCCACATCTGGGCGCCGTCACCGAGGTACCCGTACGAGAGGCCGTGGCTCTCCGACGATCCGGCCACGGCCCGCGCGAGCTCGAGGAACTCCTCGGGCGACGACGTCGGCAGGAGCCGCCCGTCGCTGTCGAGCACGCCGGCGGCGTCGCAGATGTCGGTGTTGAACATGAGGATGAAGGGGTGCGCGTCGAGCGCGACGCTGTAGAGCTCGCCGCCCGCGAAGCCCTTCTCCCAGATCGGCGCGGGGAAGGTGCTCTCGTCGACGCCGAGCTCTGCGAGCCGGTCGACGTCCCACGGGTCGAGCAGGCCGCCCGGCGCGTAGCCCGCCACGCGCGTGGCGTGCATGACCGCGACCTCGGGCGCGCGCCCGCCGGTCGCCGCCATGGCGAGCTTCGTGTAGTACGGCGAGCCCCACGCGAGGACGGTGGGGCGGATGCGGTACTCCTCCTGCGCGGCGTTGACGCCGTCGAGGAGGCCCGACATCGTCACTCCGTCGCCGCCGGAGAGCAGGTGCCAGAACTGCAGCTGCTGCGCGCCGCGGGCGGCGCTCGCCGGGGTGCAGCCGGCGATGAGCGCCGTCCCCGCGAGAGCCGCGGCGCCCGCGAAGAGCTGGCGCCGCGTGATGTGGACCGGTGGTGATGCCATCGCCACTCCTTCGTGACCGTCTGACAGAGACGACGCCATCATTACATCGATGTAATGGATGCGCAAGGGGCGTGCGGAGGCGAGCCGCTCACGAGCGGTCGGTGCTCGCGCGGACGATGAGCTCGTGAGCGACCTGCACGGCGCGCGGCGCCTGCGACCGGTCGGACATCCGGCTCTCGAGCAGCGTGACGGCCTCCCGCGCGAAGGCGCCTCGGTCGAAGCGGATGGTCGTCAGGGCGGGGGTCGCGAAGCGCGCGGGCTCGACGTCGTCGAACCCCGCGACGAGCACGTCGTCGGGGACGCGGAGCCCGTGCGCGTGCAGGGCGTGCAGCGCGCCGATCGCGATCGAGTCGGTGAACGCGACGACCGCGTCGAACGGGGTCCCGCGCGCGACGAGCTCGTCGATGCCGGCCGCGCCCGCCGCCATCGTCCAGGGGAAGCGGTTGACCTCGAGCGCGGGATCGAGGGGGATCCCCGCGTCGGCGAGCGCCTCGCGGTAGCCGGCGAGCCGCAGCCGGCTCGTGGCGGTCGCGATCTCCGACGCGTCGTCGCCCCCGACGGCCGCGATCCGGCGCGCGCCGCGCTCGAGGAGGTGGCGGGTGATCTCGCGCGAGGCCGCGAGGCTGTCGACGAACACTCGGTCGGTGACGTGCTGCTCGACTTCGCCGATGAGCACGACGGGAGGCAGGTGATCGGCGTGCTCGACCGCGCTGTCCTCGAGGCGGATCGGGTTGAGGATGAGCCCGTCGATGAGGTGCGCGCGGGCGCGCGAGATGAGCTCGTACTCGCGGCCGGGCTCGGCGGCCGTCTCCTCGATCTGGACCGCGAAGCCGCGCTCGTGGGCGACGTCGAGGATGCTGTCGAGCAGCTCGGCCGAGAACGCGGTCGCGAGATCCGGCAGCGCGACCGCGATCGTGCCCGAGCGGCCGTTGCGGAGGCCGCGCGCGCTGAGGTTGGGCACGAAGTCGAGCTCGGCCATCGCCCTCTCGACCCGCTCGGTCGTCTCAGGGCGGACGAAGACCGTGCCCGTCACGACGTTGGAGACGGTCTTCGGCGACACTCCGGCGAGCGCCGCCACGTCCTTCATGGTGGCCCGCATCGCCCTCCTCGCCATCCGCTCAGAATAGACGCCCCCCTGTGCGTGTCTCACTCGGCGCGGGAAAGCCGGGGGCATTCCCGCGCCGAATGAGACACGCACAGGGGAGAGAGGGCGGGATCAGCCGGTGTTCTGCAGACCGGCTGCGACGCCCGAGACCGACAGGAGCAGGAGGCGCTGCTGCTCGGGGTCGGCGTTCCCGCCCGCCGGCGTCTCGCGCAGCGCGCGGAGGGCGCGCAGCTGCAGGAGCGAGAGCGCGTCGACGTACGGGCTGCGGAGCTTGACCGCGCGCTGGAGCACGGGCTTGTTCGCGAGGAGCCCGTCGCCGCCCACGATCCGCACGACCCACGAGCGCGTGAGCGCCATCTCGTCCATGACGAGCGCGGCGAGGTCGTCGCGGTCGCCGAGGGCGAGGTACTGGCGGGCGATCCGGTCGTCCGCCTTCGCGAGGCTCATCGCGACGTTGTCGATCATCGTGCGGAAGAGCGGCCACTCGGCGTAGGCGGCCCGCAGCCGGTCCTCGTCGCCGACCGACTCGAGCGCGGTGCCGAGCCCGAACCATCCGGCGAGGTTGATGCGCGCCTGCGTCCACGCGAACACCCACGGGATGGCGCGGAGGTCCTCGAGCGACTCGACCGAGAGCCCGCGGCGGGCCGGGCGCGAGCCGAGCGCGAGCAGCCCGATCTCCTCCATGGGCGTCACGGTGGCGAACCACGGCGCGAAGCCCGGGGCCTTCACGAGGTCGAAGAACCGCGCGCGCGAGGTCGTCTCCATGACCTGCGCGATGTCGGCGTACCGCTCGGCGGCCGTGCGGTTGCGGTCCTCGTTCGAGGGCGCGCCCGCCGTGAGGATGGCCGCGGCCACCTGGTCGATGTGCCGCATCGCGATGTCGGGGTCGCCGTAGCGGGCGAAGATGACCTCGCCCTGCTCGGTGAGCTTGAAGCGCCCGTCGACCGAGTGCGGCGGCTGCGCGAGGATCGCGCTGTTCGCGGGGCCGCCGCCGCGGCCGAGGGCGCCGCCGCGGCCGTGGAAGAGCGTGAGCTCGATGCGGTTCTCCTGCGCCCACGCGGCGATCGCGGCCTGCGCCTCGTACAGGGCGAGGTTCGCCGCGACGGGGCCGACGTCCTTCGACGAGTCGGAGTAGCCGAGCATGACCTCGAGGCGACGGCCGGTCGCGTCGAGGCGCGACGCGAACTCGGGGTGCTCGACGATCTCGGCGAGGATGCGCGGCGCGGCCTGCAGGTCGGCGAACGTCTCGAAGAGGGGGATGACGTCGAGCACGGGCGCGGGCCCCGCGTCGCCGACTGCGTAGCGCGCGAGGCGGTGCACGTTGGCGAGGTCGTCGGCGGACTGCGTGAACGACACGATGTAGCGGCCGGCCGCGCGCGGCCCGAAGCGCTCCTGGATGAACGCGATCGCGCGGAAGACCTCGAGGACCTCCTCGGTCAGCTCGCTGCGCGGGCCGCCCGCGTCGAGCTCGGCGAGGACCTTCGCGTGCACGGCCGAGTGCTGGCGCACCTCGAGCTCGGCGAGGTGGAAGCCGTAGGTCTCCACCTGCCAGATGAGGTGCTGCAGGCTGCCGTACGCCTGACGCGCGGCGCCCGCGTCGGCCAGCGACGTCTGCACGATCCGCAGGTCGGCGAGCAGGTGCTCGGGGTCGCGATAGGCCAGGTCGGCGTCGCGCGTGCGGGTCGCCGTGATGCGGCGTGCGATGAGGAGCAGGATGCGCCGGTGCGGCTCGTTGGGGGAGCGCTTGGCGATGTCGGCGGCGGCGTCCTCGTCGGCGCTGCGCAGGCGCTCCCAGAGCGCGAGCAGCTCGTCGCTCGGCGGCGTGGAGGTCGCGTCGAGCGTGAGCCCGCGGCCCACGCGCTGCGCGGCGCGCTCGAGGCCGAGGAGCACGTGCTCGCTCGCGATCGCGGCGGCCTTGCGGCTCACCTTGGCCGTGACGAACGGGTTGCCGTCGCGGTCGCCGCCGACCCAGCTGCCCACGCGGACGAACGGGCGCACGACGGGCGGCCGGTCGCCGTCGACGCCGCCGTGGATGGCGTCGTCGACGCGGCGGTACATCTCGGGGACGGCCGTGAAGAGCGTGTCGTCGAAGACCGCCATGACCGCGCGCACCTCGTCGGTCGGCGACGGCTTCTCGGGGCGGATGGGCGCGGTGCGCCACAGGGTGTCGATCTCCTCGAGCATGAGGCGCTGCGTGCGCTGCGCGGCCGAGCCGCCCTCGGGTGCGGCGCCCAGCTCGTCGACGAGGGCCGACAGACGGCGGATGCTCGTCGAGACCGCGCGGCGGCGGGCCTCGGTCGGGTGGGCCGTGAAGACGGGGTGGAAGCGCAGCGCCTGCAGGCGCTCGCGCGCCGCGTCCTCGCCGATCTCGCCGGCGAGCTCGGCGAACGCGCCGGCGATCGTGCCGCGCGGGTCGCGCTCGGGCTGGCCGTCGCGCTCGCGGAGCACGCGCACGCGGTGGTGCTCCTCGGCGAGGTTCACGAGGTGGAAGTAGCACGTGAACGCCCGTGCGACCTCGTCTGCCCGCTGGATCGAGAACGAGTCGGCGATCCGGACGGCCCGGTCGAAGGCCTCGGGGCTGGGGTCCGTGTACGCGTGGATGGTCGCGACGCGCAGGCGCTCGACGTCGTCGAACAGGCCGGCCGAGCCGCTCTCGCGAAGCACCTGGCCGAGGAGGGAGCCCAGCAGGCGCACGTCGGCGCGCATCTGCTCGGGGATCTCCTGCTCCGCTTCCAGTCGCCCGACGGCGTCGAGAACTTCCGTGGGGGTGGGATCGTGCATGCAGACAACGCTAGCGGGCGCGCGAGACCGCTCCGTTCACGCGAGGGCGGATGTGACGGCGTGCGACAGCGCGTCGCGCACGCGCTCGACGTGCGGGCCCGCCGGGGCGCCGGGTCGCCGCACGAGATGGAGGGTGTTGCGGGGCGGGTCGTCGGACGGCCGGAGGTCCACGAGCTCGCCGCCCGCGAGCGCCGCGCGGCAGAGATGCTCGGGGAGCGCGGTCACGCCGGCGCCGGCGATCGCGGCCGCGCGGAGCGCGCGCAGGTCGGGGAGCGTGAGCGCGGGCTCGCGCTCGAGTCGCGTTCCGAACACGTGCCGCCAGTACCGGCGCAGGATGGGCACGTCGTGCGCATAGGCGAGCAGCGGCACGTCGGCGAGGGCATCGGGCGCGACCGCGCCGCGTGCGAGCCCGCGGGCGCGCGCGAACGCGGGCGACGCGACGAGGACGAACGCCTCGTCGGCGAGCGGCGCCGCGACGACCGCGCGTCCGCGAGGGCGCTCGGACGCCACGACGAGGTCGAGCACGCCCGCGCGGAGGCCGTCGACGAGCGCGCCGCTCAGCCCGGGCACGAGCTGCAGCCGCACGCCGTCGGCGACGAGCGGCGCGAGAGCGGGCGCCGCGATCTCGGCGAGGAGCTCGGCCGGCCCGCCCACGCGCACGGGCGCGTGCGACGTCGCACCTCCCCCGTCGGCACCGGACAGCGCGGTGGCGAGCGCGCCGAACGGCTCCGTGAGCCGGGCGGCGAGCGCCTCGGCCCGGGGCGTGGGCGTGACGCCGCGGGCTCCGCGGGCGAAGAGGCGCTCGCCCAGGCGCCGCTCGAGGGTCTGCAGCTGCGCCGTGACGGCCGGCTGCGTGAGGCCGAGCGTGCGCGCGGCGCCCGAGAGGGATCCGGCCGTGTGCACCGCGAGGAAGGTGCGCCACAGGGCGAGGTCGTCCAGCCCATCAGAGGATCTATGGCTCACATTGCGAAGATATCGGAAGAGTCGCGGTCTCCGTGCGTTGTCCTCGGTGCCGGCCAGCTCGGGCCGTCCCATCGAGAAGGAGTCGCCATGTCCACCGTCCTGTTCGTCGTCACCGGAGCCCGCACCTGGACCCTCTCCGACGGCACCGCGCATCCGACCGGGTACTGGGCCGAGGAGCTGCTCGCGCCGTACCGCCTGCTCGTCGGGGCCGGCCACGATGTCGCCTTCGCGACCCCCGGCGGCGTCGTCCCCGTCGTCGACGAGGGATCGATCGCCGACGACGAGGAGGCGCGGTCAGCGCTCGCCGCGATCCCCGGCCTGCAGCGCCCGCTCGTGCTCGCGGAGGTCGACCCCGGCGCGTTCGACGCCGTGTTCTACCCCGGCGGGCACGGACCCATGGAGGACCTCGCGCGCGACGCCGCCTCCGGCGCCCTGATCGTGCGGGCGCTCGACGCCGGCACGCCCCTCGCGCTGGTCTGCCACGGCGTCGCGGCGCTGCTCGCGGCGAAGCGGTCGGACGGCGCGCTCGCGGCGGCGGGGCGCACCGTCGCGGCGTTCACCGACGAGGAGGAGCGCCAGGGCGGGCTCGCTCTGAAGGCCCCGTGGCTGCTCGAGTCGACGCTGCGCGACGGCGGCATCGCGGTCGACGCCGCCGAGCCGTGGGCCGATCACGTGGTCGAGGACGGCGCGCTCGTGACAGGTCAGAACCCGCAGTCGTCCGCATCGGTCGCGCGCGCCCTGCTCGCGCGCCTGTCCTGAGGCAGCGCGGAGCCATCCGCCCCGGCGGGCGCTACGCGGCGACGGCCGCGTGGCGCCCGCACGGGTGCACGTCGCCGCAGCCCGCGCACAGGACGACGCGGACCTGGCAGGTCTCGTCGACGCAGTCGACCATCCGGTCGGTGGGGCTCTCGCACGCCGCGCAGCGCGAGATCACCGCCGCGCCGTCGCCGAACGTCATCGACTCGCGGCCGTCGAAGACGTAGAGCGATCCCTCCCACAGGCCCGCGTTGCCGAAGGTCTCTCCGTAGCGGACGATGCCGCCGTCGAGCTGGTACACCTCGCCGAAGCCGCGCGCCGTCATGAGGCTCGAGAGCACCTCGCACCGGATGCCGCCCGTGCAGTAGGTCACGACGGGCCGCCCCTTGAGGTCGTCGTAGCGCCCCGAATCGAGCTCCGCGATGAAGTCGCGCGTCGTGGCGACATCCGGCACGACGGCGTTCCGGAAGCGGCCGATCGCCGCCTCGAACGCGTTGCGGCCGTCGAAGAACACCACTTCGTCGCCGCGCTCCTCGACGAGCTTGTGCAGCGCACCCGGTGTGAGGTGCGTGCCGCCGCCCACGACGCCGTTCTCGTCGACCCGCAGCTCGCCGGGCGCGCCGAACGACACGATCTCGTCGCGCACCTTGACCGACATCCGCGGGAAGTCGAGGCTGCGGCCCTCCGCGTCGAGGCCCGACCCCGACGACCACTTGAAGTCGATGCCCTTGAAGGGCGCGTAGTCCTTCGTCTTGCGGACGTAGCGCTTGAGCGCCTGCATGTCGCCGCCGACCGTGCCGTTGATGCCGTGCTCCGACAGGAGAATCCGGCCCCGCAGCCCCAGCAGCTCGCACAGGTCGCGCTGCCAGAGGCGGATGGCCTCGGGGTCGGCGATCGGCGTGAAGAGGTAGTAGAGGAGGATCTTGGCGGGCACGGATCCAGGGTAGGCGAGCAGGCCGTGAGGACGCCGGTCGGGAGCGGTACCGTGGGCGTCATGACGTTCAACGAGAACGCGGATGTGAGCGGGCACGGCGCACGGCGTCGAGGACGGACCGCGGCGATCGCGGGCGGCGGGATCGGCGGCCTCGGCCTGCTCGGCGTGCTCGTCGTCGGACTGCTCACGGGCGGCGACTTCGGGTCGGTGCTCGGGCTGCTGTCGCCCGACGCCGGCGCGCCCGGCGGCTCCGGCCAGGAGACGGCGATCTCGGACTGCGAGACGGGCCAGGACGCGAACGAGAACGACGACTGCCGGCTCGCGGCCGGATCGCTCGCGCTCGACCAGTTCTGGGCCGGCGCCCTCGAGGGGTACCGCGAGCCCGAGCTCATCATCGTGGACGGGCAGACCGAGACCTCGTGCGGCACCGCGTCGAACGCGACGGGGCCGTTCTACTGCCCGCCCGACGAGACGGTCTACATCGACCCGACGTTCTTCTCCCTGCTGCGCGAGCGCTACGACGCGCAGGCGGGCGACCTCGCGCAGCTGTACGTGCTCGCGCACGAGTACGGGCACCACGTGCAGAACCTCACGGGCGTGCTGCAGGAGCATCAGGGCGGCGGAACCGGGCCCGAGAGCGACGGCGTGCGCACCGAGCTGCAGGCCGACTGCTTCGCGGGCGCCTGGGTGGGCGCGATGACCGAGCAGGTCGACGAGAACGGCGTCCCGTACCTCGAGGCGCCCACCCGCGGGCAGCTCGCCGACGCGATGGACGCCGCCTCCGCGGTGGGCGACGACCACATCCAGCAGGAGTCCGGCGGCGTCGTCAACCCCGACAGCTGGAGCCACGGCTCGAGCGAGCAGCGCATGCGGTGGTTCCAGACCGGGTACGAGCGCGGAGAGCGCGCGTGCGACACCTTCGCCGTGCCGGGAAGCGAGCTCTGACCCGCGCGTAGTCTGTCGCGTGTGAACGCACCGCACTCCGCGCTCGGCCGTCTGCGGATGGTCCCCATGCGCCCGCGCGACCCGCGCGAGCCCCACCGGGCCGCGACCTCCCTCGAGCTGTTCTTCGACCTCGTGTTCGTGATCGCCGTGAGCACGGCGGCCGTCAACCTCCACCACGCCCTCGTCGAGGCGCACGTGCTCGACGGGGTCGTGTCGTACCTGCTCGTCTTCTTCGCCATCTGGTGGGCGTGGGTGAACTTCACGTGGTTCGCGACGTCGTTCGACGCCGACGACTGGCTGTACCGCGTGCTCACGATCGTGCAGATGGGCGGCGTGCTCGAGCTCGCGGCCGGGGTGGGCCCCGCCTTCCACGGCGACTTCACGATCCCCGTGGTCGGCTACGTCATCATGCGCGTCGCGATGGTGGCGCAGTGGCTGCGCGCGTCGCGGGGTGCCGGCCGCGCCCGGCGCACGACGCTCATGTACGCGCTCGGCATCGCGGTCGTGCAGGTGTACTGGCTGCTCACTCTGCTCGTGCCCGAGGGCGCGTTCCTCGTGGCCTTCCTCATCGGCGTCGTGCTCGAGCTCGCCGTCCCGATCATCGCCGAGCGCGGAGCGAACACCCCGTGGCATCCGCACCACATCACCGAGCGGTACGGGCTCTTCACGCTCATCCTGCTCGGCGAGAGCCTGCTCGCGTCGGCCAACGCCATCATCGAGGCCCTCGAGGACGCCGACGCGCTGGCTCCGCTCATCGCGATCGCCGTGCTGACCCTCGTCGTGACGGCCGCGCTCTGGTGGATCTACTTCTGGCCGCCGCACCACTCCGCGATCGGATCGCTCGCGCAGTCGATCCGCTACGGGTACGTGCACTACGTCGTCTTCGCGGCGGCGGGGGCGTTCTCGGCCGGCGTCGAGGTCGAGATCGACGCGCTGACCCACCACAGCGAGCTCACGGGGCCCGCCGCGGCCTCCACGGTGACCATCCCGATCGCGCTGTTCGTCCTCGGCATCTGGTGGATCGCCATCCGCGCGCACGCCGACCGCGTCGTGAACACGGTGGTGCCCGTGGGCGCCGTGCTCGTCCTGCTCGACGCGCTCCTGCCGTTCCCGCTCGCGCTGAGCGCGGTCATCCTCGTGGCGATCGTCGTCGTCCTCGTGCTGAGGTCGCCGCGCTCCGCCGAGACGCCGCTGCCCGGGCAGGCGCCCTGAGCGCCGCCTGGGCAGCGCCTCGGTATCGACTGCATCACGTATCACGCCGCGTGTTGCACGCCTCGTCGCAGGTATGGACACAATGTGTCTGACATGGACGATCTCTTCCTGTCGCCCGCGGATGACGCGGACGACGTCGACGACGCCCACGGCGCGGCGCGCTGGGAGCAGGCGGCCGCGCACTTCGCGCGCTGGCGTAACGGCGACCCGCAGGCGATCGACGAGCTGGTGCGCATCATGACCCCCGTGCTGTGGCACGTCGTCCGCGCGTACGGCCTGCGTCGGGCGGCGGCGGAGGACGTCATCCAGACGACGTGGCTCACGCTCGTCCGCAAGCACGACACGATCGCGAGCGCCGACGCGGTCTCCGGATGGCTGCGCGTGACCGCGCGCCGCGAGGCGTGGCGCGTCGCGCGCGCGGACCGTCGCGCCGATCCGACCGACGATGACCTGCTCGAGGCGCGACTCCCGGCGCGCCGCGCGGCCGAGGACGACGTCGCCGAGGCCGACACGGCCGACCGCCTGTGGCTGGCCGTGCGCGCGCTCGACGAGCGGTGCCAGCGGCTGCTGCGGATCGTCGCCTTCGAGGACCGACCGGACTACGCGCAGATCGCCGCCGACCTGCGCATGCCGGTGGGAAGCATCGGGCCCACGAGGCAGCGCTGCCTCGCTAAGCTTCGAGCCAGATTGAATCCCGATATACGAGACGAGGGACGATCGTGAACGACCACGTCGGGGGAGCAGAGGACCGCGAGCTCCTCGACGCGCTGCGCGCGTCCTGGGAGCAGGCCGATCCCGTCCCCGCAGGACTCGCCGACCGCATGATCGCGGCCGTGACCGTGGACGACCTCTCGCGCGAGTTCGCGCTGCTCTCGCTCGTCGACGGCGCGCAGGCGGCCGTGCGGGCGGGTGACGAGCGCCGCACGCTCCAATTCGCGGACGACGACGCCGAGGTGCTGCTGCACGTGTCGCCGACGGATGGCGGCGCGCGCCGGATCGACGGATGGTCCCGTCCTGCGGTGCTCGCGGCGCGCCTCGCGCGGGACGACGCCGAGTGGGCCGCCGACACGGTCGGCGACGGCCGCTTCTCGTTCGAGGGCGTGGCCGCGGGGCGCGCGCAGGTGCGGATGGTCGTGCGGCAGGAGGAGGGTCTCCGGGAGGTCGTGACCCCCTGGTTCGACATGTGAGGTCGATCTTCCCGTGACGGCGGTTCTGGGGCAGAATACGCGCAAGCGGTGCTCCCCTGGCCGAGTGCCCGGGGAGGTGCGCGATGCCCGACGACAGCCGGACCACATCCCAGCCCGACGGATGGTCGTGGCGTGATCGCGCCGCGGGATCGATCCCGGTCGGGCGGGTCCTCGACCCGGCGGTCGAGCCCGTCGACGGCGTGCGCGCGTTCCCGACCGCTTACGTTCCCGACCGGCTCCTGATCGCGCGACGCGACGACGATGCTGAGGCGGTCGACGGACTCCGTCTCGTTCGCGAGGCCGCTGCGTCGTTCGGGTGGCAGGTCGTCCCCGAATCGCTGCGCGGCGACGCGCTCGGCGAGGCGGAGGACCCGACCCCGCTGCTGCCGGGCCTCGGGATGCTGCGCGCGCAGCTCGTCGCGCCCGACGGGCCGTCGCGGGGAGAGGCGCCCGTGCCGCCCGACGCATGGCGCGTCCTGCAGCGGGCGCGACGACTCACTCGAGGCCGACTGCGCGACGTCGCGCTCGACCATATCGTCGCGATCGACCCCGTCGGCGTCAATCCGTTCACGCGCACGAATCCCTTCACGCGGACGAACCCGTTCACGCGCACCAACCCGCATGGCGCTGACCAGTACGCCGAAGCGGGGCACGGCGGGCGGCAGCCCGTCGTGCGCCTCGGAGCCGGGCCCACGCGCGCGGGGAAGCCGCCGCGCGGCCGACGGCGCCCCGTCGTCGCGATCCTCGACACGGGGTGCGGCGCGCACGAGTGGCTGCCCGACGACATCGTCACGCGGCGCGTCGAGCTCGACGGAGCGCCGCTCGGACTCACGGACGACGCCGACCCCGAGCGGTTCCCCGACCTCTACGGCCAGCTGGACGGGGAGATCGATCCGGTCGCCGGCCACGGCACCTTCATCGCCGGGATCGTCCGGCAGGTCGCCCCGGAGGCCGACATCCTCTCCGTGCGGGTCGCGAACGCCCTCGGCGTCGTCGACGAGAGCGCGCTTCTCGAGACGCTGGCCGGCCTCGTCGAGCTGCTCGCGCGGCACCGCGCGGGGCGGGAGGGCGGACGCGCGATCGACGTGCTCAGCCTGTCGCTCGGCTACTACCACGAGACTCCGGAGGACGGGCTCTTCTCGACCGTGCTCTTCGAGCTCCTGCGCAGGGCGCGCGAGCTCGGCTGCGCGGTCGTGTGCTCCGCGGGCAACGACGCGATCGACCGGCCGCCGTTCCCTGCGTCGCTCTGGCCGTGGCCGGGCGGCGACAACGGCATCGAGCCCGATGACGGGGCGGAGCACGTGTCGGTGGGCGCGCTGAACCCGAGCGGCGCGGCGGTCGCGCTCTTCTCGAACGTCGGGCCGTGGGTGCGGGTGTACGCGCCGGGCGCCGCGGTGGTGAGCACGATCCCCGCGTTCGAGGGCGGGCGGCAGGCGTCGTCGCGCGATGACCGCTTCGCGCGGCGGCGGGAGACGATCGGGCCCGAGTGCTACCTCGGGAGCTTCGCGGTGTGGAGCGGCACGTCGTTCGCTGCCCCGTTCGCCGCCGCGATGATCGCCGCGCAGCTCGGATGGCCCGCGGCCAGCATCCGCGCGGCGGGCGATGCATGCGCCGAGAGCCGCGCGGCCACGGCGGCCGCGCTCGAGCTGCTCGCCGCCCGGGACCGGTCAGGGGGATGACGTGGCCTCGCGCCCGGAGCTTCCCGTCGAGGAGCTCCTCCGCCGGGGAGTCGACGCCGCCAACGCGAAGCGGCTGCGCACCGCGAGGCGGCTACTCGTGCGCGCCCTCGAGGCCGCCGACGACGATGTCCTGCGCGCACGGATCAGCGCGTCGCTGGCCTACGCACTCGGGCAGCTCGGCGACCCGGACGGGGCGGAGCTGCTCTGCCGCACCGCCCTGCGCTTCCCGATGCTGCCGGAGGAGACCCGCGGCATCATCTCCGGTCAGCTGGCGACGCTGCTCCTGCACCGGGGCGACGTCGACGCCGCCCTCCCGCTCTTCGAACGGGCCGTCGCGCTCATCGACAGCCCCGCCTCGCGGGCCAACGTCGTCCTGAATCGCGGCGTCGCGCTTCTGCAGCGCCGACGGCTCGGCGAGAGCGCTGACGCGTTCCGGGCGGCGGCCGCGCTCTTCGTGGACCTCGGCGACCGCGGCGGCGAAGCGCAGGCCCGCCACAATCTCGGGTACACGGCGCTCCTCGCGGGGGACCTCGTGCTCGCGCTCAGCGAGATGACCGCCGCGCGCGCGGAGATCGCGCGCGACTCCGCCGTCGCCGCGGCGATCTCCGACCTCGATCGCGCCGAGGTCCTCCGGGAATCGGGCCAGCTGCGCGAGTCGGCCGCGCTGCTCGAGCAGGTCGCCCAGGCGTTCGGCCGGGCGCGCATGCAGCAGGCGCGCGGCGAGGCCGAGCTCCAGCTCGCGCAGACCCTGCTCGGCTACGAGCCGGGTCGCGCCGCCCGGGTCGCGCTCCGCGCCAGTCGGCGCTTCCGCGGGCTCGGCAGCGCGTCCTGGGAGGTGCGAGCGGAGGGCGTCCGGCTGCGGGCGCTCCTCGCGCCCACGGCCGACCGCACGTCGGCGAAGCCCGTCCCCTCGGCGCTCGAGGAGGAGTGCGCGCGCGTCGCGCGGCGGCTGTCGCGCTTCGGGTTCCGCGTCGAGGCCCGCGCGCTCCGCTACGTGCTCGACGCGGCCCTCGCACGCACGGGGCGGCCACCTTCGCGCGCGGCCCGCCTGCATCCCGACGACCCGCTGTCCGTCCGCGTGCTCGCCCACGAGGCGAGGGCCGCCCGCTCGGCGGCCCTCGGGCGCGACGCGGACGCCCGCCGGCACGCCGAGGCGGGCCTCCACGAGGTATCCGCCTGGCAGCGGTCGTTCGGGTCGCTCGAGGTGCTCTCGTCGACGGCCGTGCACGGATCGGGGATCTTCATCGAGGGCCTCGCTGCGAGCGTGCGCTCCGGCCGCCCCGACACGGTCTTCCGCTGGTCGGAGTACACGCGCCACTTCAGCCAGCAGGTCTTGCCCGTGCGCCCACCGCAGGACGCCGAGCACGCGGCCGACCTCGCGCAGCTGCGTGCGCTGCGCGCCGAGCTCGCCTCGTCGGACTGGGTCACCGACCCGCGCGTGGCGTCCCTGCGCCAGCGGATCAGCGAGCGTCAGTGGGTCGCGACGGCCTCGACCGACGGCCCTCCCGTGGTCTCCCTCGACGAGCTGCGGTCGGCGCTCGACGGCGACACCGCCCTCCTCACGTACGTGTACGTCCGGGGCCGGCTCACGTGCCTCGTCGTGCCCGGGCGCGGAGCGCCCTCGCTCATCGACATCCCGTGGGGGCGCGTGCGCGACCTCCGCCGCGGTCTGTACAGCGAGCTCAACGCGGCCGCGGCGACGCGCACGGGGCCCGGAAGCCGGCTCATCCGCGAGTCGCTCGAGGCCCGGCTGTCGTGCCTGTCGCGCGCACTCGTCGAGGAGGCCGTGCGCGCCGCGGGAGACCCGAGGAGGGTCGTCGTGACGGCGCCGGGCGAGCTGCGCGGAACGCCGTGGGGCATGCTGCCGGCGCTGCGCGGCCGGGTCGTGACGCACGTCCGCTCGGCATCGCGCTGGGTCGCCACGCGCGGCTCGGTGCCGCTCTCCTCGGCCGGGTTCGTCGTGGGTCCGGGCGTCGCGCGCGGCGACGAGGAGGCGGACACGGGTGCGCGGGCCTGGCGGCGCGCCGGGGGCCCTGCGCGCATTCTCACGGGCGACGCGTCGCGGATCGAGCACGCGACGGCTCTCGCGGAGGGCGTCGATGTGCTCCACGTCGTCGCGCACGGGCGGCACTCGCCGGATTCGCCGCTCCTGTCCGGATTCGAGCTCGCGGACGGCACGCTGTTCGGGTACGACATCGACGCGATCGCGCGCCCGCCCGCCGTCGTCGTGCTGTCGGCGTGCGAGCTCGGCCGCTCATCGGCGCTGTGGGGCGAGGAGGCGGTCGGGATGGCGAGGGCGTGGCTGCACGCGGGGTCGCACTGCGTCATCGCGGCCCCGGTGACCGTGGCCGACGACGTCGCCTGCGAGCTGCTGGGCGCGATGCACGAGGGGCTCGTCGGCGGCCTCGATCCGGCCGAGGCGCTCACGCGGGCGACGACGCAGACCGGGCACGTCGCGCCCTTCGTCTGCTACGGCTCGGGCTTCTGAGTCACTGCGCGACGGGCAGTGCCGGCACGAGGGCGTCGAGCGCGCGCCGCAGTGCGGTGCTCGAGGTGTGCGCGGTGTAGGGGAAGTACACGACCTCGACGCCCACGGCGCCGAACTCGCGCTCGAGGCGGAGGCCCTTCTCGGTGCCCCGCCAGTCGTCGCCCTTGAAGAAGTGGGTGAAGCCGACCTCTCGCCACACATCGAGCTTGTCCGGCACGGTCTCGACGTGGACGTCGTCGACGTACCGGATGCTCCGGACGATCTCCGCGCGCTCGGCGGTGGGCACGACCGAGCGGATGCCCTTCACGGCGCGGAGCATCTCGTCGCTCACGACGCCCGCGATGAGGACGTCGCAGTTCTCCTTGGCGTGGCGGAGGAGGTTGAGGTGGCCGACGTGGAAGAGGTCGAACGCGCCGGCCGCGTAGCCGACGCGCGTCATGCGGGCGCCTTCGCGCGGGCGGGACGGTGGGAGGTGCCCCGGTGGCGCAGGGGGCGCACCACCGGGGCGATGGGAGAGAGCTCGGATCTCTCCCATGGCTCGGCCGGGACGGCCGAGGCGACCGATGCGGACGTCGCCGGGGGTTCGGCATCGGCATCGGGGTCTGGGGCCGCTCGGCCGGGGGCCACGGGCACCGCGCGGACCGCCCCAGACGGCGGCAGTGCCCGTGAGCTCTCAACGGATCGCATACTGGGGAAGAGCGCGGACCGCGGCGGCTGATACATCACGACTCGGTAACGAGCTCAGATCGCGGCGAGCGCACGACGCCGCCGGTCGGCACGTCCTTGACGACCACGGCGTAGGGGCCGATCCGCGCGCCCCGGCCGACCGTGATCGCGCCGATGACGACGGCTCCGACCCCGATCTCGACGTCGTCCTCGATCACGGGGCAGTCATGCGGCGTGCGGCGATTGCCGAGCGTCACACCGTGGCGGAGCATCACGTTGCGGCCGATCACGGTCGCGGGGTTCACGACGACGCCGATGCCGTGACGCAGCCGGAGTCCGGGTTCGACGCGGGTCGTCGGGGGGATCTCGATGCCCATGATCCACTCCGTCACGAGCTTGTATCCCGCGGCGTGCGCGAGGTAGATCGCGCGGCCGAGGGGCCGGCGGCTGCCCCGCCAGCGCTGGCAGCGGCGCAGCCAGCCGAGCACGAACCGGCTCTTCGGGTACCGCGCGTTCGCCGCCCGGTCAGCCTGGAGCGCCGCGCGGAGGCGATCGCGCGCGGCGCTCATGACGCGGCCTCCGCTCGCTCGTCCGCGGCGGCGCGGATCCGCTCGCGGCACCAGGCCGCGCGCCGCGCGAGGCGCCGCAGCACCGCGGCGCGATCCGCCGGCCGGAGCCGCGACGCCGCACAGCGGAACCGCCGCTCGAACTCGTCGAGGCACGCGGCCTTCTCCTCCGCGGGCAGCGGAGCGACCGCGAGGGCCGTGAGGCGCGGGAGCGGGGCGCCGAGCACGCGAGCCGACAGCTCCGCGAAGGCGGCCTGCGTGCGCTCGTCGTTCCACGACCGCAGGCGCCAGCCCTCGGCGGACGTGACCTGCCCCGGGTGCACGCGGTAGAGAAGGGACGGGGCCGCGAGGCGACGCAGACGAGCACCCGACGAGGCGAGCCGCAGCCACAGGTCGTAGTCCTCGCTGGGGACGACGCGGTAGCCGCGAACGGCCTCGACCGCGGAGCGCCGAGCGGCCATGGTCGAGTGGGCGACGGGGTTCGTCAGGAGGAGATGGAACGGGAAGGACGCGGTCCCGATGCCGGACGGCCAGGGCGGGCGGGGCACCCCGGCCCCGTGCCAGGAGGCGACGGTCGTGAAGACGGCGTCCGCGGCCTTCAGCGCCCGCAGCTGCCGGCGGAAGCGGCCGGGGAGGACGACGTCGTCGGCGTCCATCCGCGCGACGAACTCGCTCGCTGAGGCATCCAGCAGGGCGTTCAGCGCCCGGGCGACGCCGCGATTCGGGCCCGTCAGCACGCGCAGGCGCGGATCGTCGATGCGCTCGAGCGCCGCGAGCGTGCCGTCGGACGATCCGTCGTCCTGCACGACGAGCTCGGCGTCGGCTGGGAGGTCGCGCAGCGTCGACCGCACGGCGCGGTCGATCGTCGGCGCCGCGTCGAACGCCGGCATGAGCACGGAGAGCCGCGGCATGTCACATCCCCCGTCCGCGCGCGTTCAGGGCCGAGACGACGCGCCCGCCCGACACGAGGTGGAGGCCGACGCACATCGCGAGGTACGCGCGCGGCTGCAGGAGGTCGTGGCGGATGGCCGCGCGAGCCCATCGCCGGGCGGGGGCGAGCGCGCCGAGCGCTCCGTGCGCGAAGGCGATCTGACCCTCGATCCGCGCGCGGCCGCGCGCGGATCGGGCGAACTCGGGGTGCTTGTCGAGCAGGTAGCTGAGGCCGTCGGCGATGCCGCGCCAGCGCTCGCTGAAGTACGACGGCCGGTCCCAGTGGACGATCGTCAGCGGCGCCGCGACCGCGGCGATGCGGCCGATCTTGGCCGCGCGCAGCAGCAGGTCGTAGTCCTCGCCGTAGCACGCGGGCAGCTCCTCGTCGACGAGACCCAGGCGCCCTCGCGCATCGGCCGTGCGCAGGAGGAAGGAGGACGGGTGCAGCTCGGTGATGCGCGAGCGGAGGAGGTCCGCGAGCGCGACCCGCTCGGGCGGGAGCCGGTCGTGCGCGCCTCCCGTTGAGAGGATGCGGATGCCGGTGGCGGCGATGACGACGTCGGGGTCCTCGAGGAGCGGCAGCTGCGCCTCGAGCTTCCCGGGCGCCCATTCGTCGTCGTCGTCGCAGAAGGCGATGAGCGGCGCCTCGGCCGCGAGGATCCCCGTGTTCCGACCGCCCGCGAGTCCGGGCGTCCGGTCGTTCGCGATCGTCCGCACGAGGTGGCGACCGCGCGGGAGGTCGGCGAGCGGATCGACCGCGCATCCGTCGAAGACCACGACGATCTCGAGCGGGTGCGCCGTGTCCTGAGCGAGCACGGAGCGCACGGCCCGCCGCAGGAGCTCGGGGCGGTCGCGGGTGGCGATGACGACGGTGACGCGGGGGTTCATGAGGACGGCCTCTCGAGAGCGGTGTCGTGGGGAAGGGCGGCGGCCGCCGGGAGGAGGGCCAGCACGAGCCCGTGCGGGAGCACGCCGTAGTAGAAGACCTCGACGAGGAGCACCACCTGCACGACGTGGACAGCGGTCATCCGCCTGCGCACATGACGCGTCGACCACGCGAGCCAGAGGAGGGCGAGGAGGAAGACCGCGAGCGCGGGCAGGCCGTGCGAGAACATCACCATCCACACGTGACCCTGCGTGCCCGCGGACGGCGCGCCCTCCGTCCACGACGGGCGCGGCGCCCCGTAGCCGAAGACCGGGGACTGGAGGGTCCGCACGAGCGTCTCCTGGTAGAGGTCCGCACGGTCCTCGGTCGACGAGCTCGACTCGACGCGCCCGAGGAGCCGGTCTCCGACGTCGAGCACCGCGGCCGCGGCGAGGCCCACGGCGCACGCCGCAGCGAGGCCCGCGACGGCGCGGACGCGACCGGAGGCGAGGAGGATGAGGCCCCCGTAGACCGCCGCGACGCCGAGCCCGATGAACATCCCGCGATTGAGGGTGAGGAACGCGGGGACGAACGAAAGCGGGATCGCGACGAGGAGGCCGAGGAACCAGAGGTCCCGGGGGATGCGCGCCACGTACGAGATGACGAGCGGGAGGAGCATCGAGTACGCGTTGCCCCAGCCGTTCGTATAGAGGAACGGAGCGGCCGGGCGCGGATCGAGGACCGTCCAGGCGTCCGGGTTCCACTGCGTCGCCCGCCGCACGACCATCTCGCCCACGAGCTCGTTGCTCTGGAGGCCGCGGGGGAGCACGTAGCCGAGCGGGGTCCGGAAGGAGAACTCGGGCGCGATCACGCCGAGCCATCCGCCTGCCACGACGAAGAGCCAGAACAGCGTGAGCATGCCGAGCAGCCAGTCGAGCGTGATCGTGCGGCGCGCGTTGTAGACGTAGAGGAAGGCGATCGTGATCGAGAGGTACTGCAGGGCGCGGTAGACGAACCCGATGAGCCGGCCGGGGGTGTCGATCCCGATCACCGACACGGCGACGAGCGCGAGGAACAGCAGCCAGATCCCGAAGCCCCGCGGCGCGCGGACGTCGCCGCGGCGGATCAGGAGCACCGCCATGGCCGCGGCGAGCGGGATCCACGCCATCTCGGCCATCCCGAGCGCCCACCAGAGGGGGAACGCCGCGAACATCGCGGTGATCGGCCACCGCGGCAGGTCGCCGCGGGCCTCCGCCGCAGTCAGCCGTGCGGGAGCCGGGGCGAACGCCGTGTCAGACCGCATCGGCGTACTCCTCGCGAGCGGGCGTCTCGTCGGCCGCGGGCGCGACCTCCCGTCGGCGTGCGCGGCGCCGTGATCGCCGCCGCTCGCGGGGGACGACGACGGCGCCGATGAGCGGCACCCCCGCGGTCGCGGACTCGTCGCGCAGGGCGGCGGCTGTCGCGCGGCGGCTCGCGCCCTCCTGCAGCACGACGACCACCGCGTCGGCCAAGCGCAGCGCGGCGAGCAGGTCGGCCGTGCCGGCCGAGACCGGGACCGCGAGCATGACGAGCGTCCCCTCGGGCGCGGACTCGACGGCGACCCGCGCCTCGGCGGTGCGCGCCTCGCCATGCAGGTCCGCGCGCCCGAAGCGGACGCTGAGCCCGGGCACGGCGGCCCGGGGCGCCGCTCCGGCCGACCGGAGGACCGCGAGGCGCCGCTCGGAAGGATGGGGGAGCACGAGCCGCACGGAGAACCCGCTCTGCGCGGTCGCCATCGCCAGCCCCGTCGCGACGGCCCCCTCCGACGACGTGTCGTCGAGCACCGCGACCGCCCGCGCCCCGGCGGGGAGGTCGGCGAGCAGGCGCTCGCGTGCGATGCGCATCGCCTCGGCGTCCGGCGCCTCGAGGGGCGTCCTCGGGTGCGGCGTGCGGAGCGTGGCGAGCACGCGCCCGCCGAGCGCGCGCGTGATCTCGGCTCCGCTGCGCAGGCGCCCGTCGAAGGGCTCGCGGAGGAAAGCCAGCAGGATGCCGACGATCGCGCCGATCCCGATCCCGGTCGCGGCCGTCGTGTAGCGCGGCGGTGCCGAGTCGATCGGGTTGTCGGCGGCTCCCGTCAGCACGCTGCCGCCCGAGGTGTCGACGCTCTGCAGCGCGTTCCGCTGCGACAGCAGGCCCTCGAGCTCGAGGAGGATCTGCTCCCGGTCGCTCGTCGCCTGCGCCTGCGCGGCGCCGGATCCCGCATCCGCGATCGCCGCGTTCGCCTCGGCCAGCTGCGCGTCGAGCTCGTCGATGCGCGTGCTGAGCCCCGAGACCATGACGTCGAGCCGGCTCTCGGCCTGCTCGCTGCGGTAGGCGAGGTAGGCGGCCGCGACGGAGTCCGCCCGCTCGATCGCGAGCGCGCGCGTCGCGGCCGTCGCGGAGACGTGGGCGATCGTGCCGCCCTCCGAGATCGTGACGTCGACGGTGTCGTGGATCTCGCGCGTCGCGTCGGCGTCGCCGAGCAGGGCCGCCGCGCGCTCGGCCACGACGTAGGAGCGGGCGATCGCGGCCTCGGTGGCGTCGTCCAGCAGACCCGACGCCGCGCGCTGCGGATTGAAGGGATCCGTCGTGATGACGGAGAGGTTGACATCGGTCGTCGCCGTGATGCGCTGTGGGGCGACGAGCAGGTAGGCGATCGCGGCGATCGCCCCGATCGCGATCGCGGCGACGACGAGGCGCCACTGCCTGCGCAGCACGCGAGCGTAGTGATCGAGACCGAGTGTCGTGGTGTGTGCGGTGTCGGACATCGTGCTTCCCCCGGTGAAGCCGTCACCTCAGACGGCGGTGCTTGCGGCGCATCGAGATGCCCGCGTGGATGAGGTTCGCGATGAAGAGGAGGCCGTAGACCGCGGCGAAGGCCGCGTGCGCTCCCCACAGCGCGAAGGCCCAGCACAGCGTGCCGGGGTCGGTCGGGATGAGCGCGACCGACTTGGCGACGCCGCTCGGCTCCGAGACCGAGCGGCCGTGACGCGACGCGAGCTGCTCCGCGAGGATCTGGCTCATGAACTGGCCCGACGTCAGGAGCGCGAAGGCGAGCGCGACTCCCATCAGCCAGACGTCCTGAGGGCGGTGCACGAAGCATCCGACCGCGACGCCCAGGTGGATCGCCGGGGAGCGGATCGCGTCGACGACGTGATCGAGCCATTCGCCGGCCGGGCTCGACGCCCCGCTGAGCCGGGCGACCTGGCCGTCCGCCGAGTCGAGGACGTATCCCGCCGCCAGGAGCACGGCGGCGGCGACGCCCGAGCCCGCGGACGGCGGGGCGACCGCGATCACGGCGATGCCCGCCGCCGACATCGCTGCGCTGAGCAGCGTGACCGCGTTCGGCGTCATTCCGATCCTCACCGCAGCGGCTGCGACGCCGCGCGCGAGGCGGCGATTGATCCAGCGCGTGTACGCGGGGACCCCGGCGCCGCTCTTCTGCGCCTGCGCGAGGGCGGTACGGGAGGTGCGGAGGGCGCGCGCGGGCCGCGCCGACGCCGTCTGGGCGTTCATGGCGCCGTCACCGTCATCTCGAAGCTGTGGCTGTTCGCGGCCCGGTAGTTGGAGTGCACCTCGACCGCGATCGTGTTGGCCCCCGTGCGGAAGGCGGTCGCGGGGATCTCCGCCACGTACGGCTGCGCCATCGCCGTCGTGCCCGAGACCGCCGTGTTGGCGTAGGTGCTCGCGGTGACCGGGCCGGGGTCGATGTTCCTGCGGAGCACTTCCGCCCCGTTGACGTAGACGACCACCCCGTCGTCGACCCGGACCGAGAAGCGCAGCGCGACCGCGCCGCCCGGGAGGTCGATGTCGTGCCGGTGGTAGCTCGTGAGCGGGCGAGGCGACAGCGACGTGTCGAGGGCGGTCGCGATGTCCGACGTCCCCCAGCCGACGGGAGCCGCGCCGCTGAGCCAGGAGCCGTCGTCGAACTCGGGAGCAGCCCAGTCGGACGGCGGCGCGGCGGTCGACCAGAGGGTCGCCCAGCTCGAGCCGGCGTCGATGAGCGTCGGCGAGGCCGGATCGGGCCCGGGAGCCGCCTCGGCGGGGACGGCCGGGGTGCTCGCCGAGCGGTTCCCGGCCGCGTCCATGGCGCGCACGGCGTAGAGCGTGCCGTCGGGGGCGGGCGGGAGAGCCGCCGACGTCCCGCCGACGGTCGCCACCACGCGATCGGCCCGCAGCACCTGGTAGGCGGTCACGGCGCGGTCGTCCGTCGCCGCCGTCCACGTGAGGTTCACGCCCTCGGCCGTCCTGACGGCCTTGAACGCGCCCGGCGTTGACGGGCTCGTGACGTCGGAGGGGGCGTGGCGCACGAAGCCGCCCGACCACTGGCGCACATAGCCCGCGCGGGTCGAGTAGCTGTAGTCGCCGCCCTGCCAGAGCGTGCCGCGCGAGTCGACGAAGAGGGCCCAGGCGCCGGCGCCGGCGCGCGTGTTGAGGATGCCGTTGAACGACTCGAGGTACTCGCCGCTCTCGGCGCTCCAGGCGCCGCTGCCGTAGATCGCGTGCGCGCCGGTCCACGCCGTCCCGATGCCGGGCCACACGGTCGCGCCCTCGTAGTTCGTGCCGAAGCAGTGGCAGCCGGCGTACACGGTCTCGCCGTCGGACGCGATCGCCTGGAAGTCCCCGCCGGCGAGCGTGATGTTCGAGCTCGCCATCTCCATCGTGTCGCGACGGTAGCTCATGAGCGAGTGCTCGGAGCCGCCGAGCCAGACGCGATCTCCGACCTCGAGCACGGCCTGCTGGTAGCCCTGGCGGCCGCCCGTGCGATTGGAGAACACGACCGGCCACGGCGTGAGCGACTCATCGGCGGTCGACAGCACAGCGGCCTTGTCGGCGGGGCGCCCCTTCGACTGGCTGAAGAACCCGGCCGCGTACACGCGGTCGCCGTGAGCCGAGGCGTCGAGGCTGATGACGGTTCCGTTGAACTCCGGGTTCCACGCGTCGGGCACGCTGCTCGCGATCGAGAACCGCACGGTGTTGCGTGCATAGACCTGAGCGCCGGTCGCGGCCTTGGCATGGGTGAAGGACCCGCCCACGTACAGCCAGTCGCCCTGCACGTCGAGGGTGCGCACGACGGGCACGCCGCCGGAGAGGAAGTTCAGCAGGGCGCCCGTGAACGAGGCGTCCACGGCGCCCGTCGTCGCGTCGAGCACGACGAGGCCGGGGTGGCTCTCGCCGTTCACGGTCGAGAAGTAGCCGCCGACGGCGATGCGCCCGCCCGGGAGCGGCGCGAGCGCCTTCACCTGGTTGTCGAACACCGGGCGGAAGGTCGAGATCCAGGTGCCCGTGTCGCGCTCGAACGCCGCGAGATACGCCTGCTCGACCGCGCCCGAGCCGCCGGCCGAGCGCTGCACCTTCGTGAAGTTGCCGCCCACGAAGACGCGGTCGACGTTCTCGGTGAAGGCCGACACCTCGTTGCTGCCCTCGAGGGTCGATGGACCGGCGCCGAGGCCAGCGACACCCCACGGCTGGGTCTGCGCGAAGGCCTCCGCGACCGCCGTGCCGGCCGTCGCGGGCGTGCCGCCGGCCGGGACCGGTGCGAAGACATCCGCGCTCAGGAGCTTCGGTCGGATGAAGACCTGCGTGAACGGCCGGGCGTAGCCCGCGCTCGTGCTCGGCGACCACAGGTAGCTCGTGCCGTCGGGTGAGCCCTTGATGTCGGAGCCGTACCCGAATCCCATCGCCCAGCCCTCGGCGGAGCCGGTGATGGTGCGCACGCGGATGAGCCCGTTGTCGTTCCCGAAGTTGCTCGTCGTCCCGCCGGTCCCGTTGCGGTTGCCGATCCGGAACGACCCCACGCGCTGCTGGTTGTTGAACTCCCACGTCCACTCGTCGCGCGGGCTGGTGAGACGGAACCGCGTGTCCTGCCAGGACGTCCCGGCCGCGTTCGCGGCGCGGACGAGGCGGATGCCGTCGGCGAGGGCGCCGATCGGCTGGTCGTTGTTGAGCTGGTCGATGAGGGCGCCGGGCAGCTGCCGGGGCGTGAACGCCGCGGTGCCCGTCGCGGGCTCGCGCACCTGCGCGGGCGTCCCGGAGCCGAGGATGGACTCGGACCATCCCTGGCGTCCGCGCCCCACGAGGACCCAGCCGCCGCCATCCGTCTCCTGATCGCAGTAGAACTGCTGCGCGGAGCCCATGGCTGGGGTCGCGAGCCAGTAGACGCCGCTCGGCGCGTCGGGGTCGACCTGCGCGACCTCCCAGCAGGATGCCGCGGCCGTCGCCTCGGTGCGCCCGTCGGGGGCGGGCAGCGTCGGATCGGCGGCGGTCGCGGGGATCGGAGCGGCCAGCGTCGCGATGAGGGCGATCGCGGCGACGGCCGCGATGCGGGTGCGGAGTGTCATGAGCGGGCCCTTCTTCAGCACGCGGGGTCGTCGGGGAACGAGCGGGAGAGGACGCGCCACGTGCCGTCCTCGTAGACGAGGTCGAAGAGGTGGGCGGCCCGCGGGTGGGTGTCCTTCTCGGAGCCGATCCGCTCGCCGTCGGCGTCGACGAGCTCGAGGCCGCTCGCGTCGATGCAGGCCTTCACCTGCGCGGTGGCCGGCTCGGCCTCCTCGTCGAGCGCGAGGATCTCGAGCCCGACGACCTGGGACTCCCCGACGTACGACCATCCGTTCGCCGAGAGCTCGAGCCACTGGGCCTCGAGCTCGGCGCGGTAGGCGCCGGCGGTCACGTCGGCGAGGAGCGCCTCGAGATCGCCGGGGCGGGCCGCATCCTCCGCGTCGGGCGGGGTGAGCACCTCCTCCACGAGCTCCTCGGCCGGACCCTTCTCGAGATCCCGGTCGCCGAAGCGGCCGCGCCCCTCCGCATGCTCGTCGCGATCCGGCTCGGGAGCAGGACGGGTCGTCGCGGGCGGAGCGGGGCGGTCGCGCCGCGGCGGCTCCTCGGTCGCGACCGGCGTCGCGGATGCGGTGGGCGTCGGGGTCGCGGATGCCGTGGGCGTCGGAGAGGGCGGAGCGGCCTCGTCACCGGGGTCGGCGTTCGCGACGGCGCCCGCGAGGAGCGCGGCGCCGATCGCGACGAGCAGGGTGGCGGCGCCGGCGACCGAGCCGGCCACGGTCGCGGACAGCCGGGAGCGATATGGACTCATGAGGGGTCTCCTGTGGTGCTCCGCCGGATCCGAGCGAGATCGGCGAAGGCGTCGAGGTGAAGGGAGCGCGGGGCGAGCCGCGCCCAGGTGAGAAGGGCGCCGCCGCCGACGAGGGCGGCGACGGCGAGGCCGAGCCAGGTCGAGCCGAGCAGCAGCCTGGCGCCGAGGGCGGCGGCCCCCACGGTCGAGAGCGCGATGAGCAGCGGGCGCACCCCCGCCGCGAGCGGCAGGGGCAGCGCGAGGACGCGGTGCACCTGGATGGTCGCGAGGATCGCGTCGAGGAGGCAGGCCGCGGCCCACGCGACGGCGGCCCCGGTGACGCCCCAGAGCGGGACGAGCACGAGCAGGAGCGCGACGTCGACCGTGACCGCGATCGCCTTGTTCGCCGCGGCGAGACCGCTGCGGCCGCTCATGAGGAGCACCGAGTGGACGCTGCCGGCGAGGAACGTCACGACCGACCCGAGGCAGAGGGCGGCGAGCGCGACCGCGCCCTCCTCGAAGGATGGCCCGAGCAGCGACAGGGCGAGCGGCGAGAACACGGCCAGGAGCAGGTAGAGCGGTGCGCTGAAGAGCACGAGCCAGGTCGTCGCGGCGCGGAAGAGGTCGGCGAGGGCCGCGTGGTCGCGACGGTGCAGCAGGCGGCTGAAGACGGGCGAGACGACCACGCGGATCGCGGAGTCCACGAGTGATCCGGCGGACGCGATCCGCGTGGCGGCGCCGTAGACCCCCGCAGCGGCCGGGCCGGCGATGGCGCCGACGATGAGCACGTCGAGCCAGATGAGCAGCTGCGACAGGAACTCCGACACGACACGGGGGAGCGCGTAGCGGCGCAGGCGCCGCGGAAGACCGGACGACCGGAACGCGCTCGCGGTCATCGGCTCGACGCCGAGCGCGTCGACCCGGCGGCGGAGGACGAGCAGGGCCGCCGCGAGGGCGAGGGCCGCGGGCGCGGCCCACGCGAAGCTCGCGGCGACCACGCCGCCCCCTGCGGCGACTGCGAGGGCGACGGCCGCCGGCCGCAGCGCCGGGAGCCCGACGCCGCCGATCGCGACGTAGGGGCCGACCCCGCCGAGCGCTCGCTCCCCGGCGAGCGCGGTCAGCATCATCGCCGCGAGAGGGAGACACCATGCGGCCGCGGGAAGCGCCGCGGCCACGGGGCCGTCGAGAAGCGCGGCGCCGAGGGTCAGCGCGACCGCGCCGACCGCTCCGCCGAGCCCCGCGACGGCGATGAGGTGCGCGAGCGCGGGGCGGATGGCGCCGCGCTCGCCGTCGGCGAGGCGGGGCAGGATCCACAGCGCGGCGGAGTCGGCGCCCCACCGGGCGAACCCGAGTGCGATCGTGAAGAGCGCGATCACCTGCAGCACGATCCCCGCACCGACGTCGCCGAGCAGCCGGCCGAGCAGCACGACGAGCGCGAGTCCGAGGACGGCGCTCGCCGCGGACCCGGCGAAGCTCAGCGCGCTGCCCCGGGCGAGGGCGGCGCGGTCGGATGCGGCGACGGTGCTCATGCTGCTCGGTGGTGCGCGATGCGGGTCGGGCGCCGCGAGGCCTCGGCGAGACGCTGGCGGACGACGGCGGCGACGAATGCGGGGTTCCCCGCGAGATAGCGGCGCGCGAGCCGGCGCGGCTCGAGGCCCAGCCGCCACAGCCACTCGAGACCGGCGCGGATCATCCACTGCGGCGCCCGGCGATGCGTGCCGCTCAGCCAGTCGAAGAGCCCGCCGCAGGTCAGGACGACCGGCGGCAGCTGATCGCGGTGCCGCTCGACCCAGCGCTCCTGCACGGGGTCGCCGAGCCCGACGAAGAGGATCCGGGTGCCGTGCTCGCGGATGTCGCGGATGAGGGCATCCGACTCCTCGTCGGGGATGTACCCGTGGCTCGTGCGGATCGCGAGGCCCGGCAGCTCCTGCGCCATCCGCTCGGCCGCGGCCGCCGCCACTCCCGGGCGTGCGCCGAAGAAGTACACGGGCAGCCGGTCGCGCGCGGCGGCCGCGAGCAGCGGAGCGGCGAGATCCGTGGTCGCGACCCGCTCGGGCAGCGCCGCGCCCAGCAGGCGCGTCGCCCAGACGACGGACTGCCCGTCGGCGTAGTTCATCGTCGTCGTCGCGAGGAATCGGCGCAGCGTCGCGTCGTGGCGCGCGAGGTTCACGACGTGCGCGTTCACGCCGACGAGGACGTCGACGCCCGTCGTGCGCGTCATGGCGACGATCGCGTCGACGAGGGCGGCCATGGTGAGCGACTGCACGGGGACGCCGTCCACGATGCGGGCTTCGCCGAGCCCGATGCCCTGCTCGGCCGCCGCCGGCCGGCTGAGCGCTGCGGCGCGGGCGAACGAGGGGACCGGCAGCGCGTGGCCGGGGAGGATGACGGACATCAGTACGCTCCTTTCGGGCGGACCATCACCCTGACGGTGCGCCACATGATCGAGATGTCGTCCTGGAGCGACCAGTTCTCGACATAGCCGAGGTCGATCCGGACGCTCTCCTGCCAGGACAGGTCGCTGCGCCCGCCGATCTGCCAGGGACCCGTGATCCCGGGCTTCACGTAGAGCCGCCGCACGGTCGCGTCGTCGTAAGCGAGGACCTCGCTCGGAAGCGGCGGGCGCGGCCCGACGACGCTCATGTCGCCGACGAGCACGTTCCAGAACTGCGGCAGCTCGTCGAGCGAGTAGTGCCGCAGGAACCGTCCGACGCGCGTGACGCGCGGATCGCAGCGCAGCTTGAACAGCGGGCCGGCGCCCTCGTTCTGCGCGCGCAGCTGTGCGAGCTCGGCCTCCGCGGTCGTCCGCATCGAGCGGAACTTCACGAGCCGGAACGTGCGCCCATCGCGCCCCACGCGCTCCTGCGTGAAGAAGACAGGGCCCGGGGAGTCGAGGGCGATCGCGAGCGCGATGACGGGGGTGATCAGCGCGATGCCCGCGAGCGCGACCGTCGAGACGACGATGTCGAACGCCCGCTTGAGGACGAGGGCGCCGCCGTCGTACTCCGGCATGCGGAGGCGGACGAGGGGGAGCCCGCCCACCGCGTCCAGCGACATCCGAGCCCGCGCGACGTCCATGACGCCGTTCGCGACGATGAGCTCGGCGGCCGTGCCCTCGAGGCACCAGCCGAGGTGCTTCACGAAGTCGGCGTCCGAGGCGGCCGTGCTCGCGACGATGACGGCGTCCGCGTCGCGTCGAGCCGCCTCCTGCGCGATGTGCATCGCGGCCGCTTGCGTGCGCGGCGCCTCGTCGAACTCCACGGCGCCGACGACGCGGTACCCCGAGGCGTCGCTGCCGGTGATCGTCGACGACACGCGCGCGACGTCGGAGGGGCGGCCGGTGACGAGGGCGCGCGAGACACGCAGGCCCGCGACGCGCTCGGCCGTGAGCCGGCGTCGCCAGATGGTGCGCGCGGCGAGGAGGCCGGCGAGCCCGATCGGCGCCGCGACGAACAGCTGCGCGTAGATCGCGGGGGCGCCGGTCACGACCAGGCCGAGGCCGAGGAGTCCGAAGACGTCGAGCGTGACGGCGGCGACCCGCGCGAGCTCGCGGCCGCGGGTGTCGTGGACGCTCCGCGGTGCCGCGATGGCGAGGCCGATCCACCAGAAGACGCCGAGCGCGACCGCGAAGAGCGCGGGGAGCGCGGGGGTGACGACCGCGGAGGACGGCGCGAGGGCGCCGCGTGCCGCGAGCGTCGCGGCGGTCGACGGACCGGTCGAGGAGACGGCTCCGGCGACGAGCGCCGCGAGGGCCACGACGCCGGCGTCGGAGAGCAGCACGCGCGCCGTGTGGCGGCGCTCGAGGCGCCGTCGCCTCTCGAGCGAGGGGGCCATGCGCGGCGCGCGGATCGCGGGAGCGGCTTCGCGGCTCGCCCGCGCGGGGGAGACGAGACGGCTGCTCGGCGCGAGGACGAGCGCCCGCTCGAGCACGGTCACCGGTGTCCTCCGCCACGGCGCATGCGCGAGCCGGGTGTCCTCGTGGCGGATGTAGGCCCCTGCTCCCCGATACCGGAATACATCGCGTCTCCCCGCTGCGCCTCGCCGTGGACATCCGGGAGCCGCGCGCTCGCCGGCGCCTCCCGTCACAGGGGAGGAGAGGTCAGCGCGGGATCTGATACATCACGGCTGGATAACGGCGCGCGGGCAGAGCCCCATGCGCTCGGGCGCTCTTAGAGTGGCGGCATGAGCGACTACCAGGTGAGCGAGATCGGCGGCCTCGACCAGTGGCGCGACCACTTCGGCGGCTTCCGCCCCGACAGCTCGCGCGACGGACGGCGCGTGGTCGACTTCGAGCTCGCGATGCAGTACATCGGGCTCACGGCGAACGCGCTGGAGCCCGGGGAGCAGGCGGGCTACTGGCACCGCCATGCGCGCGTCGAGGAGGTCTACGTGTTCCTCGAGGGGCGCGGTCAGATGGGGCTCGACGACGACGTCGTCGACGTCGGCCCCGGGACGATCGTCCGGGTGGGGCAGGGCGTCTGGCGAACGTGGCGCGCGCACCCCGAATCGGATGGGCAGCTGCGGTGGCTGTGCATCAGGGCCGGCGGTTACGAGCTGCCCGACCTCCCCGACGACAGCGAGCGCGGGCCGGAGCGCCCGCTGCCGTGGTGAGCTGAGCGGGGCTCACTCCAGGCCGAACGGGCGGCCCTCCGAGACCGAGATCGCGTAGGCGCGCGCGAGCTCCGACGAGACCCCGGGGCTGAGCCGGTCGACCATCTTCCGCGCGTGCGGTTCGATCTCGTCGACGGGGTGCCCCGTCCATTCGCGTCGGAACTCGGCGTCGAGCTGCTGCCACCTGTGATTCATCTCCTCACGGTCGCACGTCGGAGGGCGCCCTGTCGTGGGGTTGAAGCTCGCCGCGACGCGCGCTAGCGGGGACTGCGCACGGCGGGGCCGCTCAGTAGGGTGGGGAGCGTGACATCGCTCGTCCTCACCGTCATCGGAGACGACCGCGCGGGCCTCGTGGCGGCCCTCGCCGACGTCGTCGACGCCCACGGCGCCAACTGGGAGAACAGCCGGCTCGCCGAGCTCGACGGCACGTTCGCGGGCGTGATCCAGGTCTCGGTGCCGCCCGAGCGCGTCGACGCGCTCCGCGAGGGACTGAAGGGGCTCGAAGGGCTGCTCACCGTGGTCGTGCGCGCCGCCGAGGAGGTGCACGCGCCGCGCGGTCGCAGCGTCACGCTCCAGGTGCTGGGGCACGATCGTCCGGGCATCGTGCGCGAGATCTCCTCTGCCCTGCGCGCCCGCTCGCTGAGCATCGAGTCGATGGCGACCGAGGCGCGCGACGCGGCCATGGCGGGCGGGCGCCTGTTCGAGGCGACGGCAGAGCTGCGCGTGCCCGACGACGTCGACCTCGCCGACGTCGTCGCCGACCTCGAGCGGATCGCCGCAGAGATCCAGGTCGACGTCACGTTCGTCGAGTAGCTCAGACGGAGGGGCGCAGCTCGAACGCGGTCGCGCCCGTCGGGGCGATCTCCTCGATCGCGATGTCGTCCACGCGGGAGCCGGTCGGCCCCTGCCGCATCCAGTCGACGACCGCGTCGACGGCGTCGGAGCTGCCCTCGAGCTCGGCCTCGACGCGATCCGCGCCCACGTTGCGGACCCAGCCGACGACATCCCTGCGCTCTGCCTGGCGCGCCGTGCTCCACCGGAATCCGACGCCCTGGACGACGCCCTCGACGACCACCCTGACCCGCCTCATGCGGGCCATCCTCGCATCGGATGGCCCGCAGCTGAAGGAGGTGCGCGGGCACCCCGCACGGCCGATCTCGCCGCGGGTCTTCCGTCTGCGACGAGAACCGGTCAGTATAGGCGCGGGGGAAACATGCAGCAGGACACTTCCGACGGCGAGTCGAACGACGCATCCGCGACGCGGGTGCGCTCGACGCGCGCCGCGCACGCGAGCGTCATCGTGGCGGCCCTCGTCGCCGCGGCCACCGGAGCCGGCGCCCTCGCGGCGGCCGGCGCGCCGCCCGAGAGCGAGCCGGTCGCGGCGGTCTCGATCGCGGTCGACGACGGCGAGGTGTCCGACGACCTCGAGCGCCCCGAGTCGCCGACCGCGGGCCTCTCGGATGAGGCGGCGGCGTTCGCCGAGGCCGGCGCGATCGAGGTGCCCGCGCTCGCCGGAAGCGACTACGGCGCGACGACCGTCGACGAGGTGACGAAGCTGCGGCGCGAGGCGCGCGAGAAGCTCATCCGCGCGGCGATCGCCGCGGGCATCGACGTCGACCTCTCGCGCCTCGGGGATGACGGCAAGCTCGCGTCCCTCGACACCTTCCTGTGGCCGATCGCGAACCCCGTGCTCACCGACCAGTTCGGGGCACGCAACGGTCGCCACATGGGCATGGACATCGCGGCGCCGGGCGGCACGCCCATCGGCGCGGCCGCCCCCGGCATCGTCGTGCTCTCGAGCGAGAGCCACTACGGCTACGGCGTCGCGGTCATGATCCAGCACGTCAACGGCGTGCGCACGCTCTACGGGCACATGACGCACGGGAGCCGCGTGGTCGAGGAGGGCGACTGGGTCGAGGCGGGCGATCCCATCGGGCTCGTGGGCAACACCGGTCGCAGCTTCGGGAACCACCTCCATTTCGAGGTGCACGTGAACGGCGTCCCGGTCGACCCGCGTCGCTACCTCGACGGGGCCGGCGAGCCGGTCGACATCAAGCCGTGGGCTCCTGATCCGCGCGCATCGCAGAACCCGCAGCCGGCCGAGAGCCCGCAGTCGAGCGAGCCGCCGAAGCCGTCGGAGAACCCGCAGCCCTCGGAGAAGCCGAGCGAGACGCCGAAGCCGAGCACGCCGCCGACGACACCGCCGCCGACGACCCAGCCCCCCGCGACGACGCCGCCTCCGACGAGCCCGCCGCCCACGCAGCCGCCGGCGACGACGCCGCCTCCGACGAGCCCGCCGCCCACGCAGCCGCCCGCGACGACTCCGCCTCCGACGAGCCCGCCGCCCACGCAGCCGCCCGCGACGACGCCGCCTCCCACGACGCAGCCGCCCGCGACGAGCCCGCCGCCGACCGAGCCGGCGCCATCCCCGAAGACGAGCGAGCCGGCGCCATCCCCCGAGACGAGCGAGCCGTCCACCCCGTCGCCATCGCCGTCGCAGACCCACACGCCGGTCACGCCGATGCCGCTGCCGACGGTGACGCTGCCGGCGGAGTGACCAGGCGGCCGGGCAGTCCTGGTCGCGGCTTGTTCCTGTCTCGACGCCTCGCCGCCTCGACGCTTCGCCGCCTCGCCGCTGACCGAGCGCGGCTGGGGCCTCCGACGAGCCGCCGAGGCACCCCGACATGCGGGGTCGGATTCTCGGGATCACCTCTTCCGCCAGCCCGTTCGAATGTCGGTGGTGGGGTTGATGATGGGGGTGTGACGAGCAGGAAGCCGCGGTTTGTGGATCCGCTGTCG
>NZ_JBSQBP010000019.1:0-81274 GCF_053851835.1 Microbacterium sp. KNMS
CCCCCCCCCCCCCCCCCCCCCCCCCCCCCCCCTCCCCCCCCCCCCCCCCCCCCCCCCCCCCCCCCCCCCCCCCCCCCGCGAAGGCGAGCGCGGGGGACAGGACGACGTCGGGGTCGTCGAGCCCCTGCCACAGGTGGGCCGCCCGCGGCACGAGCTGCAGCGTCGCGTCGGCGCCCGCGGTCACGAGCGCGGCGTGCAGCGCCTCGCTCTGCGCGGCGGGCACGGCCGTGTCGGCGAGCCCGTGCGCGATGTGGAACGGCGGCGCGCCGGGCGCGACCTGACGCGCGGGGCTCGCGGCACGCGCGCGCTCGGGGAGGTCGGCCACGGCGCCGCCCAGCAGCGCCTCCTCGCGCGTCGGGCGCTCATCCGACGCCGCAGGTGCGGGGAACGAGACGAGGTCGCTCGGGCCGTACCAGTCCACGACCCCGCGCACCGCGCCATCCGAGAGCCCAGCGAGCGCCGCGAGGTGCGCGCCCGCCGACTCGCCCCACAGGACGATGCGCGTCGCGTCGACCGCGAGCGCGCCCTGGTGCTCGCGGAGCCATGCGAGCGCTGCCGCGACGTCGTCGAGCGGCGCGGGGAACACCGCCTCGCCGCTCAGACGGTAGTCGATCGAGGCGACGGCGAACCCGTCGGCGACGAGTCGAGGGAACCCGTGCTCGGGGGCGAACGTCGGGCACATGACCCGGCGGCTGCCGACGCGCCAGCCGCCGCCGTGCACGAACACGATCAGCGGGGCGCCGTCGGCCTCCGGCCGATGCAGGTCGAGGGAGAGCGGCCGGAACCCGGGGCGCGTCGCGTAGACGACGTCGCGCAGCGTCCGCTCAGTCGAAGAGCTCATAGCCCTCGACGAAGTTGACGTCGTGCTCGGCGCCCGCGGTCGCCATCCGCTCGAACGGCGGGATGTGGAAGCGGTCGGGCTCGGGGATCCCGGGGATGTCGGTGGGGGCGCCGACCGCGCGGAAGAAGTCGGTGAAGGGCGCGCTCGTGACGCCGAAGATCCTGCCCGTGCGCTCGATGCGATACGAGTGGACCGTGCCCTTCGGAACGAACCCGAAGCCGCCCGCCTCGAGGATGCGGGTCTCGCGGAAGCCGTTGCGGTCATCCATCCAGAGGCGGATGGCGCCCTCGAGCACGAAGAAGGTCTCGTGCGTGAGCGCGTGGTAGTGCGCGGGCACCGGACGCCCGGGCCGTCCCTCCGTCACGAATGCGTCGAACTGCCCCTCGTTCTGCGTTCCCGTCGTGAGGAGCGTGAAGAGCTGGTCGAACATGACGAGCTTGTCGCCCTGCACCTCGTCGAGGAAGTACGGGGCGGGCGCGCCGGGCAGGGCGCTCGGGATGGCGGGGGCGGTGTCGGACACGGACGACCTCCTTGTCGAGGGGGAAGGAACGGGTTCAGCCTCGCGCTGAGCGCGGCCGCGCGTCCACGTGGAAGAGGCGCACGCGCATTAGCCGCGGGCTAACATCGACCCATGAACGTGTCGGCGACGCAGCTGCGCTACTTCGTGACGGTCGCCGAGCACCTGCACTTCGGCCGTGCCGCGGCGGCCCTCCACATCTCGGGCCCCACGCTCAGTCAGCAGATCGCGCGCCTCGAGTCCGTGGTCGGCGCGCGGCTGTTCGACCGGACCCCGCGGTCCGTAGCGCTGACCGAGCGCGGTCGGGCGTTCCTCCCGCTCGCGGTGGAGGCGGATCGCGCGCATCGTGCGGTTGAGGCGTGGGCGTCGGAGTCGGCAGGGGGTGGCACGCTGCGCGTCGGCGTCGTCGCGGCCGGCGCGGGCCCGATCGTGAGCCGTGCGCTCGCCGAGCTCGTGGCAGCGGACGCCGACCTCGACGTCGAGCTCGTGCGGCTGGGCTTCTTCGCGGGGGCGCAGGCCCTGCGCGACGGCGTCGTCGACGTCGTGATCGCCCCACCGTCCGGCGCGAGGGAAGACGGGGTATCGTCCGAGCAGATCGCGACCGAGCCGCGCGTGCTCGTGCTGCGCGACGACCATCCGCTCGCGGCACGCGACAGCGTGCGCATCGCGGAGACCGACGACCTCCCGTTCGTCGTGGTGGGAGCCGCAGAGGGGCCGGTGCGGTCGTGGTGGCTGGTCGACCCGCGGCCGAGCGGCGTGCGCCCGCGCGTCACCGCTGTCGCCGACGACGTCGAGGGTCTGCTGGAGCTCTGCGCCGCGGGGATCGGCGTGAACATCGCGGCGGCGTCCGTCGCGACGCACTATCGGCGCCCGGGGATCGTGTGCGTGCCGATCGTCGACATCGATCCCGTGCCCATCCTCGCGAGCCGGCGGGCCACCTGTGTCTCGGCCTCGGTCGACGCGTTCCTCGAGGTCGCACGCCGCGTCGCGTGAGCGACACGCCATGGGGAACGCCCCGGTTTGGACGCCCTCGCCGGTTCGGGTAGAGTAGACCCTCGGTACGGCCCAGGCCGGAAACCTCTTGGGGTATGGTGTAATTGGCAACACGGCTGATTCTGGTTCAGTTGTTCTTGGTTCGAGTCCAGGTACCCCAGCTCTGAAGAACCCCCGCTCCGGCGGGGGTTTTCTCGTATGCGGCGGTGCCGATCTGAGCTGCAGGCCGCGCAGGAACTCACTCCCTGGCGCCCCGCTCAGACCACGGGGAAGCCGTCCGGCTCTCCCACGCATCCGCCGAGCCAGGACGACATCGCGTAGTCGCATCCGACGTCGGTCGCGGTCACAGGCGTCCAGACCGTGTAGACGAGATAGGAGCTTGCGGTCAGCGGCTCGTCGACGTCGACGGTGGTGTGCGCCGTGCGCGGCCCGCCAGGAGCGGCGAGCATGCAGCGATCCGGCTCATCCTCGGGCGGTGTGCCGTCTGGGTCAATCCACCACAAGTCCCGTGTGTACGCGTCGGGGCCCACGGCACCGGCGTCAGGGGTGAGGACGTCGAAGATGAGCTCGCTGCACGTCGGGTCGCCCGCGGTGTGGCCTCCGAGCCATGCGGCGACGGATGCGCCGTCTGTGAGCTCATCCGGTACAGGGTAGAGCTCGATGCTCCGCAGCGAGCATTGCTGCGAATAGAACATCACGATGTCCTGTTCGCCGTCGCCGTCGCTGTATTGCGGTGCGAGCGAGCAGGACACCTCGGTCCAGGAGCGCACGGGAGCGCCGAGCTGTTCGAGCGGGGCACGGAACTCTTCCCGCTTCGCGAGCAGCGTGTCGCGCTCGGCGGGAAGGCTGTCGACGAGTTGGTGGGCGTTATTCGTGTGGATGATCCGCAGAATCGGCCCCGGAGCGAAGGCGACGAGCCCGACGAGGATCAGGACGAGGAGGGTTCCCGTGAGTCGGCGACGCCGCGGCGACCACGGCTCCGTCTCCGGCGTGTCTGGTTCCGTCGGCTCCTCCATGCGCTTCACGATATCGAGGCGCTCCGCCGGCGGGCTCGGACGTGTCACGAGTGTCCATGCGCGACGTCCGGTGGGCTACGGCAGACGCAGGTCGAGGACGACTTCGAAGGGGGAGATCATCTGTGCGTCGTACGGTGGAGCGATGAGCACCGTGATCGAGGTCGAGGGAGAGACGTTCCGGGTCGACACGCGAGAGCAGCCGGGCGGACTGCGCTGCGTCGATTTCACCTGGCTCACGGGCCCCGCCGACGGCACCTACGGCTTCACGGTCTCCGGATTGCCGCTGGATCGGATCGAGGAGGAGGCCGCCCTCTTCGTGCGCGCGTTCTTCGCGGAAGACGGCATCGGACCCGCCGACTTCCCGGACTTCGTCGCCGGTCGTGCCTAGACTCCGTGCATGCCGATGTCGGACTACGTCGCCTCGATGCGCTCCCGCATCGGGAACGATCTCCTGCTGCTTCCCGGCGTCACAGCGGTGATCCGCGACGATGACCGCTTCCTGCTGGCGCGGCATCGTCACTCTGGGCTCTGGAGCCTGATCGGCGGCGGTGTCGAGCCGGGGGAGGAGCCGGTCGCGGCGCTGCTGCGCGAGGTCCTCGAGGAGACCGGTGCGCGAGTCCGCGTCCGCGGCATCGTCGGCGTCTACGGCGGCGAGCCCATGATGGTCACCTATCCGAACGGCGACCAGGTCGGCTATGTGACGACCGCGTTCGACTGCGAGCTGCTCTCCGCGGCGACCCCCGACCTCGAGGAGCTCCTCGAGCTGGGGTGGTTCTCGCGGGACGCGATCCCATCGCTCCCGCGTCGCGACTGGATCGACCGCGTCATCGCGGACGCGTCCGGCGGCTCCGAGTCATCCTGAGCGTGAAGCGCCCGACGCCGCGGTGCGCGTCGATCAGGTGATGAGACGCATCAGGTAAGCGGCCTGGGTCTCCGTCGAACCCGGTGGATTGCGACGGAATGCCCCGTTCCCAGGCAGCAGCATCGCGAGCCAGAAGGCCGCCCACAACGGTCGGAATGCGCGCATTCGAGCGCGTTCCTCTTCGGAGAAGCCGACGGCAGTCGAGAGAGCATCGGGGTCGTAGACCCCACTTCGGCGTGCGGCGATGTGCTCGACATGGTCTGCGAGATCATAGGCGGGATCGGTGACGCCGCCGTCTTCGAAATCGACGAGGCGACAGGTCTCGCCGTCCCACAGGACGTTCGCGGGATTGAGATCGGCGATCCCGAGACTCGTCAGCTGCGCTTCCGGACGGTTGTCCGAACGCGCAAGCCATGCGAGCGCCGCTTCGATGCCGTCGCGTACTCGGGCAGGATCCGCGCAGCGGGCGAGGTCCTGTGGTTCGCGCAGCCAGCCGATGAGCGCAGCGGGGAGCGTCGAAGGTCCGTATCGCCGCTCGGAGATCGCCGCAGCCGTGATGCCCTCGATCGGGATGCGATAGAGGCGGTGCAGGGCCCGTCCGAGGGAAGCGGTCTGAGCCGGGGTGAGCGGCCCCTCACCGAGCGGCTCGCCCGGGATCCGCTCCATGACCACGACCGGGTGTCCGTCTGCGACCTCTCGCCTCAGGGGACGAGGGGCGAGCCCGGGCGCGTGCGTCCAGATGAGCTGGAGGCATTCCCATTCTCGATCGGCCTCGCCGTCCGACCAGCTCACGAAGCGCTTTCGCACCTCGGTTGGGGTGAACCTCAGCTCGTGCGTCTGGGAGGGCATGGCTCAAGACTCCGCCATGGGGATCAGTGGCTGCTCCCGTGTCTCCTGTCGCACGGCGTCGGTCGCGGGTGCGGACGCACCCGGCGTTCCTCGCCTGCGGGCACGCCGCTCGCGTGCCTCCGGCGAGAACAGCAGCGCGATGAACCCCGAAAGGGCCAGCGCGAGCAGACTGAGCGTCATCGCGCCGGCCTGTCCCGGGGCGAGCCGCCCCAGCGCGCCGAGGAACGCGATCGAGATGAGCCCGGCGGCGAGCGTGCCGACGACGATCAGCGCCCACCCCTCCGGTTTCATGCCTCCATTCTGTGGCTGCCCGGGCACAACAGCCCGCATTGAACCCGGGTCGCGCGGGACGGTGCGTCAGGCGCCGTCGCGCGCGACGATGTGCGCGTCGGCTCCCGGGAAGACGAGCCCCTCGTGGCCGTCCTTCCAGCGCACGAGGAACGGCGGGCCGCCGTCCGGTCCGCGCACCTCCAGGACCTCCGCCTCGCGGCGCGGCTCGCTGTCTGTGTGGCCCTCCACGACGAGGCGATCGCCGGGCTTCACCTGCATCGTCCTCACCTCCGGTTCCGCCGAAGCCGATGTGTCTTCCAGCGTGCTCCGCCGAGGCGTTCGCAGCAAGAGGGAGCACGTTGCGGGAATACCCCCGGGGGGTATACGGTTGACGCAGGTGACACCCTTCCGAACCTGACGAGAGGACCGAAGATGACGGAGATCGAATACCGCGTGACGGGCATGACCTGCGGGCACTGCGAGATGTCGGTGCGCGAGGAGGTCGGCGAGGTGCCGGGCGTCGAGGGCATCGACGTGAGCGCGCAGACGGGCCGCCTCGTCGTGAGCGGCACGGCCGAGATCGACGACGCGAAGATCCTCGCGGCCGTCGAGGAGGCCGGCTACTCGGCGGAGCGCGTCTGATGAACGCGGGGGCGCGGCTCGCCCTGTACGGCGCCGGACTGGTGGCGGCGTTCGGCGCGGCCTTCGGGGTCGCGGCGGCCGTCGCCCCCGACGCGGTCGTCACCGCATGGAACGAGGAGGACAAGGTGGATGGTCACGGAGGCGGTCACACGACCGCGCCGACGGATGGCACGGCATCGGATGGCGCGCAGAGCGAGAGCGCGCACGGCGCGCCTGGCGATGGCGCGCACGGCGCGCACGCCCCGCAGGGCGTCACGCTCAGCGCCGACGGCTACACGCTCACCGCGGTCGCCGCTCCGAGCGGGGCGGGGGAGCAGTGGGAGCTGAGCTTCCAGATCCTCGACAGCGCGGGTGAGCCGCTCACGTCGTACGCGATCGAGCACGAGAAGGAGCTGCACCTCATCGTGGTGCGCTCCGATGGCGCGCACTTCCGCCACGTCCATCCCGAGCTCGACGCGCACACCGGAGCCTGGAGCATCCCGTGGTCGTGGGAGGCCGCCGGCACGTACCGCGTGTACGCCGACTTCACACCGGCAGGCGACGGCGCGCAGGGGCTCACCCTCGCGCGCTCGGTCGAGGTCGCGGGCGACTACACCCCCGTCAGCGCCGAGCCGTCGCGCGTGGACGAGGTGGGCGGGTACACCGTCGAGCTCGCGGGCGACCTCGCTCCCGGTGCTGCGCAGGAGCTCACGCTCTCGATCACCCGCGACGGCGAGCCGGTCACCGCGCTCGAGCCGTACCTCGGGGCATTCGGGCACCTCGTCGCGCTGCGTCAGGGCGACCTCGCGTATCTCCATGTGCATCCCGAGGGGGCGGAGCCCGGCGCGGACGACCTCGGCGGCCCGGAGATCGCGTTCGCGGCGGAGGCGCCGACCGCCGGGCGCTACCTGCTCTACCTGGACTTCCAGGTCGACGGGCAGGTCCACACCGCGGAGTTCGTGCTCGACGCCGGCGCGGCCGCAGCCGGGCACGGGCATGCGCATTCGGGAGGCCACTGATGAGCACGTCCGTCGGGGGCGCCGACATCGAGCTCGAGATCGGAGGCATGACCTGCGCGTCGTGCGCGAACCGGATCGAGCGGAAGCTCAACAAGCTCGAGGGCGTGTCGGCGACCGTGAACTACGCGACCGAGAAGGCGCGCGTCACCGTGCCCGAGGGGTACGACCCGGCGCTGCTCGTCGCCGAGGTGGAGAAGACCGGGTACACGGCCGCCCTTCCGAAGCCGCCCGTCGACGAGCCGTCGGATGACGACGAGCCGGATGATCCGGAGCTGCGCTCGTTGCGGCAGCGGCTGATCGGGTCGGTCGTGCTGACGCTCCCCGTCATCGCGATGTCGATGATCCCCGCGCTGCAGTTCCCGTACTGGCAGTGGGCGTCGCTCGCCCTCGCCGCACCCGTCATCGTGTGGGCGGCGTGGCCGTTCCACCGCGCCGCGTGGCTCAACCTGCGGCACGGGGCGGCGACCATGGACACGCTCATCTCGATGGGCACCTCGGCGGCGTTCCTGTGGTCGCTCTACGCGCTCTTCCTGGGCACAGCAGGCGAGCCGGGCATGACGCATGCCTTCGAGCTCTCCATCGCGCCCTCGGACGGCGCGGCGAACATCTACCTCGAGGTCGGCGCGGGCGTGACGATGTTCATCCTCGCGGGCCGCTACTTCGAGAAGCGCTCGAAGCGCCAGGCCGGCGCCGCTCTGCGGGCGCTCCTCGAGCTCGGCGCCAAGGAGGTCTCGGTGCTGCGCGGCGGCGTCGAGACCCGGATCCCCGCGTCGCAGCTCGCCGTCGGCGACGAGTTCGTCGTCCGCCCGGGGGAGAAGATCGCGACCGACGGCGTCGTGGTCTCCGGCACCTCGGCGGTCGACGCGTCGATGCTCACGGGCGAGTCCGTGCCGGTCGAGGTCGGCGAGGGCGACGCGGTGACGGGTGCGACGGTCAACGAGGGCGGGCGGCTCGTCGTGCGTGCGACGCGCGTCGGGGCTGACACGCAGCTCGCCCAGATGGCGCGGATGGTCGAGGACGCCCAGAGCGGGAAGGCCGAGGTCCAGCGGCTCGCGGACCGCATCTCGGGGGTCTTCGTGCCGATCGTCATCGCGATCGCGGTGGTCGCGCTCGGCGCGTGGCTCGGCGCGGGCTTCCCGGCGTCGGCGGCCTTCACGGCAGCCGTGGCGGTCCTCGTGATCGCCTGCCCGTGCGCGCTGGGACTCGCCACGCCGACGGCGCTTCTCGTCGGAACCGGCCGCGGAGCGCAGATGGGCATCCTCATCAAGGGGCCCGAGGTGCTCGAGTCGACGCGCCGGGTCGACACGGTCGTGCTCGACAAGACGGGCACGGTGACCAGCGGACGGATGACGCTCGTCGACGTCGTGACCGAGTCGGGTGTCGAGCGGGCCGATGTCCTGCGGCTCGCAGGCGCGCTCGAGAGCGCGTCGGAGCACCCGATCGCCCAGGCGATCGCGCGCGCGGCGACGGCGGAGCTCGGCGCGCTGCCCGCTGTGGAGGGGTTCCAGAACCTCGAGGGAAGGGGCGTGCAGGGGGTCGTCGACGGCGCGGCCGTCGTCGTCGGCCGGGCCTCTTATCTGTCCGACTGGGCTCTGCACCTCTCCGCCGACGTCGCGGAGGCGCAGCGGCGCGAGGAGGCGGATGGCCGCACCGTCGTCGCGGTCGGATGGGACGGACGCGCACGAGGGCTCCTCGTCGTGGCCGACACCGTCAAGCCGACCAGCGCCCAGGCGGTCGCCGAGCTGAAGGAGCTGGGTCTCACCCCCGTCCTGCTGACCGGCGACAACCGCGCGGTGGCCGAGCGGATCGCCGCCGAGGTCGGCATCGAGGTCGTCCACGCCGAGGTCCTGCCGCAGGACAAGGTCGAGGTCGTCGCGCGACTGCAGCGCGAGGGCCGCGTCGTCGCGATGGTGGGCGACGGCGTGAACGACGCCCCCGCGCTCGCTCAGGCCGATCTCGGGCTCGCGATGGGCACGGGGACCGACGTGGCCATCGAGGCGTCCGACATCACGCTCGTCCGGGGCGACCTGCGAGCCGCCGTCGACGCGATCCGCCTCTCCCGGCGCACGCTCTCGACGATCAAGTCCAACCTGTTCTGGGCGTTCGCGTACAACGTCGCGGCCATCCCGATCGCCGCGCTCGGCATGCTGAACCCCATGCTCGCGGGCGCCGCGATGGCCTTCTCGAGCGTGTTCGTCGTCGGCAACAGCCTGCGTCTGCGCGGCTTCCGCGGCGTCGCGCAGCGGTGACGCGGCGCTGCCCGGCGGGGAGGGCCATCCCCGTCGGGTAGCGTTGCGTTGCCCGTCTCGTGCTCGGACCCGTGGGAGAACACATGTCTGTCGGCCTGCTCGCCGTCGTGGACGACATCCTGACCGCCGCTGTGAAGGCCTCGTCGAAGGCCGCCGGCGTGGTCATCGACGACGCCGCCGTGACCCCGCAGTACGTGCAGGGCATCACGCCCGCGCGCGAGCTGCCGGTCGTGGGCCGCATCGCGCTCGGCTCGCTCGCGAACAAGTTCCTCATCATCATCCCCGTGGCGATGCTGCTCACGACCTTCGCGCCGTGGGTGCTCCCGTTCCTGCTCATCCTGGGCGGTTCGTACCTCTGCTTCGAGGGCGCCGAGAAGGTGCTCGAGTGGTTCGGATTCGGGCACGGCCATGCGGAGGAGGGCGCGCGCGACGAGAAGCGCCTCGTGTGGGGCGCGATCCGCACCGACCTCATCCTCTCGACCGAGATCATGCTCATCTCGCTCGCGAGCCTCGATGCGGGAATGGGGTTCTGGCAGACACTCGCGGTGCTCGCCGTGATCGCGCTGCTCATGACGCTGCTCGTCTACGGGGCGGTCGCGCTGCTCGTGAAGATCGACGACATCGGGATGCGGATGGCCGAGAGCCCGGTCGGCAGCGTGCGGCTCACGGGCGCCCGCATCGTGACGTCCATGCCCGCCGTGTTCCGCGTCATCAGCGTGATCGGCACCGTCGCGATGCTGTGGGTCGGCGGCCACCTCGTGATCGTGAACCTCGGCGAGGTCGGCCTGCACGTCTTCGCGGATGCGCTCCATGCGGTCGAGCACGCGCTCGAGCCGCTCGGCGGCGTGGTGGTCTGGGTCGTCGACACGGCGATCTCCGCGGTGTTCGGCTTCATCGAGGGGCTCGTCATCGTGGGGGCCGTGCTCCTCATCGCGCGCCTGTTCGGCCGCCGTCCGACGTTCGACGAGGCGCACTCCACCTCGTCGCACTGAGCGCGGCCGCTAGGCCCCCTCGCGGAGGGTGACGCAGCAGCGGCCGTCCTCCGGCTCGAGGGCGACCGCGGGCGAGTGCGGCGCGAGCGCGTCGCCCACTCCGTCGATGAGCGCGCAGTTCATGCCGCACACCAGTTCGCGGTGATCCTGGGCGAGTCGATGGAAGGGGCAGTTCCGCAGGATCGTGGTGGGTCCGTCGCGCTCGGGCTCGTATCCCTCGCCGCGCAGGATGTCCTCGGCCGCCTCCCGCGCGGCGGTCGCGGAGACGGGTGGCTCGGCGCCGCGCGCCGCGGCGATCGCGCGGCCTCTGGCTCGCGCGACGTCGGCGACCGCCTCCGCCACCGGGATGCCGTCGGCCGCGCTGCGCGTGATCGCGCGGGCGAGCAGATCACCCGCGACGTCGTAGCCACGCGGCGGCACCGAGACGGCGATCTCGCTCTCGGCAGGGCGGTACCGCTTGGCGGGTCGCCCCGCGCCCGGGCCGGTGCGCCCGGGCGGGCGCGCGTAGTCGACCGTCACGAGACCGTCCTGCTCGAGGCGGTCGAGGTGGAACTTCGCCTGGTGATGCGGGATGTCGAGCGCGCTCGCCGCCTCGTCACGCGTGACCGCGTGGCGCTGGCGGCTGAGGAACGCGTAGATGGCGCGGCGGAGCGGATCGGCGAGCCCGCGGATCCGGCGGGTGGCCTCGGAATCGGCATCGGTCATCTCGTCCGTCTTCTTTCGGAGAATCCTCTTGACGAAAGACTACCACCGTTCTAACGTCCGGAGTAACTTCCGATAGAAAGGACGACGCTCATGTCGACACTCCGCAGTTCCCGAGCAGAGACGCTCACCGGGGTCGGCGATCTCCGCTCACCGACGCACCAGGCGTTCCTGCTGCTCCGCACCGTGTTCACCGTCGCGCCGATCCTCTTCGGGCTCGACAAGTTCACGAATCTCCTCGTCGACTGGACGATCTATCTCGCGCCCTGGATCGACGCGATCCTCCCCGGCGACGACGTGTTCGCCATGCGCGTCGTCGGGGTCGTCGAGATCGCCGCCGGCGTGCTCGTCGCGATTCTCCCGCGCTGGGGCGCGTGGGTCGTGGCGGCGTGGCTGCTCGGGATCATCGTGAATCTGCTGACCCTGCCCGGCTACTTCGACGTGGCGCTGCGTGACTTCGGCCTCCTCGTCGGCGCGGTCGCGCTCGCGCGGCTCGCCGAGGGAGAGCGCAGGGCCCGCGGCGGGCGCTGAGTCGGATGTCAGCGCCAGGCGGGTGCGGCCGCGCGGTACCCGCCGACGTCGCGCTCGATCGAGCGGCGGTCGAGGAGGACCGGGGGAGGGGGCAGGAAGAGCGTGCCGTGCGGGGAGCTGACGTTCACCATCGTCGTCCCCATCGACACCTCGTCGTCGGCCTCGGGCGGCGGCGCAGACGCGAGGAGCGCCCGCGCCGCGCCGAGGAGGCTTGCCCGCACGAGACCGCCGCGCCCCGAGGCGAGGAGCTCGAGCACGCGCGCGGCCAGCACGTATCCGGTCGCGAAGTCGAGCGCCTGCACGGGCAGCGCGCCCGGTCGTCCGTCGGCGTCCGCGCACAGGTCTGCGATCCCCGTCGCCGCCTGGACGATCGAGTCGAATCCCGCACGGGCACCCCAGGGGCCGTCCTCGCCCCACGCCGAGAGGGTCGCGACGATGAGGCCCGGGTGATCGGCCGCGAGGGCGGTCGGCGTCAGTCCGAAGCGGTCGAGGGAACCGGGGCGGTAGCCCAGCACGACGACGTCGGCGTCGGCGACGAGAGCCCGCGCGTTGGCGGCGCGGCTCGCGAGATCGAGCTCGATCGAGCGCTTGCCCATCCCGGTCAGGAGGTGCTGCTCGAGGATCTCCGGTCGGCCGGGCGGATCCACACGCAGCACGTCGGCGCCGAGGCAGGCGAGGAGCTGCGTGCACGTCGGTCCCGCGAGCACCCGGGTGAGATCGAGGACCCGCACGCCCGCGAGCGGGGCGGTGTCGGATGGTCCGATGCGGCTCTCCCCGTCCGGGACGACCTCGCTCCAGGCCGCGTCATGCGTCACGCGTCCGTGCGGATGGTCCTTCCACTCATCGGCCGTGCGCACGCGGGCGGCGATGCCGCCCGCCGCGACGACCGCGTCCTCGAGCTCCTGCGCGGGCATGCCGGCAGCGCGCGCGTCGAGGTCGCGCCGCGTCTCGACCCCCAGCGCGCGGCGGATGGCGTCGGCATGGTGCGGGTAGTTGCCGTGCAGACGCGCGAATCCGTCGGCGCAGGCGACGAAGCCCGAGAGCTCAGCCCACGGCGACACGCTCCGGCCGTCGACGCGGGCGTGCTCGACCGTCTCGAACGCCGATCGGATGAGCTCGGAGGAGGTGTCCACCGAGACGGACAGTCCGCGGGTGCGCGCGACAGCACGCGCGCCGTCCGCGGCCGCGGAGACCGCCGTGATCGCGAGGCCCTCGACGTCGAGCGGGCCCTGCCACCAGCGGCGGATGCCGATGCTCATGCCGTCCTCTGGGGGCGCACCACGGTGAGAGCAGCGGTGTCGGTGAACTCCCGCTGGATGTCGGAGTTCTCGCGATACGTCGCGAGGCTGACGAGCACGGTCACGAGCATGGCTCCGACGAAGCCGGGAAGCAGCTCGTATACGCCCGTGCCGAGGAGCGGCCATGTGAACACGATCACCGAGCCGGACACCATCCCCGCGAGCGCTCCCCACGCCGTGAGCCTGCGCCAGAACAGGCTCAGGAGGATGATGGGGCCGAACGACGCGCCGAACCCGGCCCACGCGAACGCGACGAGACCCAGGATCGTGTCGTTGGGGCTCACCGCGAGCAGCGCTGCCACGACAGCGACCGCGAGGACGCAGGAGCGCCCGAGGATGACGAGTGTGCGGTCGCCAGGGGGCGTCTTCCGCGCCACCTTGTAGAGGTCCTCGACGAGGGCCGACGAGCACACCACGAGCTGACTCGAGAGAGTGCTCATGATCGCCGCGAGAACCGCGGCGAGGACGAATCCAGCGACGAGCGGGTGAAGAAGGATCTGCGACATCCGCAGCACGACCGTCTCCGGATTCGACAGTGTCTCACCGGAGCGCTCGAAGAACCCTACGCCGACGAGACCGGCCGTGACGGCGCCGACCATCGACAGGACCATCCACGTCATCCCGATCCGGCGTGCCGGCTTGGCGGCCTGCGCGCTCGGAAGGGCCATGAAGCGGACGATGATGTGCGGCTGCCCGAAATAGCCCAGCCCCCAGGCAAGCGCGGAGATCACAGCGAGCACGGTGGCTCCCGTGACCGCCTCTCCGCCTGTCCAGGACATCGCGTCGGGCGCGGCGGAGGAGATCGCCGCTCCGACTTCTCCGAACCCGCCCACCGTGGAGATCGCCACGATCGGGACGAGGATGAGAGCCGTCATCATGAGGAGGCCCTGGGCGACGTCGGTGAGTGACGCGCCGAGGAAGCCGCCGAACAGCGTGTAGGCGAGGGTGACCGCGGTCACGAGGACCATGCCGACGAGGTACTCGCCGTCGAACGTGCTCTCGAAGAACACACCGCCGGCCACCATGCCGGACGAGATGTAGAGCGTGAAGAAGACGAGGATGATGAGAGCCGAGACGATGCGGAGCAGTCGCGACCGATCCTTCAGGCGGTTCTCGAAGAAGCTCGGCACGGTGATCGAGTTGTTGCTGACCTCGGTGTACGCGCGCAGCCGCGGCGCCACGAGGAGCCAGTTCAGGTAGGCGCCGATCGTGAGGCCGACGGCGATCCAGGCCTCGATCAGCCCCGTAGCGTAGATCGCGCCCGGGAGTCCCATGACCAGCCATCCCGACATGTCCGACGCGCCCGCCGAGAGGGCCGCGGCCCACGGCGGCAGGTTGCGCCCCGCGAGCATGTAGTCCTCGTGGTCCTTTGTGCGGCGTGCGGCGAAGAAGCCGATCGCGAGCATGCCCGCGAAGTAGATGCCGAGCGCGATGTAGAGGTAGACCTGGTCGGACATCGTCGTTCCCGCCTTTCCTGTCGAGCGGCCCCGCCGCGCGGGTCTGTCGTGCACAGCACGGTACTCTCCGGCCGCGCGTCGCGGGGAAGGCGCTCCGCCGTGGTCAGCCGGCGCGCGAGAACTCGGAGGCCCGGCGCACCTGATCGGGCGTGGGCGTGATGCCCGTGTACCGGGCGAACTGACGGGCGGCCTGCAGGGCGATGACCTCGGCGCCCGTGATGAGCCGCTTGCCGGCCTCGCGTCCCGCCCGCACGAGCGGCGTCTCCGAGGGGAAGGCGACGACGTCGAAGACGACGTCGGCGGCCTCCACGTGCGCGGGCGAGAAGGCCAGCGTGTCGGCGTCGGGGCCGTCCATGCCGAGCGGCGTCACGTTGACGATCACGCCCTCGCCCGGCTCGGGGTCAGTCGGCGTCCACCGGTACCCGTAGGCGTCGGCGAGGGCCGGTCCGGCCTGCGGGTTGCGCGCGACCACGGTCAGGCGGTCGAATCCCGCGCCCCGGAAGGCCGCGACCACGGCCTTGGCCATCCCACCCGAACCCCGCACGACCACCGGGAGTGCGGGGTCCACGTCATGCGCCGCGAGCAGCTCGGCGACGGCCTCGTAGTCGGTGTTCGAGGCGATGAGGCGGCCGCCGTCGTTGACGATCGTGTTCACCGAGGCGATCGCCTCGGCCGAGGGCTCGATCTCGTCGACGAGCGGGATGACGGCCTCCTTGAACGGCATCGACACCGAGCAGCCGCGGATGCCGAGGGCCCGCACGCCGCGGATGGCGCCCTCGATGTCGTCGGTCGTGAAGGCCTTGTACACGAAGTTCAGGCCCAGCTCCTCGTAGAGGTAGTTGTGGAACCGCGTGCCGATGTTCGAGGGTCGGCCCGAGAGCGAGATGCAGACCGACATGTCCTTGTTGAGGATGGGCATGACGCCATTCTGCCCGGGCCGACCCGCGGCTCCCGATCAGCCGACGTCGATCGCGTCGCCCGCGTCGAGGTCGTGGAAGACGCCGCCGCCCTGCTCGGTGGCCCAGCGCAGGCGCCCGCGGTGCATCGCGAGGCCCTGTGCGGACAGCGGCACGTCGTGGGTGCCGAACGCCGCGCGCGGCGCGACCGCGAGGACGAAGTCCATCGCCTCGCCGATCTTGAGCCAGGGCGCGCCGATCGGGGCGGCGAGCAGTGGCACCTCGCGCCCGGGGAGCGCGTATGAGTCACCGGGGTAGTAGAGGAGGTCGTCGACGAAGACGCCGATGTTCTCGACGAGCGGGATCGAGGAGTGGATCTCGTTGTGCACGCCGCCGTGGAACGAGAGGCGGAAGGGGCCGGCGGTCGCGCTGTCGCCCGATGCGACGACGACCGCGTCGCCGTCGAGCTGCGCAGCGACGGCGCGCGTCGTGAAGACGGGAGCCGACGGGTGGCGCGCGCGGAGCGCCGCGAGGTGCTCGGGGGTCCAGTGATCCGGGTGCTCGTGGGTGATGACGATGCCCGCCAGATCGGAGATGTCCGGCAGGGCGGCGGTGAACGATCCCGGGTCGACGACGAGCGTCGCCCCGTCCTTCTCGATGCGGAGGGCGGCATGTTCGTGCTTCGTGACGCGCATGAGGATCAGTCAACCACCGGGAACGCGAAGAAGCCCGGATCCTCGGATCCGGGCTTCTTCTCTACGGTGACCCCAGCGGGATTCGAACCCGCGTTACCGCCGTGAGAGGGCGGCGTACTAGGCCGCTATACGATGGGGCCGTAGTCTGTGTTCAGTTCTTCGTGTTCTTCCCGTTCCCGGGCACCAGAAGAGTATGACACGGAGAGACAGGGGCGGGCAAATCGAGGCCCCCTCCTGCGGTCGCCCGCGCGTGTCTGGCCGATCAGCGCCGGTTTTCCGGAACGGCCTCTCCGCGTGCGCGCCGCCGCCTGCGCAGGCGGACCACGAGCCAGCACGCTCCCGCGACGATCGCGACCGCGCCCAGCCACGGGAGGAGGAAGCCGAGCGCGACGACTGCGCCGCTCACGGCCGCCACGAGGCCGTTCCAGCCCGCGACGAGTCCGTCCTGGAATCCGGCCGGGTCGGGGGCCGTCACGGGGGGCTCCGTGGTGAGGGTGATCGTGAGGCTCGACATCGCGATCTGGCCCTCGAGGAGCGCGAGCTCCTGCTGGTAGGACTCGAGCTGCGCCTGGCGCTCCGAGAGCGACTGCTCCGCCTCGAGCAGCTCCGAGACCGACCCTGCCTGCGCCATGAGCTCGGTGAGCCGGTCGACCGACGCCTGCGCCGCCGCGATGCGCGCACGCAGATCCACCGCCTGCGTCGTGACGTCCTGCGCCGAGAGCTCCGTGTCGTGGACCTCGCCGACATCGCCGAGCGCGTCGACGACGGCGTCGAGGTCGTCGGCCGGCACGCGCACCGTCACCCAGCTCGCCCCGGGGAGCGCGGCGTCCTCCGCGGTCGCCTCGGTCACGCGGAGCCCCTCGATGTGCCCTCCGTGCCGCTCGACGAGAACGCGGATGTCGTCGATCGCGTCATCGACGTCGTCGACCTCGACCGAGGCAGATCCCGTGCGGATCACCTCCCTGTCGGCTGCGGCGTCGTCGCCCTCGACCGGCGCCGTAACGCTCTCGCCCTGCAGGGGAGCGGACTCGCCGCCCTCGCTCGAGCTCGCCGAGCCGTCGTAGGCGGCTTCCGAGCCGCGCGGCTGATCGAACCAGGACACGGCGGCCGGGGCGATCGCGAGCGCGACGACGAGCACCGCGGCTCCCGAGACGATCCCCGGCCACATCCGACGCCGTCGCGGTGCCGGACGCAGCGCGCGATCGCGGTCCCGCTCCTCGTCGATCGCCGCGAACACCCGCTCCTCGATGCGGTCGATGACCTCGGCAGGCACCTCGGGCAGCACGGCGTACTCCCTCTCGTCCATCACGACTCCTCTCCGACGACGGCACGCAGGCGCGTGCGGATGCGGGAGAGACGATTGCGGACGACCCCGTGGCCGACGCCGAGCTCCTCGGCGGCCGCGGCATAGGCGTACCCGTCGACCGCGCACAGCCGGAAGATCCGCTGGTCCAGGGGACTCAGCGTGCCGACCTCCTCGACGATGCGCTCGGCGAGCCGCGCGTCGAGCACCTGCTGCTCGACGCTCACGAGGCTCGGAAGCGCCTCGTCGACCTCGTCGGCGGCAGCGCGCCGTCGCGCGCGGATCCGGTTCGCGGCCTGGAAGCGGCAGATCGCGGCGAGCCACGGCAGCAGCGATTCGCCGACGAGCTCGAGCCCCGCGATCTTCCGCCACGCCGTGACGAACGTCTCCTGCGTGACGTCCTCCGCGTCGGCATCGGATCCGACGAGGCGGTGCGCGATCCAGTACACAGGTCGGGCATGCCGACGGTAGAGCGCGCGGAACGCGACCTCGTCGCCCGCCCTCGCGGCGGCGACGAGCTCGGCGTCGCGCTGTGCGTCGTCCATCGCGCCTCCCGATGCGGATACGTCGTCTCTCATCGATCAGGTGTCCGGCGAGAGCGCGTTCGTCTCACATGCAACCATCCGCCCTGGCCGCTTGGGTATCCTGATGGTCGAAGGGGAGTATCCCGTCAACGCCTGCTCGTCATCACGGACCTCGACGGAGGGGTCCCGGTCAGGCACCGTGCGCAGCACGGGGGAGAGACTTTCGCATACCGTCGTCCCCTCCGAAAGGCCCTGAGCTTGGACATCCCTGTCTGGTTCCAGGTCGGATCCCTCGTGATCCTGACCCTCATCCTCATCGCCGACCTCCTCATCATCCTCAAGCGGCCGCACATCCCGTCGACGCGCGAGTCGACGCTGTGGGTCGTGTTCTACGTCACTCTCGCGCTCATCTTCGCCGGCGCCCTCTGGTTCCTCGGCGACGCGCAGCACGCGGGCGAGTTCGTCGCGGGCTGGCTGACGGAGTACAGCCTGTCGATCGACAACCTGTTCGTCTTCGTGCTGATCATGACGCAGTTCTCGGTGCCCCGCCGCTACCAGCAGGAGGTGCTGATGGTGGGCATCATCATCGCGCTCGTGCTGCGCGCCGCGTTCATCCTGCTCGGCGCCGCCCTCATCGAGAACCTCAGCTGGATCTTCTACATCTTCGGCGCGTTCCTCATCTTCACCGCCGTGCGCCAGGCCCTGCCGGAGAAGCACGAGGCCGACGAGCAGACCGAGAGCTTCATCGTCCGAACCCTCCGCCGATTCGTCGACATCAGCGACGAGTACGACGGGGCGAAGCTCCGCACCGTCGTGAACGGCAAGAAGATGCTCACCCCGATGATCATCGTGTTCGTCTCGATCGGCGTGACCGACCTCATGTTCGCGATCGACTCGATCCCCGCGATCTACGGCATCACGCAGGAGCCGTTCCTCGTCTTCGCGGCGAACATCTTCGCGCTCATGGGCCTGCGGCAGCTGTACTTCCTCCTCGGCGACCTGCTCGAGAAGCTCAAGTACCTGCACTACGGCGTCGCGTTCATCCTCGCGTTCATCGGCGTCAAGCTCATCCTGCACGCGCTGCACGTCAACGAGCTGCCGTTCATCAACGGCGGCCACCACATCGACTGGGTGCCCGAGATCAACAACTGGATGTCGCTGGGCGTCATCGTCGGCTCGATGGCCGTGGCCACCATCGCGAGCCTCATCTCGTCCTCGCGCGAGGCGCGCCGCGAGAAGGCCGTCACGGAGCCCGGACGCTGACCGGCTGAGCACTCTGACGACGCGGCGCGTCGATCTGCCCACAGGGCGGGTCGGCGCGCCGCGTCGCACTGTGCAGATCTCGCAGATCGACAGGGGTCGGTGAGCACCCTGCTATCCTGAAGGGGTGCGGTGCGCCCGACTTCTCCTTATGCGCCGCGACGGGATCACGCTCTAGGCCTCTCCCCGTCGCGGAGTCCGTCGTAGGCCGACACCGACGACCGCTAGGAGCAGGAAGAGCATGAGCACCAACGACATCCGGGTTCCGGACCGCCCCCGCACGCTGGCCGAGAAGGTCTGGGATGACCACCTCGTCGTGAAGGGCGAGGACGGCCAGCCCGACCTCATCTACATCGATCTCCACCTCGTCCACGAGGTGACGAGCCCGCAGGCTTTCGACGGCCTGCGCGCCGAGGGACGCGGTCTCCGCCGGCTGGATCTGACGATCGCCACCGAGGACCACAACACCCCGACGATCGACATCGACAAGCCGATCGCCGACCTCACGAGCCGCACCCAGATCGAGACGCTGCGTCGCAACGCCGAGGAGTTCGGCGTGCGCCTGCACTCGCTGGGCGACGCCGAGCAGGGCATCGTGCACGTCGTCGGCCCGCAGCTCGGGCTCACGATGCCGGGCATCACGGTCGTGTGCGGGGACAGCCACACGTCGACGCACGGCGCGTTCGGCGCGATGGCGTTCGGCATCGGCACGAGCGAGGTCGAGCACGTGATGGCCACGCAGACCCTCCCGCTCAAGCCCTTCAAGACGATGGCGATCACGGTCGAGGGCGAGCTGAAGCCGGGCGTCACGGCGAAGGACATCATCCTCGCGGTGATCGCGAAGATCGGCACGGGCGGCGGCCAGGGCTACGTCCTCGAGTACCGCGGCAGCGCCATCCGCTCCCTCTCGATGGAGGGGCGCATGACCATCTGCAACATGTCCATCGAGGCCGGGGCGCGCGCCGGCATGGTCGCGCCGGACGAGACGACGTTCGCCTACCTCGAGGGCCGCCCGCACGCACCCCGGGGCAAGGACTGGGACGACGCGGTCGCGTACTGGAAGACGCTGCCCACCGACGAGGGCGCGGTGTTCGACGCCGAGGTCTTCATCGACGCGAATGAGCTCGAGCCGTTCGTCACGTGGGGCACGAACCCCGGTCAGGGCGTCTCGCTGAGCGGCGTCGTGCCGGCCGCCGACGACTTCGAGGACCCGAACGAGCGCGCAGCCGCCGAGCGCGCGCTCGAGTACATGGACCTCGTCCCGGGGACCCCGCTCAAGGAGATCCCGGTCGACGCGGTCTTCATGGGCTCGTGCACGAACAGCCGCATCGAGGACCTGCGCGCCTTCGCGTCGATCATCGAGGGCCGCAAGAAGGCCGACGGCGTGCGCGTCATGGTCGTGCCGGGCTCGGCGCGCGTGCGGCTGCAGGCCGAGGCCGAGGGCATCGACCGGATCGTCAAGGAGTTCGGCGGCGAGTGGCGCTTCGCCGGCTGCTCGATGTGCCTGGGCATGAACCCCGACCAGCTCGCGCCGGGCGAGCGCTGCGCGTCCACCTCGAACCGCAACTTCGAGGGGCGCCAGGGCAAGGGCGGGCGCACGCACCTCGTGTCGCCGCTCGTCGCCGCGGCGACGGCCGTGCGCGGCACGCTGTCGAGCCCGTCCGACCTCGCATCCGCCGACCAGCCGGCCCTGTCGGGCGCGGGAGCGTAAGGAGACCGTCATGGAGAAGTTCACCACCCACACCGGGATCGCCGCTCCGCTGAAGCGCTCGAACGTCGACACCGATCAGATCATCCCCGCGGTGTTCCTCAAGCGCGTGACGAAGACGGGCTTCGACGACGCGCTCTTCCACGGCTGGCGCCAGGACCCCGAGTTCGTCCTGAACCAGGAGCCCTACCAGGGCGCATCCATCCTCGTGGCGGGGCCCGACTTCGGCACCGGCTCGAGCCGCGAGCACGCCGTCTGGGCGCTGCGCGACTTCGGGTTCAAGGTCGTGCTGAGCCCGCGCTTCGCCGACATCTTCCGCGGCAACTCGGGCAAGCAGGGCCTGCTGACGGGCATCATCTCGGAGGCCGACCTCGAGCGCTTCTGGGCGGCCATCGAGGCGCAGCCCGGCGTGCGGATGACGGTCGACCTCGTCGAGCGAACCGCCGTACTCGGCGACTTCACGGCCGGGTTCGAGATCGACGATTACACTAGGTGGCGGCTCCTCGAGGGGCTCGATGACATCGGGCTCACCCTCCGCAACGAAGACAAGATCGCGGAGTTCGAGGCCCGCCGCGAGGCGTGGCGGCCACGGACGATCCCCGTTCCGTGAGCCCGGGGCTCGGGGCCCCGTCAGCACGGCGGACAACCCGCCAGAACGGTAGTGAGGCCACCAGCACATGACACTCCTGGGCGACACGAAGGTCGCGGGCGCTTCGGCATCCCGCAGCGGCGAAGTGATCGAGATCCGCGGCGGACGTCCGCTGCGCGGGCAGGTCGACGTGCGAGGCGCGAAGAACCTCGCCACCAAGGCCATGGTCGCGTCCCTCCTCGGTGAGACCCCGAGCACCCTGCGCGACGTGCCCGACATCCGCGACGTCGAGGTCGTCCGCTCGCTTCTCGAGGTGCACGGCGTGGCCGTCTCCGAGGGCGAGGAGCCGGGTTCGCTCATCCTCGACCCGAGCGCCGCGAAGTCGGCGAACTTCGAGGAGATCGACGCGCACGCGGGCTCGTCGCGCATCCCCATCCTCTTCTGCGGCCCGCTCCTGCACCTCCTCGGACAGGCGTTCATCCCCGACCTCGGCGGCTGCCGCATCGGCGACCGCCCGATCGACTTCCACCTCGACGCGCTGCGCGCCTTCGGTGCGATCGTCGACAAGCAGCCCAGCGGCATCCGCCTGTCCGCGCCCGAGGGCCTCCACGGCGCCGACATCGAGCTGCCGTACCCGAGCGTGGGCGCGACGGAGCAGGTGCTCCTCACGGCCGTGCGCGCGAACGGCGTCACCGAGCTGCGCAACGCGGCGATCGAGCCCGAGATCATGGACCTGATCGGCGTCCTCCAGAAGATGGGCGCGATCATCTCCTACGAGCCCAACCGCGTCATCTTCATCGAGGGCGTGCAGGAGCTCCGCGGCTACGACCACCGCTCGCTGTTCGACCGCAACGAGGCCGCGTCGTGGGCCTCGGCGGCGCTGGCCACCGACGGCGACATCTTCGTCAAGGGCGCGCGCCAGTACGAGATGCTCACGTTCCTCAACGTCTACCGCAAGGTCGGCGGCGACTTCGACATCACCGACGAGGGCATCCGTTTCCGCCGCGGCGAGGCCCCGCTCAAGCCGGTCATCGTCGAGACCGACGTGCACCCCGGCTTCATGACCGACTGGCAGCAGCCGCTCATCGTCGCGCTCACCCAGGCGCACGGCACGTCCGTCGTGCACGAGACCGTCTACGAGAACCGCTTCGGGTTCATCGAGGCGCTCAACCAGATGGGCGCGGACATCGTCGTGCACCCGCGCGGGCTCGACGGCCCCTACCGTCGCGTGCCGCGTCGCGCGCTCGAGCAGGCCGCGGTCATCACGGGGCCGACGCCGCTGCGCGGCGCCGACATCGTCGTCCCCGACCTCCGGGGCGGATACAGCCACGTCATCGCCGCTCTCACGGCGGAGGGCACGTCGCGCGTGTCGGGCGTCGGCATCATCCGCCGCGGATACGAGAAGTTCTTCGAGAAGCTGACCGCTCTCGGCGCCGACTTCGACGTCGTGGGGTGACGGTGGGCGCTCCCGCCTCACCTGAGAAGAGCCGCCCGAGCATCTTCTGGCCGCTCGCGGCGATCGTCATCCCGCTCGTCGGGCTGCTCGCGCGGATCGAGCTCCGCGGCTCGGAGAACCTGCCCCGTCGCGGTGCGTTCGTCCTCGCGCCGAATCACCACAGCGAGATCGACCCGCTCATCGTCGCGATCGCGACGTGGCGGGCCGGGCGCGCGCCCCGGTTCCTCGCGAAGGAGAGCCTGTTCCGCATCCCCGTCGTCGGATGGGTGCTGAAGGCCTCCGGGATGGTCCCGGTCGCGCGATCCCGCGGCGCGGCCGCGCAGGCGCTCGCGCAGGCGAAGGAGCTCGCCTCGAGCGAGCGCGGCGTGATCGTCTACCCCGAGGGCACCCTCACGCGCGACCCCGGGCTGTGGCCGATGCGCGGCAAGTCGGGCGCGATCCGCCTCGCCCTCGCCGGCGACATCCCGCTCATCCCGCTCGCGCAGTGGGGCACGCAGGCGGTCATGCCGCGCTACGGCAAGCTGTCGCTGCTCCCGCTGCGCAAGCCGATCACCGTCCTCATCGGCGAGCCCCTCGACGTGTCCGACCTGCGCGGGCGGACCGACCAGGCCGCCATCCAGGAGGGCACGGAGCGCCTCATGGCCGCGATCACCGCACTGCTCGAGGAGCTGCGCGGCGAGAAGGCCCCGCCCGAGCGGTGGGACCCGACGCAGCACGGCCAGGCCGAGACGGGCAAACTGTGATCCCCGAGCGCGTCGTCGTCCTCGGCGCGGGCAGCTGGGGCACGACGTTCGGCAAGATCCTCGCCGACGGCGGCGCCCAGGTCACGATGTGGGCCCGTCGCGCCGAGCTCGCGCACGAGATCGACCAGGCCAAGCGCAACTCGCAGTACCTGTCCGGGATCAACCTGCCCCGGTCCATCCGCGCCACCCACGTCCTCCAGAAGGCCGTCGAGGGCGCAGAGCAGATCTACCTCTCGGTGCCGAGCAAGTCGGCCCGCGACACCCTCAAGCAGCTGCGCCCGCTCATCGGCTCGTCCGACGTGCCGGTCGTGAGCCTCATGAAGGGCGTCGAGAAGAAGTCGGGTCTGCGGATGAGCCAGGTCATCGAGCAGGCGCTCGGCTGCGACCCCGCGCGCATCGCCGTCGCGAGCGGCCCGAACCTCGCGCTCGAGATCGCGCGCGAGCAGCCGACCGCGGCGGTCATCTCGTCGTCGAGCCAGGAGACCGCCGACCGGATCGCGCGCACGGCGCGCAACCGGTACTTCCGCAGCTTCGTCAACACCGACGTCATCGGCACCGAGTTCGGCGGCGTGCTGAAGAACCTCATCGCCGTCGCGATCGGCATCGTCGACGGCGTCGGATACGGCGAGAACACGAAGGCGTCGATCATCACGCGCGGCCTCGTCGAGATGACCGACTTCGCGGTGGCGTACGGCGCGCAGGCCGAGACGATGCAGGGCCTCGCGGGGCTCGGCGACCTCATCGCGACGTGCCAGTCGCCCCTCAGCCGGAACAACACGGCAGGACGTCTGCTCGGACAGGGCTACACGCTGCAGGACGTCGTGAAGCAGATGGAGCAGACCGCCGAGGGCCTCGGCTCGGTCGCCCCCATCCTCAAGCTCGCGAAGGCGAAGGGCGTCGAGATGCCCATCGTCGAGCAGGTGCGGATGGTGCTCGACGGCACGCTCGATCCGCGCGACATCGCGCCGCACCTCACCACAGACGACGACACCCCCCAGGGCGAGAGGACGACGAATGACGACGGCGACAGTGGCGGTGCTCTTCGGCGGGCGCTCCAGCGAGCACTCCATCTCCTCCGCGACGGCGGGCGGGGTGCTGGGAGCGATCGACCGTGACCGCTACCGGGTGATCCCGATCGGCATCACCCGCGACGGCGTCTTCGTGCTCGAGGACGACGACCCCGGCAAGTTCCGGCTCGACGCCGAGAGGCTGCCGGAGGTCGTCGACAACGGCACGCGGGTGATCTGGCCCGCAGGCGGCGGCGACCGCGTGCTGCGCGTGCGCGACGCGGATGGCGTCGAGCGCGAGCTCGGCGCGGTCGACGCGGTGCTGCCCATCCTGCACGGCCTGCACGGCGAGGACGGCACCATCCAGGGCTTCCTCGACATCCTCGAGCTCCCGTACGCGGGCGGCGGCGTGCTCGACTCCGCCCTGTGCATGGACAAGCACTTCATGAAGATCGCGCTGCAGGCGGCGGGCGTGCCCGTCGCGCCGTGGACGACCGTCCGGAGGGCGCGCTGGAGCACGGCGCCCGACGCCGTCCGCGCCGAGGCCGACGCGCTCGGGTACCCGCTGTTCGTGAAGCCCGCGCGCGCGGGCTCGAGCGTGGGCGTCTCGAAGGCGCACGACGCGTCGGAGCTCGACGAGGCCATGCGCATCGCCTTCGCGGAGGACGACAAGGTGCTCGTCGAGAAGGGCATCGGGGGGCGCGAGATCGAGGTCGCGATGCTCGAGGGCCGCGACGGGGGAGAGGCGCGCGCGTCGCTCCCCGGCGAGATCGTGCTCACGACGCGCGACTTCTACGACTTCGAGGGGAAGTACCTCGGCGGCGAGGGCGTCGACGTCGTGTGCCCTGCCGATCTGTCGGAGGGCGAGATCCAAGCGATCCGCGCGGTCGGCATCCGGGCCTTCGAGGCCGTCGACGGACGCGGGCTCGCTCGCGTCGACGTGTTCCTCACGCCCGAGGGCGAGATCGTCGTCAACGAGCTCAACACGATGCCGGGCTTCACGCCGATCTCGATGTTCCCGAAGTGCTGGATCGCGTCCGGGATGACGTACTCGGAGCTCATCACGGAGCTCGTCGAGCTGGGCCGCGCCCGCGCGGCCTGAGCCGAGTCAGTCCTCCGGCTGCGTGCCGGTCGTCGGGGCGTCCTCGCCCTCCGGCGCCGCGTCGGGGTCGGTGCACTGGGCCGCGCGCGGCAGCGTGGAGACCGCGCTGCCGAGCGCGCTGCCCGCGAGCACCGCGTCGGCCGACACGACGGTCGTGTCGACGTAGACCTGCACGGCCGGCTCGCGGCCGTACGTCGTCATGCGCAGATTGGGCCGCTCGCTCTCGTCGACGATCCAGTCGACGCCGTCGATCGTCACGCACTGCTGGGTGGTGGGGGCGGGAGCGTCGTATCCGCACGAGAGGATGACCGCGGTCGGCTCGCCCCACGCCGCGGTCGCCTGAGCGTCGGTCCAGCGGCGCTCGAGGCCCGAGACCGAGTCGGGCATGCGCACGGAGACCTCGGCGCACAGCGGGTCGTTCGCGCGCGGAGCCGCCTCGAGGTGAACGGTCGGCGCGCACCCCGTGAGCGCGACGACGGCGGCGAGGCACGAGACGGCGGCGAGGCGGCGGTTCACCCCACCAGCCTACGTTCGGGCGTCCTGGGCGTTCGCCTACGCTGGAGGGATGCATGAGGATCCCACGGTCGGCGAGCTGAGCGAGGGCGAGATCCTCCGACGGATCCTGGCGCGCACGGGCCGCGCGGGCGCGGGCCTCGTCGGGCCCGGCGACGACGCCGCGGTCGTCGCCGCGCCGTCCGGGTCGGTCGTGGCGACGACCGACACGCTCATCCACGGACCGGACTTCCGGCTGGCGTGGTCGAGCGGCTACGACCTCGGCTGGAAGTCGGCCGCCGTCAATCTCGCCGATGTCGCGGCCATGGGGGCGCGGCCGACGGCGCTCCTCGTCGCGCTCGCGATGCCCAACGACACCCGCGCGTCGTTCGTGGAGGCTCTCGCCGACGGCCTCCGCGACGCGTGCGACGCCCTCGCGCCCGGCTGCGCCGTCGTGGGCGGCGACCTCACCGCGAGCGACGTGCTCACGATCGCCGTGACCGCCCTCGGAGACCTCGAGGGACGCGCCCCCGTGCTGCGCTCGGGCGCCCGCGCGGGCGACGTCGTCGCGATCGCGGGGGAGCTCGGCCGAGCCGCGCGGGGCCTGCAGGTGCTCTTCGCGCGCTTCCGCGACGCCGATGGCGCACCCCTGCCCGTCGACCCCGCCCTGCTGCGGGACGGCGACACGGGCGTCCTCGAGGCGCAGCTGCGGCCCGCTCCGCCGATCGGCCTCGGGCCGTTCGCCGCGCGCGCCGGCGCGACCGCCATGATGGACGTCTCGGATGGCCTCGCGCTCGACGCGCGGCGGATGGCCGACGCCTCGGCGGTCACGATCGCGATCGACAGCGCCGACCTCGGGGACGATCCGCGGATCGCGCTCGAGGGCGGGGAGGACCACGCGCTGCTGGCGACCTTCCCGGCCGGCGCCCTGCCCCCCGGATTCCGCCCGATCGGACGCGTCATCCCGCGCGACGAGGCATCGGTCCACGTGGACGGCGTGCCGTACCTCGGCGCGGGCGGCTGGGATCCGTACCGCGATTGGGATGCGGCCGCGGGCTGACGACGCTCAGGCGCTGAGCGGCTCGCCCCACCACAGGGTCGTGTCGCCGTACGCCTTCTCGCGCCACGCGGAGAGGCCGGCGGCGGCCCAGTGGGGGGAACCGGAGCGCGTCGCGCGCTCGACGATCACGAGCGCGCCCGGCGCGAGCAGCGGCGCGAGCAGCGCGAGGTCGTCGTCGAGGTCGCGCGGCGGCAGGTCGTAGGGCGGGTCGAGGAACGCGATGTCGATGCCGGGCGCCGTGCCGCGGAGGAAGGCGCGCACCGCGATGGGGTGGACGCGCACGCGGGGCGCGCTCGAGCCCATCGCGCGCCGCACGACCTCGACGTTCCGCTTCACGATCTCGGCCGCCGGCCGGGACCGCTCGACGAGGTCGACCGACGCGGCGCCGCGGCTCGCGCACTCGAGACCGAGTGCGCCCGATCCCGCGTACAGATCGACGACCGCGGCGCCCTCGATGAGGCCGGTGTCCTCGAGCGCGCCGAACAGCGACTCGCGCACGCGGTCGCTCGTGGGGCGGGTGCCCGAGCGCGGCACGTCGAGCCGGGCGCCGCCCGCGCGGCCCGCGATGATCCTCGTCACCCTGCCACGATATCCTCGGCGGGCGCGGCGTCCGCGTCCGGGGCCCCTTCTAGACTCGACGCATGCCGCTCTCGCTCGACTCCTCGCTCACGGAGGCCGTCGGCGCGAAGTCCGCCGGCCTGCTCTCGCGGGCGTTCGGGATGGCGACCGTGGGCGACCTGCTCGCGCACTACCCGCGCCGCTACATGAGCAGGGGCGAGCTCACCCCCATCCGCGACCTCCCGCTCGGTGAGACGGTCACGATCGTCGCTGAGGTGCGGCGCGTGCAGTCGCGTCCCATGCGCAGCCGCGGCGGGCGCCTCCTCGAGGTGATCATCGGCGACGGCCAGGGCGAGATGTCGCTCACGTTCTTCAACCAGGACTGGCGCGAGCGCGAGCTCCGGCCAGGGCGGCGCGGCGTCTTCTCGGGCAAGGTCGGGGAGTACCGTCGCGAGCGTCAGTTCTCGCATCCCGCGTACGAGCTCTTCGACGACGAGGGCGATGCCGATGCGCGCGCGCAGGAGTTCGCCGGCCGGCTCATCCCCGTGTATCCCGCGACCTCCGCGCTCACGAGCTGGGCCATCCAGAAGCTCGTCGAGCAGTGTCTGACCCGCCTCGGCGACGTGCCCGAGCCGCTCCCCGACGACCTGCGGGAGCGGGAGGGGCTCATGGGCGCGCGCGACGCGCTCGACGGCGTGCACCGGCCCGCGAACGAGGGGCACGCCTACAGCGCGCGCAAGGCGCTGCGGTGGCACGAGGCGCTCGTGCTCCAGACGGCACTCGCTCAGCAGCGCCGTGACGTCAGGGCTCTCGCAGCCACGCGCCGCGAGGCGAAGCCGGGCGGCCTGCTCGAGCGCTTCGACGCGGCGCTGCCGTTCGCGCTGACCGACGACCAGCGCGAGACCGGCGAGCGGATCGCGGCCGACCTCGTCGCCGGATGGCCGATGAACCGGCTCGTGCAGGGCGAGGTGGGGTCGGGCAAGACGCTCGTCGCGCTGCGCGCCATGCTGCAGGTGGCCGAGTCCGGCGGCCAGGCGGCGCTGATCGCGCCGACCGAGGTACTCGCCGGCCAGCATCTGCGCTCCATCACGCGCATGCTCGGGCCGCAGCTGGCTCCCGAGGTCATGCCCACGCTCCTCACCGGCCAGATGCCGGCGGCGGCGCGACGGAAGGCCGCGCTCCGCGTGGCGTCGGGTCAGTCGCGCATCGTCGTCGGCACGCACGCCCTGCTCAGCGAGGGCACGACGTTCGCCGACCTCGGGCTCGTCGTCGTCGACGAGCAGCACCGGTTCGGCGTCGAGCAGCGGGAGACCCTGCGCGCGAAGGGAACGAGTCCGCACGCCCTCGTCCTCACCGCCACGCCCATCCCGCGCACCGTCGCGATGACGGTCTTCGGCGACCTCGACGTGTCGACCATCCGCACGATGCCCGCGGGCCGCGCCGGCATCGAGACCTTCGTCGCTCCGGTCGCCGAGCGCCCGCGCTGGTTCGACCGGGTCTGGGAGCGCGTCGCCGAGGAGGTCGAGAAGGGGCACCAGGTCTTCGTCGTGTGCCCCGCGATCGACGTCGCGGCGAAGGGCAAGGCCGCCGCCGAGGACGACGCCCCGGAGGCCACCGCGGAGGAGGGCGGCTCCGGCCCGCGCTGGGGCGTCGCGCAGGTCGCCGAGATGCTCGGGCGGCACCCCGCGGTCGGGCGGCTCAGGCTCGCGACCCTGCACGGCCGCATGCCGGGCGAGGAGAAGGACCGCATCATGCAGGAGTTCGCGGCCGCCCGCGTCGACGTGCTCATCGCGACGACCGTGATCGAGGTCGGCGTCGACGTCCCGAACGCGTCGACCATGGTCATCCTCGATGCCGACCGCTTCGGCGTCTCCCAGCTCCACCAGCTGCGCGGACGCGTCGGACGCGGGGGAGTGCCCGGACTCTGCCTGCTCGTGACGGAGGCGACAGAGGGAACGCCGGCGCGCGAGCGCGTCGAGGCGGTCGCGGCGACGCTCGACGGGTTCGCGCTCGCGGAGGTCGATCTCGAGCTGCGCGGCGAGGGCGACGTGCTCGGAGAGGCGCAGTCGGGCGTGCGCTCATCGCTTCGGCTGCTCCGCGTGGTCAAGGACCAGGCGCTCATCGCCCTGGCGCGGGAGGAAGCCGACCGCGTCCTCGCGGCGGACCCCGACCTCGCCCGGCATCCCGGACTCGCCGACGCCCTGGCGCGCCGGGTCACGCAGGAGGAGCGCGCGGCCCTGAGCAAGAGCTGAGCATGCGCCCCGCACGGCGTGTCGCGGGCGCGGCGCTGCCCGGGCGCGGATGGGGCTCCTGGCTAGGCTGGATCGCATGAGCAACCGGATCGCCGTCGTCCCGGGGTCCTTCGACCCGCCCACCCTCGGTCACCTGGACGTCATCCGGCGTGCCGCCTCGCTCTACGACGAGCTCCACGTGCTGGTCGTGCACAACCCCGACAAGGAGGGGATGCTGCCGATCGCGCTGCGGCTGCAGCTCCTCGAGCAGTCGGTCGAGGAGGCGCAGATCCCCGGCAAGGTCATCGTCGGATCGTGGAGCGTGGGCCTGCTCGTCGACTACGCGCAGGAGGTGGGCGCCGGCGTGCTCGTGAAGGGCATCCGCTCGCAGGGCGACGTCGCGTACGAGACGCCCATGGCGGTCGTCAACAACCACCTCGCCGGCGTCGAGACGGTGTTCCTCCTCGCCGATCCCGCCCACTCGGTCGTGTCGAGCTCGCTCGTGCGCCAGGTGGCCGGCCTGGGCGGCGACGTCTCGCCCTACGTGCCGGCGGCGGTCGCCCGCTACCTCCGCAGCGCGACCTCGAAGGACTTCTGACCTCGCGTCCCTGCGCGCGCCACGGCCCTCGTCGTCCCGGGCGCGACTACGATTGATCCCCGTGAGAACGCGTAAAACCGGGCCCTTCGTGCTGCCCGTCCGCGACATCGTCCGCAAGCCGGGCGAGATGCGCGAGCACACGCTGACCATCCCCGCACCCGAGCAGTGGGGCGAGGGGATCGTCTCGATCCCGGAGGGGAAGGAGCTCGAGCTCGACGTCCGTCTCGAATCCGTGCACGAGGGCATCCTCGTGTCGGGGGAGCTCGACACGGAGTTCGAGGGGGTGTGCGGTCGATGCCTTCGCGACATCGCCGAACCGCTCGAAGTCGAGTTCCAGGAGCTTTTCGAGTATCCTGGTGAGGAAACTGCTGACTTCGAGGTTCAAGACGACCACGTGGATCTTGAAACTCTGGTCAGGGATGCGGTCGTCTTGTCGCTTCCGTTTCAGCCGGTGTGTCAGCCGGATTGCCCCGGCCTCGACCCGGTCACGGGCGAGCGGCTGACGCAGAGCCCCGGCACCGCGCAGCAGGCGCCTGTCGATCCTCGGTGGGCCGCGCTCCGAGAACTCACAGACCAGAATGGATCGGCGGACTCCGCCGCCCCGAGCACAGAAGAGAGCTAGTCATGGCAGGTAACCCCCCGAAGCGGAAGGTCTCCCGTTCGAACACCCGCTCGCGTCGCGCGCAGTGGAAGGCGGAGGCTCCGGCCCTCGTCAAGACGGTGGAGAACGGCAAGGTCGTCTACAGCCGCCCGCACCAGGCCAAGGTCGTCACCGACTCGCAGGGCACCGAGCTGTTCCTCGAGTACAAGGGCCGCAAGGTCGCCGACGCCTGAGCGGCGGATACGACTCCGTGGCGCGCATGCGGCCACTCTCCGAGAAGCTCGGCGTCGAGATCGACGCCGAGCTTCTCGCTTTGGCCATGACACACCGCTCGTACGCGTACGAGCACGGCGGCATCCCGCATAACGAGCGACTCGAGTTCCTCGGCGACTCGGTGCTCGGGCTGGCCGTCACCACCATGCTGTATCGCCGGTTCCCCGACCTCGACGAGGGCGCCCTCGCGAAGCGCCGTGCCAGCGTCGTCTCGACCGTCGCCCTCGCGGAGGTCGCGCGTGGCATCGGCCTCGGCGAGCATCTCCGTCTCGGCCGCGGCGAGGAGCAGACGGGCGGCCGCGACAAGGACTCGATCCTCGCCGATGCGACCGAAGCCGTGTTCGGCGCCGCGTACCTGTCGGCAGGGCCCGAGGAGGCGTCCGCCCTCGTGCTGCGGCTCATCGAGCCGCTCCTGGAGAACCCCGAGCGCTACGGCGCGGCGATCGACCCGAAGACGAGCCTTCAGGAGCTCGCCGCGCGCCTCGGCCTGGGAGCGCCGTCGTACTCGGTCGCATCCCGCGGCCCCGACCACGACCGTCGCTTCACCGCCACGGTCGAGGTCGGCGATCACGCCTCGACCGGCGAGGGCACGAGCAAGAAGCAGGCCGAGATGGCCGCGGCTCTCACGGCCTGGCACGCGCTCAGCGCGCGGACCGTCGGTGCCTGAGCTCCCCGAGGTCGAGGTCGTGCGAGCGGGCCTCGAGCCCGCCGTGGTGGGATCGACCATCGCGGGAGTCGAGGTGCTCGACGGCCGTGCGCTCACCCGGCACGTGGGCTCCCACGACGACTTCACCGCGCGCCTGAGCGGACGCGCCGTGACGGCCGCCGTGCGTCGCGGCAAGTTCCTCTGGCTTCTGCTCGAGTCGGCGGCGATCGAGCCGGCGGAGGCGCTCATCGGGCACCTCGGCATGAGCGGGCAGCTGCTCCTGCGCGCACCCGGCGCCCCGCGCGAGCGCCACGAGCGCGTGCGGCTCGCGATCGACCATCCGGCTCACGGCGAGCTCGCCGTCGTGTTCGCGGATCAGCGGACGTTCGGGTCGCTCGCCGTCGACGCGCTCGTGCCGACGGCGGATGGCGCGCCGGGCGGATGGGGGAGCGATGCGCCCCTCGTGGCATCGCAGGCCGCGCACATCGCGCGCGATCCGCTGGATCCCGCGTTCGACGACGCCGCGTTCGCGCGAGGGCTCGGCCGCCGCGCGTCGGCGATCAAGCGCGTGCTGCTCGATCAGACGGTCGTGAGCGGCATCGGCAACATCTACGCGGACGAGGCGCTCTGGGCCGCGCGCATCCATCCGGAGACGCCCGCGTCGGCGCTCCCGACGCGGGCCGTCCGCACGCTGCTCGCCGAGATCCGCGCGGTGCTGCAGAAGGCCCTCGTGGAGGGCGGCACGAGCTTCGACGCGCAGTACGTGAACGTCAACGGGCAGGCCGGTTATTTTGCGCACTCCTTAAATGCCTATGGTCGTACCGACCAGGCATGTGCACGATGTGGATCACCCATCCGCCGGGTGAAATTTATGAACCGATCCTCGTTTTTCTGTCCTCAGTGTCAGCGCAAGCGCTCTTCGTAGTCACAAGCTTACGCGATCACCGACTGATTTTTCACCTGATCAAGAGCGATTTCCTGGGCGGAACGCCTAATACTCGCTATGGTCGCTCAATACGCATAAATATCAGTTCGGCGAGGACGGCCAGATTGTCGCGTTGCGGGCGTGTTTGGGCGGGTGTAGGCCTGTCATGCCTCGTTCAGCGTCGCAAGGCGCAGAGTGTCCCAGTATTCGCGGATCAGGGTGATGCGGTCTCCGTCGTGCTCGATCGCCGCGGCCAGCGGTACCTCGGCTTCGCGGCCGTCCTCGGTCCGGTACGTGCCCGTGTACTCCGCGAAGCAGCGCTCCGGACCGGCGTCGTGGATCCTGGCCTCGCTCAGCGTGAGCCCTGACGCCTGCGCCGCCCCGAGCTGCTCGCGCACGGCCTGCAGGCCGACGACGCGCGCGGGCAGCCCGAGCGAGGGCCCGTACGGGAACTCGAGCACGACGTCGTCGGACAAGTGCTCGAAGAAGGCGTCGCCCTCGTTGAAGTCCGCCAGTGCCCTGCGTGCCACGGATCCAGTCATGTTTTCGTCCTCTCGTCGTGGGATACCCTGTCCATGGTCGATCTTCAGGTCGACCTGAGGTCAAATCGATAGAGGCGGCGCATGGCGGGATCGACGATCGGTGAGGCGTCCGCGCGCCACGGGGTGCCGGAGCACGTGCTGCGCCACTGGGAGGATGTCGGCGCGCTCCGGCCCGAACGGACGGGAGCCGGTCACCGGCGGTATCATGAGGAGCACCACTCGCAGATCGAGCTGGTCCAGTGCGGCAAGGCCGCCGGGCTCAGCCTCGACGAGATCGCGACGATGCTCTTCGGTCCGGCCGAGGCCAGAGCGCCATTGCTCTCGCACCGCCTGGCGGCCCTGGAGCGTCAAGCGCGCGAGATCGAAGCCTCCGTCCGAATGCTGCATCACGTTTCGGTGTGCGACAGTGTAGGTGGCTGCTCCGAATGCGCGAGGCCTCACGAATCATTCGGATATCCGCACTTGGAGCGTGCGAGCTGAACGGGCCCGCGGTTGCCGTCGTAAGACCCGCGTAAGCGATCGCGCAAGGAAAATCCCCCATGTGCGCATCGTGGAGAGGCGTGGGGGATGTCGTGGTCCCATCGTAGCGCGACAACGCCTCGGCGGCGGGCTCCAAGGGCGATCGGAGAAGGCCACGTCTTCTACGTCCACGACGTGATCCGTTTCATGGAGCACGCGTAGAACAGGGCCCTCGTCGTCAGCTCACGTAGATCTTCGGCCCCAGCATCGGCAGCGGCCGACCGGGCGGGCTCGGATGCCGAGGGTTCCCCTGCTTCGTCAGCGGGTCCCACGTGAACACCTTCACGCCCATCCGGTCGAGCAGCGCCTGCACGTCGAGCTTCGCGCGCTTGAGCGTCCGGTGCGGCATGTTGCCCCACGCTCCGAGCACCTCGCTCGCACCGTGCCTCAGCAGCACTTGCTCGATCGCCGCGCAGTTCAGCGCCGACAGCCCGGCGTCGTAGGCCGAGAGCTGGGTCGGCTTGGGCGAGCGCTCCGGGTACAGGTTAAGCATGATCCAGCCCGAGTATCCGTGCCGCACGCTGGCCTCGATGAGCCTGTTCACGGTCCTGTCGGCCTGGGTCTCTGCCGCGTGCGAGGGGTTCATGCCGATCGCGATGAGGGGCGGCGCGCCCGTGCTCGCTCTCGACGCACTGCCCAGCGCGAAGCGATGCGAGCCCACGCCGGGGTCCGGCTCCCAGAAGTCGGGCTGGTGGCCGGCGGGGTACTCGATCATGATGAGGACGCTTTGGCGGGCTTCGGCCATGGCTCCCGCCCGGTCATCTCTAGAAAGCCCTCTGGCGTCGAGCACTTCTTGATCAGGCGCTGAACCCAGGCCTTCGTGTACCTGTAGGTCTTCGTGGGTTCGTCGTACTCGCAGAAGTCCGTGTTCGTCCGGGATGGATTGGCGTCGCCGTTGGGCGGGCGGATCTTCGCCTTCTTCCAGGAGCCCGTGAAGTGCGCCATGTTGAATACGTACGGTATCGCTGCCTGGATCTCCTTCACCGCGTTCGCCGGCATCACGCGGCCCAGGCCCGAGACGTTCTGCTTCCTGTCGCGGACGATCACCTGGCCTCGACGTCCGAGCTCCTCGGCGAACGCGCGTTCCTCTTCCGTCATGTCGTCATACTTCGTGAACTGCATCGCGATCGCGTCGGGGTCCTTCGGCGCGAGCTCAACGATCGCCCTGATCCTGAACTCGTAGCGCGAGTCGCTCGTGATCGAATCGTCCAGGCCGGCTTCGTAGCTCGTCATGAAGCTCTTGATGTCCTGCGGCAGCGTGCTCTTGAACTTCCTCAGCGCTTGCTCGCCTTCGGACGTGAACGTGCCGACGAAGATCGGGACCCTGAGGCGCATGGCCAGCGACTGGTGGTCGCCGAACTGCTCCGTCAGCTCCGTCTCGAAGTTGACGAGCAGCGCATGGGCGTGGCCGGCGAGGTTTAGCATCAGCGCCTCGTCTGCGTGCGCGTGCCGGTGCTCCAGACGGTTTCGCAGCTTGATGAACAGGGAGAGGTTCGCGCGCACCGGATCGGCGTCGGAGGGCCAGCGCTCCTTCATCGAGCGCTCGAGCTCCCAGCGCTTCGCCTCCCCGTCGATCTTGAGCAGCCTCTTCTTGAACTGGGGGTCCCAGTAGCGGAAGTCCACGTCGTCGCGAATGAACTGGGCATGCAACAGGTACAGCCATGCCAGGTGCATGTGGATCACGAAGCCCTCGAACGAGCGCGACTCTGCAGGGTCGTTGTACAGCCTCACCGCCAGGCACGCCTCTTCCATGCTCGCCTCGAGCGTCGTCTGCCATCGGGGTGGTCGCGCCATGCCACGAGGTTATCGGCACCCGGCGACAGGCGAGACAAGGGCGAAGTTCCTGCTCCCTCCTTCGAATGATCTTCACCGTGGTCGAATTGCTTCGACGCTAGAGGAAGTTTCTCCGTGTGTGCCTTCTATCAGTCGTTGCTCTATCTGGGCGGCCGAGAGGAACCTGACGAACAAGTCCGAGTCGTGCGCCAGCGCATCAAGCACCTCGAGCGGAGCGTCCGGGTTCAGCGCCACCAGCACCGCTAGTTCGGCGCTTCGGCCGGCAAGGTCAGTCAGCACGTCGATCGGCGCGCCTGGGTTGAACGCTATGGACATGAGCGTGTCCGCGTCGTCCCGCGCTGCCAGCGATCTGAGAATCTCCGGTGGCGTCGTCGGGTGTGCCGCAACAGCGCGCCGGACTTTCGCGCTGCGTCGCTCGCCTCCGAGAAACGCCAGGATGTCCGGCGTCGCGTGCTCGCTGTATGCGACGCGGATGCGCACCTCGGCTCTCGTGTTCGCGGCCATTTCCTGCAGCTCTGCAACTGTCGGCGTTGGAGTCCGCGCTGCGATGACCTCGTCCAACGATCGAGATTCGCGCGCGTCGTCGTCTCCTGCATCTGCCGTCGGATCTCGATACGCCGCGATCCGGACGTCCAGATCGTCGTCAAGGAGGAGAATGTTCAACGTGTCCTGCGAGAGCAGTTCGTTGCGAGCAACGCTTCGGCGAACAGAGGCTTCCTTGTCGTTGGCCAGAGCTTCAAGGATGCTCAGCGGAGTGCGCGGATTCCTCGAAACAGCCATCCTCACGTCCGCGTCCTTGCTCTTGGAAAGGCGTTCCAGCGCACTGATGCCTGTGCGGTGATGCCTCGCTGCATACCCCCTGAGGTCGGGATAGCGGATCCTGCTCTTCGAGAGGCGGTCGAGCGCATCCTCCATCGGGCCATCGGGCACAGCCAGGTCCGGCCTTCGCTCGACCTCGACGAGGACCGAGTGCAGAGCGAGGTCATTCGAAGAGGCCAGGAGCGCCTCCGCGATGGATGCGGCGAGCTCTCTGGGTGCCCAGGAGTTCGCCATGACCGCCAGGCGGACATCGACCGAACTGTCCTTCGCCAGCCGAGACAAGACGTGCAGCGGCGCGGAAGGATTGCCAGCCACTGCGGCGCGGAGATAGTTCCTCTTCTCCGTCGACAGCCCCTCGAGTACCGCGACCGGTGTCCGATCGGATCCGGCGAACAGCTCGCGCGCGGCCTCGGTCCGCATGCTCGCCATCTTGTTCGTCAGCGACTCCAGCGACCCAGCGCTGAGCGAGGGATTTCCTGCCAGTGCGAGCAGCACTTCGGGCGACTTCTCGGCGACCAGACCTGCCAACGCCTCGCTCGGGGTCGCAGGGTGGCGCGCGATGAGCCGCGCGACCTGGTCGCTGTAATCGGTCGGCGTCTGCCAGCGCTCGTGCGGCTCGAGCCCTGCCGTGGCGAACTCGATCCGTGCCGAACGAGAGGCGGTGAACTCCGCGAGGACTTCGCCGAGCAGCGGGTCGGGATCGCCCATTGATCGTTTGAGCGCGTCCAAACGGATTTCAGGGTCCTCATCCGCGAAGAGCGCCCGGCGGACGTCCGTGTTCGCGATGGGAAGCATCCTCGCCGCGATCCGGCGCACATAAGCCGGTCGCTGGCTCGACATCAGGTCCGCGACGATCTCGATGGGGAGGCCCTGCGACGCCGCCGCCGGGAGGCGGAGGGGTCTGTCGGACCTCCGGGACCAGATCCCACTGGCCTCAGGCAGGCAGCTGTCGAGCGCTCGATCGCCGAGCCCGTCCAGCATCGCCATCAATATCGAGCCGAGTGCAACCCCTGGAGTTCCCTCGGGGTCGCGTTTCTGGTTGATCTCGATGCGGCGCGCGTCGACCTCTGAGGACGGGCGCTCGTCGAACGGAACGATCTCGCCCTTCCCGGATTCGATCGTCGCCGCACCATCAATGCGCCCTGAGATCTGCGGCTGTTGCTGCGCCGATGCGGTGCCCGATGACGGGTTCGCCGCCACCGCGCGGCGCACTGTTACGCTGCTGTCCTCTGCGAGGAGCTGCAGCACCTCGGCTGGCGCTGCCGTGTTCATGGCGACGCCTTCGCGGACGCGGGCGTAGTGGTCTTGCGCGAGCCGCTTCACCACGTCCGCCGGAGACGAGGCGTTGCGTCCTACCCTGAAGCGCAAGTCCTTGTCGTCGCCCGCCGCGAGCGCCATGAGCATGGCGTGCGGGGTGTGACGGTTGTCGGCGAGGAGCTGTAGCTTGCGGCGCTCCGACACAGGAACGTGCACGGCGATCTGATTGCGCGCGGTCGCGCCGACGAAGCCCTCGCGCAGTTTCGGCAGGAGCGTCTCGGGATCGCCGCCGAGCAGCTGCCCGAGCGACCAGGTCTTCAGCTCCTGCTGCCGCGGCAGCCAGACGCCGACTTCGCGGATCCCCAGCGCGTCCTCGAGGTCCAGCATGACGTATCCGATGAGCTGACGGAGGAAGTCGCGCAGCTTGACGACGCTCAGCCCGCCGTACACCTTGCAGTCGATGAGTGTCTCGCCGATCATCCAGTCGCCGTCGGCCCCGCCCAGGAGCCTCGCACCGCTGAAGCCCGGGTTCGGCTCGAAGCGCGTTCCGGCCGCGATGCGCTCGCTCCAGGCATCGATCTGCGGACGACCCGCTTCCAACAGAGCCTCAACGTCCTCGAGCGCGGCGTCGGGAATCGCCTGCGCCAGGCTCAGTCCGTCCTCCACGTCGTCGCAGGCGGCTCCGAGGGCTCCAGACAGCGCCTCCGGACCGCCCCTGTAGACCTGCTCGCAGTACGCGAAGAGGACCGAGGCCCGCGTCAGCTCGGAAGCCTCCGCAGGCTCCTTGAGCAGTTCCTCGCCGATGCGGAACGCCTCGCTGAGAACCGCCGCCCGATGCTTGCCGTTCTCGACCAGTGACGCAGCGCCTGGCAGCGCGTCGACGCCGGCGGCGGATGTCGAAGCGGCTGGGTCGAAACCGCCGAGCTCGATTCTCGCCCGGATGTCGAACGCCGTTCCCGATACGCGCCCATCCACTGCATCGCCGGCGGGCACGAGCAACGGCTTCCCGGCCAAGTCGACAAGGCCAAGGGTGGCAGCTGCCTGCCGCGCGGTACTGCTGCTCCCACGCGTGGCAGCCACAACGGGCGAGATCCCGTCGAGGTACGCGCGGATCGGGGATCCCGCGTCGCGCAGTTCACGCGTCAGGCTCATGGTTCGATCCTTCCTGATCCGATGACGTCTCGCCGCACAGTCTTGATCACGTGCGCCGGAATGTCGTCGACCGCCAGCTGGTACACCGCGTTCAGCCGTGGGTTGAAGATCCCGAGGTGAGTCTGGGTCCGGAACCGGGGGAGTCCTGAATCCTTGCCCATCAGGTAGTGCACCAGCAGCTTCAACAGATGGTCCTTGCTTGGAGGCGAGCTTCGGGCCTTGTAGTCCCATACCGCTTCCTCGGTGATGAGGTCCCCGTCTCCGGCGTCGAGGGCGATCAGATATCCGTCTGCCTCCTCATCCTCTTCATATCCGCTGGCGAATGAGAACTCGACTGCAGTGGCCGGGCCATGCTCTCGGAGAAAGTCGTGGGTCCTCTCCGTCATCATGATGATGTTCGTAAGCGTCTTCGCGTCGGGGGAGCGATCAATATCTGCTGGGTCGTACCAGGTGACGCCTGCGTGCTGGGCGACCTCGTAGGACGCGAGCCGGCACGCAGCGCGCACGGCACATTCGTCCAGCTCGAACGAAGCGACACCGTCTGCGTACGTCGACAGACTGAGGTCTCGCAATGACTTGAGTGCATCATCATGCGCTTCGGGAAACAGGCCCGCGTCGCGGAGCCGCCCCGCGCCGGCGAGCGATGCCCTGAAGATCGACTCCGCAGCCTCTCTCGCCTCTACTTGCGAGGCGACGAGCACACCAGTCAGGCGGCTGAGGTAGTGGACCAGCGGCCCGACGTTGCGGATGTTCTCCACCGTGGAGTCCAGTTCACCGTATCCGTCGTCGAGCTGTGTCACGGTCAGCAGCTCGGGGCTTACCAGCCCACCGCGCGGCTGGCCGACTTCTCTGTTGTATTGCGCGATGCGCTGTGCCACTGAGGTCAAGAGAACCCCGCCTGTTCAGTTGTAGTGCGCCAGTCAATGGCCTTGGGTCAAGTCTACGCGAACGCGATAGACAATGCCTGTTCAGAACCTAAAAAAGGACACCATGCTGTGCTGCCCTCGCGGGACCCGTCGTCATGGATGCTGGGGAGCTTGGCGCATGCGATCACAGACCAGCCTGAGCTGCGAAGTCCTCCGCGTACTTGCGGTAAGAGGGGTCGAACGTCAGCACGCCCCAGCCTTCCCATGGGCCCTCGTATCGTCTCGTCGTGAAGACTCGTGCGGCTGGCGTCTGCTCCGTGCCGACATGTGGACCGTCGCCGCTCCAAGGGAACTGATCGAGAGTGGCGTCGATCGTGAGGAGACGAGTGCCATCATCGTTCCGTAGCTCGAGCCACGCATGCCCGTTCGGCGCGTCGGGCAGGCCTGCATCGACGAACGTCCATGAGACCGAATCATCCCGCTCCAGGATCTCCGCGATGACGATGGATGCGTACTCGCACCACATCGACGGGAAGATTGTCTTGCGGTTTCGGCTCGGTTCCGCGTCGATGGTGCGGATCGCTGCGCGCACGCGGTGCACGAGGTCCTCGAGGTCAGAGATGCTGTGCATTGCTCGCTACTCAACCGTCGCAAGCAGATCCGCGGGTCGGACCTCCAGTGCGTGGGCCAGCTTCACAATGACGTCCAGCGTCGGGTTCCGGCGGCCGCGCTCGATGGAGCTGATGTAGGTCCGGTCGAGCCCGGCGTGATGCGCGAAGGCCTCCTGCGACGCACATCCGCGCGAACGGCGCAGATCGCGCACGTGCTCGCCAAAAGCGATTCGATGCGCGAGGGTGGTCACTCTCCAACGATCGTGTTTAAGTTGACTAAACGTCCACGGACTATGAGTCACATGTGCTATGTCGCCAGAGGTGAGCCGAGGGGCCGGGGAAGGAGAGTAGTCATGCCCGAAGATCGCGAGCGCATTGGCATCCTTGAAGCGGCCGACCGGCAAGGGTGCAGTCCCAACACGATCTACCACCTCGTTCAGACGGGCGCGCTGGCGTCGGAACTGGCCTTCGTCGTGGGGCGGCGCGGTCGTGTTCGAAAGCACTTGATCCGCGCGGAAGACTTGGATGCGCACTTCTCGACTGAGGAAACCGAACGCTACATTGCAGCGATCGACGCGTCTGCTCCTCCGCTCACTGCGGAGCAGAAGGCGCGCGTCGCGGCCGTGTTCAAGAATGCGCGTAGTCGTTGATTCGTGCAGCTCTGCCTGCGATTAACAGGCTTGATCTGGCATTATGGCGACTCAGCCTGCGAGATCGACCACTCGGCCCTTGCTGCCGCATGAGTGTCCATTACTGCGGCAGTTGGGCTACTTCGCGCACAGCCTCAACGCCTACGGGCGGCATGGCCAGCCCTGCCCGCGCTGCGGCGGAGCGATCCGCCGCGAGGCGTTCATGAACCGCTCGAGTCACTACTGCCCGAGGTGCCAGCGGAAACGCTAGCAGTCTTGTGCGGGCGATCGACGATCCCGGCGGCCTCAGAACGGCGGGCCTATGCTGGCCTCGTGCGTCATCAGCAGATCCTCGACAGGCTCGCGGCGGGCGCGGTCGCGCCGACGGCGCGGGACGAGGTTCGGATCCTGGCGCAGAAGAGCTTCTTCGCTGCGAGGCACCAGGGACTGGAGGGCGCTCAGCACGCAGACGTCGTGCCGGCCGTCAAGGAGCGCTGGCACTTCGCGCTCGACGCGGCCCGCCAGCCGTGCGCACCTGAGAGCGATCGGATGAACGCCTACAAGGCCGCGATCGCCATCGCCACCTCATTGCACGAAGTGGGGCTGGGCGATCACGAGCTCACCGAGCTGGCGATCGACGGGATCCACGCGCTGAACGACGCCGTGTGGCTGGGGGATGACTTCCTGCACCGCACGGACGACATGATCGCGCTGCTGCGCTCCTCGCCGGTCGCGCTCACTCGGAAGCCGACCACACGGGAGACCATCACGTTCACCCGCGGCGGGGACCTCCTCGCGATCAGGCTGCGCGGCCGTTGGGTGGTCGGGCACATCCATCTGGTGGACGGGCCGAACAAGCACCCGCACATCGAGTTGTACGAGCGCACGTTCCACGAGCGGCCCGATCCGTCCGAGGTCATCGGGACGCGCGCCTGGGGGTCCGCCTACGAGGGCCGAGACCGGGCGAACGTCACCCGGCTCATCGTGTCTGGGCTGCGCCACCTGCCGGATCCGGCAGAGCAGATCCACCTCCTCGCGAGCGGAGTCGCCGTCCGGCCGGACAGCTCGCACCTGCATGACGAGGGGATCGTCGGCACCCACGTCGACGTGTTCGAGCTGCTCGAGATGGCGCGATCCGTGAACGGCGGGACCTAGCGGCGGCGCTGACCGGTGAAGCATATCGCTGAACACCTCGCCGAATTAAGCAAATCTGCTTAATTTTGGCTCTGGTTCAGTGATATGCTTCACGGATGGCGGTGGCAGTGATCGCGGACATCATCTCCTCGCGCGCATCGACGTCGAGAGACGCCGTGCAGCGCGAGATCGAGAATGCGGCCGTCGAGGTGGATCGAACATACCCCTGGGCGCTGCAGAAGTGGTACCCGACCGTGGGAGACGAGTTCCAGGCCGCCTTCCGCACGATCGACGACGCCCTGCTGTCGACGCTCTACCTGCAGCTCGCGCTGCCCGACAACGTCGGCTGCCGGTTCGGCATCGGGCTCGGGGGCATCGTCACCGTCGAGTCGAAGCTCGCCGACCGCATCCAGGACGGCCCAGGATGGTGGGCGGCACGCGACGCCGTCAACCGGGCGCACGAGATCGAGCGGTCGCAGCTGTCCGCCGTGCGCTCGTGGTTCCTCGTCGACCCCGACTCGTCTGCGCACGATCGCGCGATGGAGGGGCCGATCAACGCCTACCTCGTCGCGCGCGACAGCCTCATCGCCGACATCTCGCCGCGCGGACGCCGTGCCGTCTTCCTGCAGTGGTGCGGGTACCCGCAGAAGGAGATCGCCCGCATCGAGGGGGTGTCGCCGTCGGCGATCTCGCAGCTGCTCAACAAGCCGTCGGCGCAGGCTCTCCGCCTCGGCACGGAGGCCCTCGAGCTCGGCGTGCGACCGCGGCGCGTCCACTGACTCAGCGTCCGACCGCCGCCGCGAGCGCGAGGGCGTCCGCGGCGACCTGCGCCGACGAGTCGGCGTCGCGCAGCCACAGGGGCACGGCTCGCGCGGCGATCCCCGCACGCTCGAGCGGCGCGACCTCAGCGGCGTCGGATGTGTCGACGAGCCAGCCGTCGAGCAGGCCTCCGTCGGTGCGCGGGCCGTAGTGACGCGCGACCGCCCCGGCCGACGTGTCGACCCCGATCGCCGCGAGGCAGGCATCGGCCATGCCGCGCACGACGGCGCCCGCGATGATCCCGGACACCCCGACGACGGGAGCTCGCGCCGCGCGCACCGCGTCGCGCATCCCGGGGACCGCGAGCACGGGGCCGATCGACACGACCGGGTTCGACGGCGCGAGGAGGATGGCATCCGCCTCGGCGATCGCCTCGAGCGCTCCCGCGGTCGGCACCGCCGCGGCGATCCCGGCCTGCTCGAACCCGACCGCCGGGAGGCCGGCGCGGTGCCGGACCCACCACTCCTGGAAGTGCATCCGGCGGCCACCCTCCGTGCGCACGTGCGTGTCGATCTCGCTGTCGGTCGCGGGATGAAGCCGCACGCCGAGATCCCAGCGCTGCGCGAGCCGCTGGAAGACCTCGGACACGCTCGCGCCCTCGCGCAGCCAGGCCGTCCGCGCGATGTGGGTGCCGAGGTCGAGATCGCCCAGCGTGAACCACTCGGGAGCGGCGCCCCACGCGGCGAGCTCCGCGGCCACGCGCTCGGTCTCGCCGGCGCGGCCCCAGCCGCGCTCGGCGTCGTTCACGCCGGCGAGCGCGTAGAGCAGGCTGTCGTGATCGGGGGAGATCCGGAGCCCCGACACCCACCAGTCGTCGGCCGTGTTGACGACGACGTCGATCCGGTCGTCGCCGCCCGTCCGCCGGACGTGCTCGCGGAGACCCTTCACGAAGCGGGCGCAGCCGACGCCGCCTCCGATGACCGTGTAGCGCACCTGACCACGCTACCCGCGAGCGGATGGCCCGGGCGCGCACCCGGGCCATCCGCGTCACGAGAGCGTCTTCTCCCAGGCCGCCGCGTAGGACGCGGGACGGAACCCGACCGCCTCGTTGACGTCGAGCATGAACCGGTTCTCCTCCGCGTTGAACGTCGACACGCACGGCGACTCCGGAACGGCCTCGTGCCAGCGCCGCAGCCCCACGCACTTCACGATCGCGCCGAGGCGACGCCCGCGGTGCTCGGGCATGACGAGTGTTCCCCACTGGGACGTCGGCCGGGTGCGGTCGGCGCCGATCTGCAGCTCGTTGAACGCCGCGACCTCGCCCGTGGGCGCGTGCACGACAAGCGTGACGCCCAGAAGCTGCCCGGCCGCGGCGAGGCGCGCGTCACGCACCCGGACCCGCTCGGCGTCCCACGCCGACTCCTCGGTGACCATCTCGCCCGCGGGCACGTCGGTGCTCATCCGCGCGATGGCGCGGGCGTAGCCCTCGGCGTGCTCGTCGGGGGTCGCGCCAGTCCACCACACCACCCGGTACTCCGGCCCGGCCTTCTCGAGCGCCGCCTCGAGCAGGCGATCGACCGCATCGTAGGGCCCCTGCAGATCGAAGACGCTGTTGCGCTCGACCTGGCTGAGCGCGAATCCCGCGCGCAGCATGCGCTGCGCGGACGCGTCCTCGGCGGGGATGGCGCCGGCACCCGTCGGCGGGACGAGTTGCTCCCCTTCGACGCCGGCGCGGTGGATGGTCCACCCCTGGAGGACGGAGCGCCCCTGCGCCGCCGCGATCTCCTCGAGCGCCGAGAGGAGCGCGTCCGCTGCCGCGTCGTGCCCGTCGGCGACCTCGACGTCGATCTCGGCGGTGCGCTGCTTCGAGCGCTCGGCGTCGAGCGCGCCCGCTGCGACGATGCGGTCGCCCTCGCGCGCGACGAGCGGCGTGATCACGTGGTAGGTCTGCTCCTGCCAGCGGCTCAGCACGTCGGCCGGGTCGTCGTCGTGGAGGTCGGTGCCCGAGTCGCGCCGCCACGCGGCGTTGCCGAGGCGGACGAACTCGAGGAAGTCGGTCGCGTCGGGCGCGTCGAGGCTCTCGGGGGCCGTCAGGCGGTCGATGCGCAGCGTCATGTCAGCTCCTTGGTCCACTCGCCCGTGTACGCGGCGGGGCGGAAGCCCACGGCCTCGTTCACGTCGAGCATGTAGCGGTTCTCCTCGGCGTTGAACGTCCGGACGACGGGGGAGGTCGGGACGAGCTCGCGCCAGCGGCGCAGGCCGACGCACTTGACGATCGTGCCGAGGCGGCGACCACGGTGCTCGGGCATGACGAGCGTCCCGTAGTTCTCGGTGGGGGCGGTCCGATCGGCGCCGATCACGAGCTCGTTGTAAGCCGCGACCTGCCCCGTCGGCTCGTGGATGACGACCGTCACGGCCATCGTCTGCCCGGCGCGGCGCTTGAGGTCCTCCCGATCGCGGATGCGCTGCGCGTCCCAGGGGTCGGCCTCCACGGGCAGCTCTCCGCTCGGGGCGTCCTCGTCCAGCCGCGAGATGGCGGCCGCGTAGCCCTCGATGTGCTCCTCGGGCGTCGGCGTCCGCCACCACGCGACCCGGTAGTCGGGGCCCGCCTTCGCGACCGCGGCCTCGAGAAGCCGGTCGACGGCCTCGAACGAGCCCTGCAGGTCGAAGACGCTCGCCCGCTCGACCTGGCCGAGCGCGTAGCCGTTGCGCACGAGGAAGCGCGTTTGCCAGGCATCGCGCGGGAGGGATCCGGATCCGGTGGGAGAGGGGAGCCGGTCTCCGCCCGCGTCGGCGGAGGCGAACGCGAAGGCCCGCAGCGACGTGCGCCCGCGCTCGCGCGCGCGGCGCTCGATCTCGGCGAGCAGGGCGTCGGCCTCGTCGTCTCTGCGATCGGGGTGGATCACGATGTCGACGTGCGCCGTGCGCTTCGCAGCGCGCGGGCACGCGAGCCCCGCGAAGCCGACGATCTCCTCGCCGCGTCGCGCGACGATGCCGGACTTGTCGACGTAGGTCGTCTCGCGGAGGCCGACGAGCCACTCCGCCGGGTCCTCGCGGAACAGATCGGTGCCCGAGTCGCTGCGCCACATCGCGTTCGCGGCGCCCGTGAACGCCAGGAACTCGCCCGCGTCGGGCGACTCGACCGATCCGGGAAGGTGCATCGGCGCGAACGCGATCGAGGGGCGACCCGCCGAGCGGGCCGCGGGCCGGCGCCCCGCGGAGTGGGAGGCTCCGCGGGGCGTCGGGTGCGCAGCGGTCGTGCGGGCGCTCATCGCATGCCGCCCAGGCCGTACACGAGGGTGATCCGCTGGATCTGCGCCTCGTGCTCGGCGCGCGCGGCGGCCGCCAGGCGCTGACGCTCGTACCGCGCGCGCGTCTGCTCGGGCGTCTCGGACGGGCGGGTGCTCCACAGGAGCAGCCACAGGCCGATGCGCATCGCGATCCGGTCGGCTGCCGAGGTGCGCGGCGTGCGCTCGGGGATGGCCGAGAGCGCGCGCGGCATGCCGCTCGGTTGCGGGGGATGGGCGGACGGGGACAGGTGAATCGTGTTCACGGTGATTCCTTCGTGGGAGAGAGATGTTCCGGATGGGAACGGGGAGACGACCCCGGGCGATGCCGGGGACGGGTGCGGAGCGCGGGGCGGGAAGCGGCCCGGGTGGCGCTCGGAGGCGGACGCCGGAGGCGGCGCGGAGAGACGGCTGTCGCCTGGTCTCAGGGGCGGATGAGCCGCGCGTGCGGGCTCAGGGCAGACCTCTCGCTAGGAGAGTCGGCCTGCGCGGCGGAGTCCGCCTGCGACGATCCCTGCGACCTGACGTCGAGCGAAGCCGACGGGGACGGAAGCCGAGAGCGCGATGCGCGCTGCACCTGGGTTCGTGGTGATATCCATGTCGGCTTCCTCCTCTCGTGCCGGTTCGCTGGGCGGAGCGCCCAGAGGTGATCGTGCGATCACACACGTTACGCAGACGGCGCGGGCCGCGTCAAGCGGATTCCCAGGATTCGTCGCGCCGAGCCGCAGCGCATCGCGTCCCGCACAGGGGCCGTCCGGTACCGTGAGACCTGATTTTCCAGGGCGACGACAGGGAAGGGAGCCGCGCGGATGCACTTGAAGAGCCTCACGCTCAAGGGCTTCAAGTCGTTCGCTCAGCCCACGACGTTCGCGCTCGAGCCGGGGGTCACGGCGATCGTCGGGCCCAACGGCTCCGGGAAGTCGAACGTCGTCGACGCGCTCGCGTGGGTGATGGGCGAGCAGGGCGCCAAGACCCTCCGCGGCGGCAAGATGGAGGACGTCATCTTCGCCGGCACCGCGACCCGCGGCCCTCTCGGCCGCGCCGAGGTGCAGCTCACGATCGACAACTCGGACGGGGCGCTCCCGATCGAGTACAGCGAGGTCACGATCAGCCGCACGCTGTTCCGCAGCGGCCAGAGCGAGTACGCGATCAACGGCGAGTCCTGTCGGCTCCTCGACGTCCAGGAGCTCCTGAGCGACTCCGGACTCGGCCGCGAGATGCACGTGATCGTGGGACAGGGACGCCTCGACACCGTGCTCCAGGCCTCGCCGGAGGAGCGCCGCGGCTTCGTCGAGGAGGCGGCCGGCATCCTCAAGCACCGTCGCCGCAAGGAGAAGACGGTCCGCAAGCTCGAGGCCATGGAGCAGAACCTCACGCGTCTGAGCGATCTCGCGGGGGAGATCCGCCGACAGCTCAAGCCGCTCGGCCGCCAGGCCGAGATCGCCCGGGAGGCGCAGACGATCGCGGCGGTCGTGCGCGACGCGAAGGCGCGCCTGTACGCCGACGACGTCGTGCAGCTGCGGCACGCGCTCGCCGATCACGCCAGGGACGAGCACGAGCGCCACACCGAGCGCCTCGCGCTGCAGGAGCAGGCCGACGCCGCGAAGGCCCGGATCGCCGCGCTCGAGCGGGAGCAGAACGCCGAGGCGGTGGATGAGGCGCGTCGCATCCTCTTCGGCCTCGAGCAGGTGCAGGAGCGTCTGCGCGGCCTCTACACCCTCGCGAACCAGCGTCTCGCGCTCCTGGGCGAGCGGGACGACGACGCGGACGCGAAGGTCACGGTGAGCCGCGGCGACATCGACGACGCCCGCGCCGAGATCGTGGAGATCGCCGACGGCGTCGGCGCCGCACAGGACGCGGCGCAGGAGGCCACCCGCCAGGTCGCCGCCGCGCGGGCCGAGCTGGATGCGCTCGACGTCGAGATCGCCGAGCAGAGCGCGCTCGTGTCGGCGCACGACATGCGGATCACGACGCTGCGGGGAGCCGCCGAGGCGGCGCAGCAGACCCTCGCGGCGGTGCGCGGCGGCGTGCTGCGGCAGCAGAACGCGCTCGACGCGGCGGAGCAGCGCCGGCGCGAGGCGGCGGAGGCGTTCGAGGCGCTCGAGGACATCGCCGTCGCCGAGGGCACCGCAGCCGACCTGCAGGCGCGCTACGAGGACGCGCAGCGCGAGGCGGCCGAGGCGGAGGCCGCCGTGGAGGAGCTCCGCGAGGCGCATCGTGCGGCAGAGCGCGAGGCGGACGCGCTCACGGCGAAGGTGTCGGCGCTGGGCAGCGCGCTCGACGTGCAGGGCGGGGCCGCCGAGCTGATCGCCCGCGGCGGCGCCGGCGTGCGCGGGCTCGTCGGCGAGAGCGTGCACGTCGCGGGCGGGTACGAGGCCGCCGTCGCCGCTGTGCTCGGACCGCTCGCGGAGGGCATGCTCGTCGACGACGAGGAGGCCGCCTTCCAGGCCGCGCGCGACGCGGTCGATGTCGGCGTCGTGGACATCGTGATCGCGGGCGGCCGAGCCGGCGACCCCGTCGCCGCGCCGCGGGGCGCGACGCCCGCGCACGCGGTCGTGACGGCGCCGGACGGCGTCCTCGGGCTGCTCGCCCGCGTCGTCATCGTCGATGACCTCGACGCGGCGCGGGAGGTGCTCGCGACCGCCGGCTCGGATGATCTCGGCATCACGGTCGTGACACGCGCCGGCGAGGTGTGCACGGCGCGCACCCTGCGCGCCGGCTCCGGCGGCAGCCGCTCGCGCCTCGAGCTCCAGGCCGAGCGCGACGCCGCGTCCGAACGACTCGCCGAGGTGCAGCGCACGCTCGATGACCTCGGACCGCGACGCGAGGAGGCGGCGGAGCGCCTCCAGGCGGCGCGGCGCGCGACGCGCGAGCGGCTCCAGGAGCTCCGCGAGCACGACGCCCAGCTCGCTCAGCACGCCGAGCACGTGAACCGGGTGACCGTGCGCCACGAGGCCGCGATCGCGGAGTGCGAGCGCCTCGAGGCGGGTCTCGCGCAGGCGGCCGGGGCCGTGTCCGACGCCGAGGCGAAGGCCGCAGCGGCCGCCGCGGAGCTCGAGCGCGCCCTCGAGGAGCCCCGCCCCATCCTCGACGCCTCGGCGCGGGACGGCCTGCTCGCCTCGGTGGAGGCCGCGCGCGAGCGCGAGATGGCCGCTCGCCTCGAGGTGGAGACCCTCCGCGAGCGGGTGCGCGCGGCGGAGGCGCGCGCCGTCGAGCTCGAGCGGCAGCGCGAGCGCGAGCAGGCGGCCGCCGAGCAGGCCGCGCGGCGAGCGGTCATCCGGCGCGCCCAGCGCGAGGTCGCGGAGGGCGTGACCGCCGAGCTCCCGAGGGTGCTCGACTCCGTGGACCGCTCAGCGGCCGAGGCCCGCCTCGCCCTCGCCGAGGCCGAGAGCGCCCGCTCGGCCGTCACGGCCGAGCTGCGCGACCTGCGCCAGCAGGAGGGGCGCCTGCGCGAGCGGCTCTCGGGACTCACCGAGAGCGTGCACGGCATCGAGCTCCAGATCCACGAGAAGAAGCTCCACCTCACGAGCCTCCTCGAGCGCGTCGCGAGCGAGCTCGGCCTCTCCGAGGAGATCCTCGTCGCGGAGTACGGCCCCGACCAGCCCGTGCCGCGCGACATCGGGGATCTCGGCGCCGCGACGGGAGACGACGTCGACGACGCGCCCTCGACCATCCCCTACGACCGGCGCATGCAGGAGCGCCGCCTCCGTGAGGCCGAGCGGAAGCTGTCGCAGCTGGGGCGCGTCAATCCGCTCGCGCTCGAGGAGTTCGCCGCACTCGAGCAGCGGCACCGCTTCCTCACCGAGCAGCTCGACGATCTCGTCCAGACCCGCAAGGACCTCATGACGATCATCGCCGATCTCGACGAGCGCATGCAGACGATCTTCGCCGCGGCCTTCGAGGACACCCGAGCGGCGTTCCAGGAGGTGTTCCCGATCCTCTTCCCGGGCGGCACCGGCAGCATCTCGCTCACGAACCCCGACGACATGCTCACGACCGGCATCGAGGTCACCGTGCGGCCCGTCGGGAAGAAGATCGAGCGGCTGTCCCTGCTGTCGGGCGGCGAGCGGTCGCTCGCGGCGGTCGCGCTCCTCACCGCGATCTTCAAGGCGCGCCCCAGCCCGTTCTACATCCTCGACGAGGTCGAGGCCGCGCTCGACGACGCGAATCTGGGCCGGCTGCTCGGCGTCTTCGAGCAGCTGCGCGCCTCGAGCCAGCTGCTCGTCATCACGCACCAGAAGCGCACCATGGAGATCGCCGACGCGCTCTACGGCGTGTCGATGCGCCAGGACGGCGTCTCGGCGGTCGTCGGCCAGCGCGTCGGCGATCGCGTGGCCTCGTGAACGCGCTCGAGGCGTTCGACGCGATCGCGCCGCGGCTGCGCCGCGCCCCCGACGTCGAGGCGCACGACCTCGTCGCGGCAGACGCGAGCGATCGCCTCATCCTGTCCGAGGCCGATGCGGGCGACGCGCCCGTCGTCGTCATCGGCGACCGATACGGCGGGCTGTCGCTCCCGCTGCTGCGCGCGCACCCGACCAGGGCCATCCGCCTGCACCAGGACGCGATCACGGGCCGCCGCGCGCTCGAGCGCAACGCCCGGGCGCTCGACATCGACCTCGCACCCCTCGCGATGCACGCGCTCGACGCCGACCTCGTGCGCGACGCGCGGGTCGTCCTCGTGCAGCTGCCGCGCGCCCTGGACGCCCTCGACGAGATCGCAGGGCTCATCGCGGCGCACGCCGCGCCCGACGTGCGCGTCGTCGCGGGAGGGCGCATCAAGCACATGACGCTCGGCATGAACGACGTGCTCGCGCGGCACTTCCGCGAGGTGAGGGCGAGCAGGGCGGCGAGCAAGAGCCGCGTCCTGCACGCGGCCGGCCCCGATCCGCGGCGATCGGACGGCTGGCCGCGCTGCGTCCGCCACGACGACGTCGGCATCACGGTGTGCGCGCACGGCGCGGCCTTCGCGGGGGCCTCCGTGGACATCGGCACGCGGTTCCTGCTCGGCTTCCTCCCCGACATGCCCGCCGTCCGCGACGCGATCGACCTCGGCTGCGGGACGGGCGTGCTCGCGACCGCGTACGCGCTCGCGCATCCCGATGCCGCGGTCGTCGCGAGCGACCAGTCGGCGGCCGCGGTCGCGTCCGCCCGCGCGACCGCGGCCGCGAACGGCGCCGACCGCATCGCGGTCGTGCAGGACGACGGCCTCGGCTCGCGTGCAGACGCCTCGGCCGACCTCGTCATCCTCAACCCGCCGTTCCACTCCGGAGCCGCCGTGACCGACGCGATCGCACCGCGCCTCTTCACCGACGCCGCGCGCGTGCTGCGGCCGGGCGGCGAGCTCTGGTGCGTGTGGAACTCGCACCTCGCGTACCGGCCAGCGCTCGAGCGCATCGTCGGCCCCACGCGCCAGGTCGGCCGCAGCACCCGCTTCACGGTCACCGCGTCGACCCGCCGCTGACGGTCGGCCGCCCGCGCGCCGCGAACTAGGCTGGGAGCATGGCGGAGAAGTGGTCACTCGGGCGCGCGCTGCGCGGGATGTTCGTCAAGCCCACGATCGACGAGGGCACGTGGGAGGACCTCGAGACGGCTCTCATCACGGCGGACTTCGGCCCCGAGATCACCGAGCGCATCGTCGACGAGCTCCGCGAGAAGGTCGATCGGTACCGCACGACCGACCCCAAGGACCTCCAGCGGATGCTGAAGGAGACGCTCGAGGAGCACTTCGCGCGATTCGACACCACGCTCAAGCTCACCGAGCGCCCCGCGGTCGTGCTCGTCGTCGGCGTGAACGGCGTCGGCAAGACCACGACGATCGGCAAGTTCGCGCACTTCCTGCGCCGCTACAACCGGTCGGTGGTGGTCGGCGCGGCCGACACGTTCCGCGCCGCCGCCGTCGACCAGCTCGCGACGTGGGCGGAGCGCGGCGGGGCAGCGATCGTCCGCCCCGAGCGCGAGGGGCAGGATCCGGCGTCCGTCGCCTTCCAGACGATCGACCACGCCAAGCGCACGGGCACGGAGATCGTGCTCGTCGACACCGCCGGCCGCCTGCACACCAAGGGCGGCCTGATGGACGAGCTCACGAAGATCCGGCGCGTGATCGAGAAGCAGGCCCCCATCAGCGAGGTGCTCCTCGTGCTCGACGCGACGACCGGGCAGAACGGCGTGATGCAGGCGCAGGCGTTCCTCGAGCACGCCGGGGTCACCGGTCTCGTCCTCACCAAGCTCGACGGATCGGCGAAGGGCGGCTTCGTGCTCGCGGTGCAGGAGCGCACGGGCATCCCCGTCAAGCTGCTCGGTCAGGGCGAGGGGATCGGCGACCTCACGGGCTTCACGCCGCACGTGTTCGCCGCGTCGCTTGTCGACTGACGGCTCGGATGGTTGAGTAAGCGACATGGCGATCGAACACGACTTCTTCGGACTGCTGGAGTCCGGTCCCGACGGCTCGATCTTCTGGTCGGAGAACGTCGAGCTCGGCGACCAGACCGTGTCCGTCGACCTGACGGCGCCCGATCAGGAGGACGTGTCGCAGGAGGCGCTGGACGCCGCCGCGGCGATCGTGTCGTCGCTCGAGGAGGTCGACCGCCGCAGCCGGATCGCCATGCTCGGCGAGGTCGACAACCGCGCGAGCGAGGTGACCGAGTACATCCTCATGCAGCAGGAGACGCTCGGCGACGGCCTCGAGGACTTCCTCGTCGACATCTCCGGCGATCCGGCGGTCGACATCATCCGCTCGCTCAATCTCATGAGCATGACGATCCTCGCGGACGAGCACGGCGGATCCGACCCGTTCGCGGTGCTCGAGTACGCGCTCGACCCCGACGCGACCGACGACGTGCTGCTCGTGAACCTCACGAGCGACGGCAGCATCCACTCGGTCACGAGCGCCGAGTAGCGCGCCTCAGCGCGACGCCGCGATGAGCTCGCGCGTGAAGGGGTGCGCCGGCGAGGCGTAGACGTCCTCGGTGGCGCCCGTCTCGACGATCCGCCCGTCCTGCATCACGGCGACGCGGTCGCTGACGAGGCGCACGACCGCGAGGTCGTGCGAGATGAACACGATGCCGAGGCCCTCGTCGCGCTGGAGGCCGTCGAGCAGCCGGAGGATGCCGGCCTGCGTCGTGACGTCGAGCGCCGAGACCGGCTCGTCGCAGACGAGCACGTCGGGACGGCCCGCGAGAGCCCGGGCGATGGCGACGCGCTGGCGCTGCCCTCCGGACAGCTCCGCCGGGCGCCGCGCGAGGATCGACGCGTCGAGGCCGACCCGCGCGAGCAGCTTCGCGGGCGCGGGTGCGCCATCCCGATGAGAGTGCCGCAGGATGCGCGCGACGTCGTGGCGCGGGTCGAACGAGGCCAGCGGATCCTGCGGGACGAGGCGCACGCGCGGCGCCGGGGCGGCGAGCACCCGCCGACCCGCATCGGGCGCCTCCGCTCCGATGAGGAGGCGCGCGAGCGTCGACTTGCCCGAGCCCGACTCGCCGACGACGCCGAGCGTCTCGCCGCGGCGCACGACGACGTCCACGCCGTCCACGGCCGCCGTGGGCGCGCCGGATGGCCCGCGATACCGCCGGACGAGGCCCTCGCCCCGCAGCAGCACGGGGCCGGCAGGGGAGGATGGCGCGGGCCGCGGCCCGCGAGGACGCGCCGCGAGCAGCGCGCGCGTGACCGCGTGGGTCGGCGCGGCGAGGACGGTCTCGGCCGCGCCGGCCTCCACGATGCGTCCGGCGTCGAGGACCGCGACGCGGTCCGCGACACGCGCGACCGCGCCGAGGTCGTGGCTGATGAGGAGGAGAGCCGCCCCCTCGTCCCGCAGGCGCGCGAGCAGATCCAGCACGCGGACCGCGGTGGTCGCGTCGAGCGCCGTCGTCGGCTCGTCGGCGACGATGACGCGCGCGCCGCCCACGATGGCGGACGCGATGAGCGCGCGCTGGCGCATGCCGCCCGAGAGCTCACCGGGACGCTGCCGGAGCCGGCCGGCGGCATCGGGCAGCCCCGCGCTCTCGAGGGCGGCGATCACGCGGCGCCTGCGCTCGGGCCGCGGCACGCGGCGCACCGCGAGCGCCTCGCCGACCTCGTCCTCGATCGTGCGCAGGGGGTCGAGCGACTGCAGCGCGTCCTGCAGGACGAGTGCGATGTCCGCGCCCCGCAGCAGGCGCCATCCGCGCCCGCCGAGCCGCCGCACGTCCCGCCCCGCGAACGCGAGACGCGATGCCGTGACCGCGGCGCCGGGCGTCGTCTGGGTGAGGCCGAGGAGCGTCCGCGCGAGCACGGACTTGCCCGCGCCCGACTCCCCGACGACGGCGAGGCACTCGCCTGCGTCGAGCGTCAGGTCGATCCCCTTCAGCACCTCGCCCGCCCCGCGCAGGCGCACGCGCAGATCGGCGACGTCGAGCACGCTCATCGGCCTGCCCCTCCCAGGCGGCGGCCGACGACGGTGAGCGCCGTGGCGGTGGCGACGATCGCGAGGCCAGGGAAGATCGTCAGCCACGGGGCGTACGAGATGTAGACACGGCCCGCGTCGAGCATGGCGCCCCATTCGGGCGACGGCGGCGGCGTGCCCAGCCCGAGGAAGCTGAGGGCCGACACCCACACGATGGCCTGCCCGATGCCGAGGGTCGCCGTCGCGACGAGGGGCCAGAGCGTGTTGGGCGCGATATGGCGCGCGAAGGCGCGCAGGGGAGGGGTCCCCTCGAGCCGCGCGTAGGCGACGTAGTCGCTGCGCGCAACGCCGCGCACCCGCGAGCGAAGGATCCGCGCATAGCCCGGAGCGGTCGCGAGCCCGATCGCGAGGACCGAGCTCTGGGTGCCGGGGCCGAGCACCGCGACGAGGAGGAGCGCCATGACGAGCGTGGGCAGGGCGAACAGCACCTCGACCACGCGCCCGAGGGCCGCCTCGAGCCAGCGCGGACCGAGGCCGGCGGCGAACCCGATCGCGACGCCGAGGCCGATGCCGAGCGCGGTCGCCCAGACGCCGATGCCCGCCGACGCCGCCGCGCCGTGGACGATGCGGACGAGCACGTCGCGCCCCGACTCGTCCGTGCCGAGCGGGTGGCCGGGGGAGGGCGGGCGGAACGCGGATGCCGGGTCGATCGCGAGCGGATCCTGCGGCGCGAGCACGGACGGCGCGATGATCGCCACGCCGAGGAGAGCGAGGCACGCGAGCGCGGCCGCGCCCGACCAGCCGAGGCGCGACCTCACGAGCCCACCGCCACGTCGGGCATGCGGACGGCACCCGGCCGCGGACCGCGCAGGCGCGGGTCGACGAGCAGCTCGGCCGCGTCGGAGAGGACGACGACCGCGACGTAGAGGAGCGCGACGATCGAGACGGCGCCGATCACGACGGGCACGTCCCGCGCGAGCGCGGCCTCCTGGAGCAGTCGGCCGAGACCCGGGCGCGCGAACAGCACCTCGACGACGACCGCTCCGCTCAGGAGGTTGCCGAAGGCCCATCCCGACAGCGCGATCGCGGGCAGCGCGGCGTGCCGCAGGGTGTGGCGCAGGAGCACGCGCGGCTCGCCGGCGCCCCGAGCCCGCGCCGTGGTCGCGAACGGGGCGCGATCGGCCTCGAGCAGCGCATCGCGGGAGACCTGGGCGAGGAAGCCGGCGATCGGGATCGCGAGCGTCACGACCGGGAGCACGAGCTCGGCGGGCGAGCTGCCGGCGCTCGTGGCGGGGAGGGCGCCGAGCGTCGACGCGAAGACGAGGATGAGCACCGCGCCCAGCCAGAACTGCGGCATGACCGTCGCGGTCACCTCGACGCCGCGGAGCGCGGCGCCGACGACGCGGCCCGCACGGCCGCGGGCCGACGTGGCGACGATCGCGCCGGCGACGGCCAGCACCCACGCGAGACCGAGGGCGAGCACGGCCAGCAGCAGCGTCGAGGGCAGCTGCTGCCCGATGAGCTCGGCCACGCTCTGGCGGCGCGCATAGGAGTCGCCGAGCTGCAGCGTCGCGACCCGCGCGAGCTGCACGGCGTACTGCACGACGAGCGGCTGGTCGAGCCCGTACGCGCGCTCCGCGGCGGCGACCGCCTCGGGCCCGGCCTGGGATCCGGGGCCACCCAGGATCGCCTCGAGCGGGTCGCCCGTCGCGCGCAGCGCGAAGAAGACGACCGTCGCGACGATCCAGACCACGAGCGCCGCGCGCGCGAGGCGCGCGGCGATCCAGCGCAGGGCGGCCATCCGGCTCAATCGGCCAGGCGCGCGTTCACGAACGTGGGCGTGGCCACCGTGCCGAGGGTCGTGACGCCCGTCGCGCCGCCCACGAGGAAGTGGTTCTGCTGGTCGTAGAGCGGCAGGATCGCGAAGCTCTCGAGCACGATGCGCTGCGCCTCGGTGTAGCGCTCGGCGCGCTCGTCGGGGTCGAGCGTCGACGCCGCGGCGTCGAGGGCCGCGTCGAGCTCGGGCAGCTGGAGCATCGCGTGGTTCGCGAAGTACCCCGACGGCGCGGGGACCGTTCCGGACGAGTGGTAGAGGATGCGCAGCACGTCCGGTCCGACGATCGTGTAGGGCGCGCTCACGGCCTCGTACTCGTGCGCGCCGAGCGCGCCGTACCAGGTGGAGAGGTCGACCGGGTCGAGCACGACGTCGAAGCCGACCGCCGCGGCGTTGGCCTGGATCTGCTCGAAGAGCGACTGCTCTGCCGCGGTCGACTGGTCGGTCGAGACGGGGAACCGCACGGTGAGGCGCGCCCCGTCCTTCATCCGCGTCCCGTCGTCGTCGGCATCGGTCCAGCCCGCCTCGTCGAGGAGCGCCGTTGCCGCGTCGGGATCGGTCGCGAAGAGCTCCTCGTCGGAGTAGGCGAGCGGCTCGACGCTCGACAGCGGCGAGTACGACCGCTCGGCGGTGCCGAGGAACAGCGACTGGATGCCGGGGGTGGGGTCGGCGGCGCGGATGAAGGCCTCGCGCACGCGCACGTCGTCGAACGGGGGCTGGGCCGTGTTCAGCTCGATGCGGTTGGACGAGGCGGGGCGGGGCGCGTCGATGTGCTCGATGCCCTGTTGCTGGGCCGCGACGATGTCGGCGGGCAGCGGGTTGTCGATGACGTCGACCTCGCCCGAGGCGAGTGCGGCCTGGCGCGTGGCGGCGTCGGGGATGAAGCGCCACTCGATGCCGTCGAGGTGCGCGGGCCCGTCGTGGTCGGCGTGCGGGTTCGACGCGACGTAGTCCTCGTTGCGCGTGAGCGTGACGCTCTGCTGAGGGGTCCACTCCTGCACGACGAAGGGGCCGGTCCCGATCGGGGCGAGGCAGTTCTCCTCCTGCCCGCGTGCGAGGCCCGCCGGCGACTCCATGGCCGTCCAGGGCTGGCTCAGGGCCTCGAGCAGGGCGGACTTCGGCGTCGAGAGGCGGAAGCGCACGTGCGTGTCGTCGACGACCTCGATCTGCTCGATCTGCTCGACGGCCAGGTAGCCCGTCGAGGACGCCGTGTCCGGGTCCTGCAGGTGCTCGATGTTGGCCTTGACTGCCTCGGCGTCGAAGGGCGTTCCGTCGGTGAACGAGACGTCGTCGCGCAGCGTGATGTCCCAGGTCAGTCCGTCCTCCGACGTCTCCCAGTCCGTCGCGAGCCAGGGTCGCATCGTGCCGTCCGCGTCGCGGCCGAAGAGCGGCTCGAGGTACTGCGAGCTGAGCAGGGCCTGCGGGTAGTTGCCGCCCACGTGCGGGTCGAGGCAGGTGGGCTCCGCATCGCCGGTCGCGTAGACGAGCGTTCCGCCGGCGGATGGCGACGCCGCGCCGTCGCCGGGCGCCGCGGGAGCGCAGGCCGCGAGGAGCGCGACGGGGAGGACGAGGACGGCGGCGGACAGGGCGCGTGAGGACATGGCTGCTTTCGACGGGAAAGGTGGACAGCGTCCAACTTTACCGGCGCCGGCAGCCCCGGGGCGCGGCGGCGGGTATTGTTGGACGGGATCCAGAAACACCGAGGAGGAGACGCCGTGATGGACGTCCTGCTGGCGGGTCTCGCGCCCGACTACGTTCCCTATCTGGAGGGCTGGTCCCTGCAGCGCCGCATCCACGCCGACGTGGTCGCCGGCGAGCGCTCCGACACGCTCATCCTGCTCGAGCACGAGGCCGTGTACACGGCGGGCAAGCGCACCGAGCCGCACGAGCGCCCTCAGGACGGCACCCCCGTCGTCGACGTCGACCGCGGCGGCAAGATCACCTGGCACGGGCCCGGCCAGCTGGTCGGCTACCCGATCCTCCGCCTGCCCGAGCGGTTCGCCGTCGTCGACCACGTGCGGCGGCTCGAGCGGATCCTCATCGGCGTGCTCGCCGAGCACGGTGTGGAGGGGTTCCAGGTCGACGGCCGCAGCGGCGTGTGGGTGCAGGGCGTGCTCCGCGAGGAGAAGGTCGCCGCGATCGGCGTGCGCGTCGCGCAGGGCGTGTCGATGCACGGCTTCGCGATCAACTGCGACAACACGCTCGAGGGCTTCGGCGGCATCATCCCCTGCGGCATCACCGATGCGGGGGTGACGACGATGAGCTCGCACGCCGGCCGGATCATCTCGCCCGCCGACGTCGTCGACTCGGTCGTGTCGGCCTTCGCCGCCGAGGACGCGGAGGTGACCGCGTGAGCGCCGCTCCCGACGGACGCCGCCTGCTGCGGCTCGAGGTGCGCAACGCGCAGACGCCGATCGAGCGCAAGCCGTCCTGGATCAAGACGACAGCCAAGCTGGGGCCCGAGTACCAGGCGCTCCACTCGCTCGTGAAGAGCGAGGACCTGCACACGGTGTGCCAGGAGGCGGGATGCCCCAACATCTTCGAGTGCTGGGAGGACCGCGAGGCGACCTTCCTCATCGGCGGCTCGCAGTGCACCCGCCGCTGCGACTTCTGCCAGATCGACACGGGGAAGCCGGCCGAGTACGACACCGACGAGCCGCGCCGCGTCGCGGAGAGCGTCCAGCGGATGGGCCTGCGCTACGCGACGGTGACGAGCGTGGCCCGCGACGACCTGCCCGACACGGGCGCGTGGCTCAACGCCGAGACCGTGCGGAAGATCCACGAGCTCAACCCGAACACGGGCGTCGAGCTCCTCGCGAACGAGCACAATGCGGATCCCGCGCTCCTGGGGCAGATCTTCGACGCGCGTCCCGAGGTGTTCGCGCACAACGTCGAGACGGTGCCGCGCATCTTCAAGCGGATCCGGCCGGCGTTCCGCTACGAGCGCTCGCTCGACGTCCTCACGCAGGCGCGCGCCGCCGGGCTCATCACGAAGTCGAACCTCATCCTCGGCATGGGCGAGGAGCCGCACGAGGTGGTCCAGGCGCTGCAGGACCTCCACGACGCGGGCTGCGACATCATCACGATCACGCAGTACCTGCGGCCGTCGCCGCGTCACCTCCCCGTGCACCGCTGGGTCAAGCCCGAGGAGTTCATCGGGTTCAAGGAGGAGGCGGAGCGCATCGGGTTCCTCGGCGTGCTCGCGGGTCCGCTCGTGCGGTCGTCGTACCGTGCAGGGCGCCTCTGGGCGCAGTCGATGATCTCGAAGGGGCGGGAGATCCCCGAGCACCTCGCGCACATCGCGGCGTCGGCCGACCTCGGCTTCGCCCAGGCGGTCTGACGGCGGCTAGCCTGGAACGGATGGCCAGGACGAGGGGAGCGGGGCGACCGCGCGCGTCCTCGCTCGAGATGCTCGCCGAGGCCGCGTGCGAGCTCTTCCTCGAGCAGGGCTTCGATGCGACGTCGATCGCCGACATCGCGAACCGCGCGGGCGTGAGCCGCTCCAGCTTCTTCAACTACGCGTCGTCGAAGTCGGCGCTCCTGTGGGCCGGCTTCGACGAGCGCGCCGCGGCGCTCGAGCGCGCGCTGGATGCTCCGGGCGTCGACGGGCCCGCGATCGTCGAGGCGCTGCGCGCCTTCGCCGACGGGCTGCGGCCCGACGCGCTCGCCCTCGCGATCGCGAACGCCGACGCCATGGGCATCGCAGCGGACCTCGAGCGCGAGTCGGCGGTGCGGATGGCGCGGATCGCCGCGACCGTCGCCGCCGCACTGCGGCACGCCGGTCGCGCGTCCATCCCGGCCGACGTGCTCGGAGCCGCGTACGCGGGGGCCGTGATGAGCGCGCTGCGTCACTGGGCGCACGTCGGGCCCGGAGCGCGCTCTCTCGGCGACGTCGTCGCGGAGGCGCTCGGCTCCGTCCCCGCCGACCCGCCGCGCGCGTCGACGTCCGGCGCCGGGTAAAATCGACCCATCATGGCTACTTTCGGCACGCTCTCCGAGCGCCTCACCGACACCTTCCGCAACCTCCGCACGAAGGGCAAGCTCTCGCCCGCGGACGTCGACGGGACCGTGCGCGAGATCCGCCGCGCACTCCTCGATGCGGATGTCGCGCTGCAGGTGGTCAAGGAGTTCACGGGCCGCGTGCGCGAGCGCGCGCTGGGCGACGACGTCAACCGGGCGCTCAACCCCGCGCAGCAGGTCGTGCAGATCGTCAACGAGGAGCTCGTGGGCATCCTCGGCGGCGAGCAGCGCCGTCTGGCGTTCGCGAAGAACCCGCCGACGGTCATCATGCTCGCGGGCCTGCAGGGCTCGGGCAAGACGACCTTCGCCGGCAAGCTCGCCAAGCGTCTCGAGAAGGACGGCCACACGCCGCTCCTCATCGCCGCCGACCTGCAGCGCCCCAACGCCGTGAACCAGCTCCAGGTCGTCGCCGAGCGCGCGGGGGCCGCGATCTACGCGCCCGAGCCCGGCAACGGCGTCGGCGACCCCGTGCGGGTCGCGCGCGACGGCGTCGAGCACGCGCGCCGCCAGCTGCACGACGTCGTGATCATCGACACCGCCGGCCGTCTCGGCGTCGACGCCGAGCTCATGAAGCAGGCCTCCGACATCCGCCGCGCGACGCAGCCCGACGAGGTGCTCTTCGTCATCGACGCGATGATCGGACAGGACGCGGTCAACACCGCGAAGGCCTTCCAGGACGGTGTGGACTTCACCGGCGTCGTGCTGTCGAAGCTCGACGGCGACGCGCGAGGCGGCGCGGCGCTCTCGGTCGCGTCCGTGACCGGGCGCCCGATCATCTTCGCGTCGACCGGCGAGGGCCTCGACGACCTCGAGGACTTCCACCCCGACCGCATGGCGAGCCGCATCCTCGACCTCGGCGACATCCTCACCCTCATCGAGCAGGCCCAGCAGGCGTTCGACGAGGAGGAGGCGCGGAAGGTCGCCGAGAAGTTCGCGACCGACCAGTTCACCCTCGACGACTTCCTGCAGCAGATGCAGCAGCTGAAGAAGATGGGGTCGATGAAGAAGATGCTCGGGATGCTCCCGGGCATGGGCCAGATGAAGCAGCAGCTCGAGGACTTCGACGAGCGCGAGATCGACCGCACCGAGGCGATCATCCGCTCGATGACGCCCGCGGAGCGCGCGAACACGAAGATCCTCAACGGCTCCCGCCGCCTGCGCATCGCGAAGGGCTCCGGCGTGACGGTCACCGACGTCAACCAGCTCGTGAACCGCTTCGAGCAGGCGGCGAAGATGATGAAGACCGTCGCCCGCGGCGGCACCCCGAGCATCCCCGGCATGGGCGCGATGCCCGGCATGGGCCGGCCGGGTGCCTCCGCCAAGCGCGGCAAGAAGGGCAAGAAGGGCCAGGGGTCGCGCTCGGGCAACCCGGCCAAGCGCGCCGCCGAGAACGCCGCTCTGCCGGCGGCGCCCGCGCCCAGCGGCTCGGGCTTCGGTCTCGGCGCGGGCGCGCCGGCGCCGAGCGAGGCCGATCTCGCCGAGATCCAGAAGCTCTTCGGCAAGGGCTGAGTCAGGCCCCGCCCACGACCTGGGCGTGCCGCGCGGGCACCTGGCCGATGATGAGCGCGCCGAGAGCGAGCGCGATCCCCGCCGCCTGCACGGGCGTGAAGGTCTCGCCGAGCACGGCGACGCCGATGAGCGTCGCGACCACGGGCGAGAGCAGGCCGAGCAGCCCCGCGGCGAATGCCGGCAGCCGCTGGATGCCCCGGAACCACAGGGTGTACGCGACGATGCCGCCCGCCGTCGCGAGCCAGACGTACCCGGCGACCGCAGCGCCGTCGATGCGCGCGGGGACGCCCTCGACGGCGAGCACGGCCGGCAGCAGGACGAGACCGCCCGCCGTCAGCTGCCAGCCGGCGTAGGAGATCGCGCCCACGCCCTCGGGGCGCCCCCAGCGCTTCGTGAGGACGAGCCCGAGCGCCATCGAGGCGGTCCCGCCGATCGCCGCGGCGACGCCGATCGGATCGAGAGCGGCGCTCGGCCCGAGGACGACGAGCGCCACGCCGACCGCGCCGGCCGCGCCGATCGCGAGCGGCCGCTGGCGCACCGGGGTGCGCAGCACCACGGCCGACAGGAGCACGACGATGACCGGCTGCGCGCCGCCGACGGCCGCGGCGACGCCGCCGGGAAGGCGCTCGGCCGCGAGGAAGAGCAGCGGGAAGAACGCGCCGATGTTCAGCGCGCCCAGGAGCGCGGCGCGAGCCCACCAGACGCCGCGGGGCAGCGCGCGGCCGATCGCGAGCGCGAGGAGCCCCGCGGGCAGCGCGCGCAGGAGCGCCGCGAAGAGGGGATGCCCTGGCGGCAGGAGCTCGCTCGTCACGATGTAGGTCGTGCCCCACGCGATCGGCGCGAGGGCGGTGAGGAGGACGGTGACGGGAGCGCTCATGGCTCCAGCCTCGCCGCGCGCTGGCGATGATTCCAACGCATCCTTCTCATCTGAATGATGAAGCGGGATCATGAATGGATGGAGCTCCAGCAGATGCGCTACGTCGTCGCCGTGATCGAGGAGGGCGGGTTCACGCGCGCCGCGGCGCGCTGCCACGTGACGCAGTCGGCCCTCAGTCACCAGATCGCTGCGCTCGAGCGCGAGATCGGGACGCGCCTGTTCGCGCGGACGAGCAGGGCGGTGCGCGTGACGGAGGCGGGCGAGGCGTTCGCGGCGCACGCGCGCGAGGCGCTCCTGGCAGCCGACCGCGCCAGGGAGGAGGCCGCGTCGGCCGCCGGAGAGGTGCGCGGGACCCTGCGCATGGGCGTCATCCCGACGGTCACGGCCGTCGACGTCCCGGCGGTGCTCGGGCGCTTCCGCGCGGAGCATCCGCACGTGCGCGTCGAGCTGCGGATGGGCAACAGCGACGAGATGGTGCCCGCCGTGCGCGCGGGCGCGCTCGATGTCGCCCTCCTCGGCCTGCGGGACGGCCTCGTGCCCGAGGGCGTCGCCTCGCGGGTGCTCGCACGGGAGGCCCTGGTCGCGGTGCTGCCGGGCGGCCATCCGCTCGCGTCCCGCGCGATCCTCTCGCTCGCCGACCTCGCGGACGCGGTCTTCGCCGACTTCCCCTCCGGCACCTCAGGGCGGGAGCAGTCCGATCATGCGTTCGCGTCGGCCGGCATCGCGCGCGACGTCGCGTTCGAGGCGGGCACGGCCGATCATCTGCGCGGCCTCGCCGCCGCGGGCCTCGCGGTCACGCTCCTGCCGCCGGGGGTCGTCCCGGTGGACGACCGGGCGATCGCGGCGGTGCCCGTGAGCGACGGTCCGGTGCGCGCCGAGCACGTCGCGTGGGACGCCCGCGCCCCGCGCGCGGCGGCGCGTGCGCTCCTGCCGCTCATCGTGTGAGACTGGCGCCATGGACCAGCGGATCAGCCTCATCACGCTCGTGGTCGACGACGTCGCGGCCTCGCGGCGGTTCTACATCGACGGACTCGGATGGCGCGCGGAGTTCGAGGCGCCCGGGGAGGTGCTCATGATCCGCGTGGGGGAGCGGCTCCTCCTCTCCCTCTGGGATCGCGCTCACGCCGAGGAGGAGATCGGCGCGGTCACCCGCGGAGGCACGCCGCCGGTCACGCTCGCGCACAACGTCGCCGAGCCCGCGCAGGTCGACGCCGTGCTCGCGCAGGCGCGGACGGCCGGCGCGACGGCCGTCTTCGCGGCGCAGCAGCGCGCGTGGGGCGGCTACTCCGGCTACTTCGCCGACCCCGACGGCTTCCGATGGGAGGTCGCCGTCAACCCGTCGCCCCTGGGCGAGAGCCTGCTGCCCTGACACGACGGCGGGCCCGGAGGATCGCTCCTCCGGGCCCGCCGTGCGCACAGGTCACGCGACGTCGTCGTCGACCCAGTCCATCGACTTCGTGACGGCCTTGCGCCACTGCCGAAGCAGGCGGTCGCGCTCGCCCTCGTCCATCGTCGGCTCCCAGCGCTTGTCCTCCTGCCAGTTCGCGGACAGGTCGTCGAGGCCGTTCCAGAAGCCCACGGCGAGGCCTGCGGCGTAGGCAGCGCCGAGCGCCGTCGTCTCGGCGACGACGGGGCGGACGACTGGCACGCCGAGGACATCGGCCTGGAACTGCATGAGCGCGTCGTTGGCGACCATGCCGCCGTCGACCTTGAGCTCGGTGAGGTCCACGCCCGCGTCGGCGTTCACGGCGTCGAGCACGTCGCGCGTCTGGTACGCCACGGCCTCGAGGGCGGCGCGCGCGATGTGGTTCCGGTTCGCGTAGCGGGTCAGGCCCACGATCGCACCGCGCGCATCCGGCCGCCAGTACGGAGCGAACAGGCCCGAGAACGCGGGGACGATGTACACGCCGCCGTTGTCCTCGACCTGGCGCGCGAGCTCCTCGACCTCGGGCGCCGTCTGGATGATCCCGAGCTGATCCCGCAGCCACTGGATGAGCGAGCCCGTGACCGCGATCGAGCCCTCCAGGGCGTAGTGCGTCGGCCCGTCGCCGAGCTTGTAGCCGACGGTCGTGAGGAGCCCGTTCTTCGAGTGGACGATGTCCTCGCCCGTGTTGAAGATGAGGAAGCAGCCCGTGCCGTAGGTGTTCTTGCTCTCGCCCTTCTGGAAGGCGGCCTGGCCGAACGTCGCGGCCTGCTGGTCGCCCAGGATGCCGGCGATGGGGGTCTCGCGCAGGAGCGACGAGCTCTCGGCCGCGCCGTAGACCTCGGAGGACGAGCGGATCTCGGGCATCATCGAGCGCGGCACGCCGAACGCCTCGAGGATGTCGTCGCGCCACTCGAGCGTCTCGAGGTCCATGAACATCGTGCGCGACGCGTTCGTCACGTCGGTGACGTGGACGCCGCCGTCCGTCCCGCCGGTGAGGTTCCAGAGCACCCACGAGTCGGTCGTGCCGAACGCGAGGTCGCCCGCCTCGGCCTTCTCGCGCGCGCCCTCGACGTTCTCGAGGATCCACGTGATCTTCGTGCCGGAGAAGTAGGTGGCGAGCGGGAGGCCGACCACCTGCTTGAACCGGTCGCCGCCCCCGTCGGCCGCCAGGCGGTCGACGATGTCCTGCGTGCGCGTGTCCTGCCAGACGATCGCGTTGTAGACCGGCTTGCCGGTCGTGCGGTCCCACACGACGGCCGTCTCGCGCTGGTTCGTGATGCCCACCGCCGCGATGTCGTGGCGGGTGAGGTCTGCGCGGCTCAGCGCGAGGCCGATGACCTCCTGCACGTTGCGCCAGATCTCGATCGGGTCGTGCTCGACCCAGCCGGCCTTCGGCAGGATCTGCTCGTGCTCCTTCTGACCGGTCGCGACGATGCTGCCCTTCTTGTCGAAGATGATCGCGCGGCTCGACGTCGTGCCCTGGTCGATCGCGATGATGTAGTCGGCCATGGTGATTCTCCTTTGAACGCGGATGCGGATGGCGGGTGCTCAGGCGGCGAGGCCGAGGAGCGCGGGTGCGGCGAGGGCGGCGATCGCGCCGCCGATGAGCGGGCCCACGACGGGGACCCACGAGTAGCCCCAGTCGCTCGAGCCCTTGCCCTTGATGGGCAGGATGGCGTGCGCGATGCGCGGGCCGAGGTCGCGGGCCGGGTTGATCGCGTAGCCCGTGGGGCCGCCGAGCGAGGCGCCGATGCTGACGACGAGCAGCGCGACCGGCAGGGCCGTGAGCGGGCCGAGGCCGCCGGGCACGCCCACCTCGATGTCGCCGTAGTCGGCGAACGCGAAGATGATGAACACGAGCACGAACGTGCCGATGATCTCGGTGATGAGGTTGTGGCCGTAGGAGCGGATGGCCGGGCCCGTCGAGAACACGCCCAGCTTGTTCGCGGGGTCCTCCTCGACGTCGAAGTGCTGGCGGTAGGCCGCCCAGCACAGGACAGCGCCGATGATCGCGCCGACGAGCTCGGCGGCCGTGGCCACGAGGAACATCGTGAAGGTGATCTTGCCCGCGAGGAGCAGGCCGATGCCGACGGCGGGGTTGAGGATCGCGCCGGAGTACGCGGAGGCGAGCACGCCCGCGAAGACCGCGAGGCCCCATCCCCAGTTCACCATCAGGAAGCCGCCGCCGAAGCCCTTGTTCTTCGCGAGCACGACGTTCGCGACGACGCCGCATCCGAGCAGGATCAGCATCCCCGTTCCGACCATCTCGGACAGGAAGTAGAGCCCGAGGTTCACTTCGTTCATGTCTTCTTCGACCTTTCGTGAGTGCGGCGGCCCCTCTGCCGTTGCACGGGAGTGAGCGGAGATGTCTCCGGTCGGGGCCCCGAGGAGGGAGGCCCCTGCGACCGTGCGTCAGTGACGCGTGCGGTCGGGGATCGTGAGTCCGTGGAAGTCGTTGAGGATCGTGCGGGCCTGCTCGACCTCATCATCGCGCCGAGCGGCGTCCCAGCCGAGCAGCGGCGCGAGCGCGTCGGCCAGCTCGTCGAGGATGTCCGCGTCCGCGCCTCCCGTGAAGGCGATGCTCGTGCGGCGCAGCACGACGTCGGCGAGGTGGACGACGTGCTCGTCCTGCACCATCCACGCCAGTTCGCGCGTGGAGAGGTCGCCGCGCGCGAGCGGCGCGTCGTCGCCCTGGGCGATGAAGTCCCAGACGGCCGCGGCGCGCGTGCCGTACCGCGTGAGAAGGGCGTCGGCGCGCTCGCCCGCTCCGGCGAGGTGCGCGGAGGTCCACGCCCGGCGGTCGGCCGGCGTGCGCGGGAAGTCGCGGCCGCCGCCGATCGGGCGACCGGCCGTCTTGACGGTGCGGGTGCGGCCGAGGAGGTCGAGGACCGTGTTCGACAGCGACTCGCCGAGCGCGCGGAAGGTCGTCCACTTGCCGCCCACGAGGCTGAGGAGCGGGACGCGCCCCGAGCGGTCGATCTCGACCCGGTAGTCGCGCGAGACGAAGCCGGGTGCGGTGTCCTCGTGGCGGGGGAGCGGGCGGATGCCCGCGAAGCGGTAGACGATCTGGCCGCGGTCGACGGCGATCTGGGGGAAGACGTGGTGGATGAGGTCGAAGAAGTAGTCGACCTCCTCCTCGGTGCACACCGCCGGCGTGCTCGGGTCGGCGTCGATGTCGGTCGTCCCCACGAGCACCCGGCCCTTGAGCGGGTAGATGAGCACGATGCGCCCGTCCGAGTGCTCGAAGAAGATCTCGCGCCCCTTGGTCGCCGCGAGCAGCTCGGGGTGATCGAGGACGATGTGCGAGCCCTTCGTGCCGCCCATGAAGCGCGTCTCGGTGCCGAGCGCCTCGTTCGTGAGGTCGGTCCACGGGCCCGACGCGTTCACGACGACGTCCGCCGCGATGGGGAACGTCTCGCCGGTCTCCCGGTCGCGCACGATCACGCCGTCGTCGGTGCGGCCGACGGCCTCGACGTAGTTGAGCGCCTGCGCCCCCGGGTGCGCCGCGATGCCGTCGAGCAGGACGTCGAGCGCGAGGCGCTCGGGGTCGTGCATCGACGCGTCGAAGTACGTCGCCGTGTACTTGATCCTGGGGTCGAGGGCGGGAAGCTCCTCGAGCGACCTGCGGCGGCCGAGGAAGCGGTGCCGCGGCACCATGCCGCCGTCGCGCGAGAAGGTGTCGTAGATGGTCAGGCCGATCTTGATGAGCGCGGCCCCGCGCTCCTGCGGCTTGCCCGATCGGTGCGTGAGGAAGCGCATGGGCGCCGAGAGGATGCCCGAGAAGGTCGAGTAGATCGGGATCGTCGTCTCGAGCGGCTTGACGTAGTGCGGGGCGATCTTGAGGAGTCCGTTGCGCTCCTGGACCGATTCCTGGACGAGGCGGAACTCGCCGTTCTCGAGGTAGCGGATGCCGCCGTGGATCATGTGGCTCGACGCCGAGGAGGCTCCCGAGGCGAAGTCGCCCCGCTCGACGAGCACGACATCGACGCCCTGCAGGGCGAGGTCGCGGAAGGTCGAGATGCCGTTGATGCCGCCGCCGATGATGAGGACCGTCGTGCGGCCGGTCTCGCGGACGGCCGCGACGGACGGGCGCTCGGCGGAAGGACGGGAATCGATCATCGTCGACCTCTCTTCTGTGTCGGTTCGGGTATAGCCTCGGACCCGAGGACACAAGTGCACAACTCGACTGCACATATGTGCAGCGGGGGCGCGGCGGAGAGGTGGCGGAATGGACGCGGAGAGGCCGGGAGCCCGGGATGCGAAGCTCGTGCAGGCGCTCAAGGCCGCGCAGCTCTACTACATGCAGGACCGCACGATGGAGGCGATCGCGCGCGAGCTCGGCACGTCCCGCTCGTCGGTCTCGCGCCTGCTGAGCCACGCGCGGGACATCGGGCTCGTGGACATCCGGATCAACTCGCCGCTCGAGCGCGGGGGCATGCTCGAGCAGCGGGTGAGCGAGCGGTTCCGGGTGGCCGCGCACGTCGTGCCCGTGCCCGCGAACGTGAGCGAGGTCGATCGCCTCGAGCGCGTCGCGATGACGGCCGCGCGTCTGACGGCGCAGTTCGTCGACTCGAACATGATCGTGGGCGTCGCATGGGGATCGACGCTGAGCGCCGTGAGCCGCAACCTCCCCCAGAAGGAGACCCACAACACGACCGTCGTCCAGCTCAACGGCGCGGGCAACACGCAGACGACCGGCGTCGAGTACTCGAGCGAGATCCTGCAGCGGTTCGGGCATGCGTTCGGCGCGAAGGTGCAGCAGTTCCCGGTGCCCGCGTTCTTCGACGACCCGGCCACGCGTGAGGCGATGTGGCGCGAGCGGAGCACCCGGCGGGTGCTCGACCTGCAGGCGCGCATGGATCTCGCGCTCTTCAGCCTGGGCTCGCCGTCCGCCGAGGTCCCCAGCCGGGTCTACGTCGGGGGCTACCTCGACCGGGACGACTACCGGAGCCTCTCGGAGGACCGCGTCATCGGCGACGTCGCGACGGTGTTCTTCCGGGCGGACGGCAACTGGCGCGACGTGCGGCTCAACGCGCGCGCGACGGGCCCGACCCTCGACCGCCTGCGCCGCGTGCCGCGTCGCGTGTGCGTGGTCGCCGGCGCGCACAAGCTCGCGAGCCTGCGCGCCGCGCTCGGCGCGGGGCTGGCCACCGACGTCGTGCTCGACGAGGCCCTCGCGAACCGCCTCCTCGACGCGAGCTGAGGGCGCCCCCGGTCAGATCTCGGATCGGCCGAGACGCCAGTAGCCCATGAACGCCACGGCGCGGCGGTCGACGCCGTGCTCGCTCACGAGGTGACGCCGCAGCGTCTTGATGCCGGCCGACTCGCCCGCGAGCCACGCGTAGAGCGGAGCGCTCCGGAGCGCCGTCGCGCCCTTCCTCCTCGTCGGCACGTCCCACAGGATCTCGCTGTCGACGTCGATCTCCTCCACCTCGGAGCCGCGGCCCGGCGCGCACAGCGCGGGCGCGACATCCCGCACCGTCTGCACGAGGTGCTCGTTGCGCTGCCGGGAGCCGCGCCCTGTCACGTGCACCGCGAACCCGGGGTGGTCGGGCAGGTAGGCGGCGTCGCGATCGTCCGGCACCTCGAGGACGACCGTGCCCCGCGCGGTGCGGGGGAGCTGCTCGAGGATCACCGCGATCGCGGGCGCGGCCGTCTCGTCTCCCGCGAGCAGGACGTGCTCGACCTCGGCCGGCGGCACGAAGTCGACGCCGAGGCTCACGCCCTCGCGCTCGACCGTCGGCGCGAGGATGAGCAGCTCGTCGCCCACCTGCGCGCTCTGGATCCACGCCGAGGCAGGGCCCGAGACGTCGTGCGCGACCATGTCGACGTCGACCTCGCGGAGGTCGCCGCGCACGGCGCGCGTCGTGTAGGTCCGGAACGGAGGACGGCGATCGACCGGGAGCTCTCGCCAGGTCGTGTACCAGTCCTCGCCCGTCGGCATGTCGTCGATCGACGCCGTCGCGCTCGGGAAGACGACCTTGATGCGCTGGTCGAAGCCGGGGTCGCCGTAGCGGTGCAGCTGCTCGCCCGTGAACGTGAAGCGCCGGAAGCTGGGGGTGAGGTCGGCGATGCGCGCGACGGACACGCGGAAGAACTCCATGTCGGACACGTCAGACTCCTGTCGGGGTGGAGTGCTCGGCCGTGAGCGCGGCGGGGAGCACGTGGTGGCGGCCGCGGGGGAGCACGAGGGGCGTGCCCGAGACCGGGTCGGTGATGACGAGCGCGTCGAGGTCGAACACGTCGGAGATGAGCTCGCTCGTGACGACGTCGCCGGGTGCGCCTGAGGCGATGAGCCGTCCGGCGCGGAGCGCGAAGAGGTGGTCGGCGTACCGGGCCGCGAGGTTGATGTCGTGGAGCACCATGACGATGGTCGTCCCGCGGCGCCGGTTGAGGTCGGTGAGCAGATCGAGCACCTCGATCTGGTGCGTGACGTCGAGGAAGGTCGTGGGCTCGTCGAGGAGGAGGATGCCCGTCTGCTGTGCGAGGGCCATGGCGATCCACACGCGCTGGCGCTGGCCGCCCGACAGCTCGTCGACCGACCGGTCGGCGAGATCGGCGATGCCGGTCGCCTCGAGCGCCTCGGCGACCGCGCGCTCGTCCTCGGCGGTCCACGAGCGGAAGAGCTTCTGGTGCGGATGGCGGCCGCGTCCGACGAGGTCGGCGACGGCGATGCCCTCGGGCGCGATCGGCTGCTGGGGCAGGAGCCCCAGCGTGCGCGCGAGCTGCTTGGTGGGGACCTCGTCGATGCGGCGCCCGTCGAGGACGACGCCGCCGCTGCGCGCGGGGATCAGCCGGGAGATGGTCTTGAGCAGCGTCGACTTGCCGCACGCGTTGGCGCCCACGATGACGCTGATGCGCCCGGCGGGGACGACGAGGTCGACGCCGTCGACGATCGTGCGGCCGCCGTAGCCGGCGACGAGGGACTGTGCTTCGAGGGTGTGCTGCACCGTCATGAGGAACCTCCGAGGCGGCTCGTGCGGACGAGGAGGAAGAGCAGATAGGGGGCGCCGAGGATGCCGGTGATCACGCCGACGGGGAACTTCGTGTCGAACGCGAACTGGCCGAGGAGGTCGGCGCCGAGGACGAGGCAGCCGCCCACGACGGCCGCCGGCACGGCGAGTGAGGCGCCGGGGCCGACGATGCGCGCGGCGATCGGCCCGGCCAGGAACGCGACGAACGCGATGGGCCCCGTGGTGGCGGTGGCGAAGCACGCGAGCGCGACGGCGGCGAGCACGAGCAGGATGCGCGCGCGGTCGACGCGCACGCCGAGCGCGGTGGCCGAGGCGTCGCCGAGCTCGAGCGCGCGCAGGTCCCGCGAGAGGAGCAGCACGAGGGGCAGGAGGATCGCGACCGCGACGGCGAGCGGCACGACGTCGTCCATCTTGACGCCGTTGAGACTGCCGGTGAGCCAGCGCATCGCGACCGGGACATCCCATTCCGCCGCGCGCGAGATGACGAACGCCACGACCGAGTCGAGCATCGCGCCGATGCCGATCCCGATGAGGATCAGCCGGCCGCCGGTCGACTCCCCGCCCCTGGCCGTCGCGTAGATGACGGCGGCTGTGCCGACTCCCACGACGAGCGAGAGGAGCATCGTCGCGCCGGCCGACCAGTGCAGGACGACGAGGGCGACCACCGCTGCGGCGCTCGCTCCCGACGTGATGCCGATCACGTCGGGGCTCGCGAGCGGATTGCGCAGCATGGTCTGGAAGGTCGAGCCGGCCAGGCCGAACGCGAGCCCCGCGAGCGCCCCGGCGATGGCCCGCGGGACGCGCAGCGTGCCGACCGTGAACGACGCGCCGGGGACATCCGCGCCGAGGATCACGGCGAGGACGTCGCCCACGGGGTAGATCGTGCGGCCGAGCATGAGCATCGCGCCGAACAGGGCGACGAGCAGCACCGCGAGCACGGCGAGGGCGATCGCGCGGCGCCGTGAGCGGCGCCGGCGGCCGGCGCGCAGCGGCTCGACGACGTCGGGCGTCGCGGGCGCGGGAGCGAGGACGGTCATGGCGGGCTTTCGGTCAGAGGGCCTTCATGCGCGTGCGCCGCGCGATGAGGACGAGGACGGGGGCGCCGAGGAAGGCGGTGACGATGCCGGCCTCGACCTCGCCCGGCGAGCCGATCACGCGGCCGATCGTGTCGGCGAGGGTGAGGAGGACGGCGCCGCCGACGGCGGAGAGGGGGAGAAGCCACCGCTGGTCGGGGCCCGACAGGAGACGCACGACGTGCGGCACCATGAGGCCCACGAAGGCGATGGGCCCTGCGATGGCCGTGACGCCCGCGCACAGGACGACGCCGGCCGCGGCGGCGATGGCCCGGGTGCGCCCGACGCGGACGCCGAGCCCGACCGCCACGTCGTCGCCGAGGGCGAGCGCGTTGAGTGCGGGCGAGGCGAGGAGGGCGACGAGCGCGGCCGCGGCCAGCAGCGGCACGATCACGGCCATCGTGTCCCAGCTCGCGCCGCCCACGCCGCCGACCTGCCAGAAGCGGAACTCGTTCATCGCCTGCGCGCGCGGCAGCAGCACGGCGCTCACGAGCGAGGACAGCGCGGCGGTCGTCGCCGCGCCGGCGAGCGCGAGCTTGATGGGCGTCGCTCCGCCGGGCCCGATCGAGCCGATCACGTAGACGAACGCCGCGGCCAGGCTCGCACCCGCGAGGGCGAGGCCGAGGTACGCCCACGTCGACGAGATGCCGAGGAAGGCGATGCCGCACACCACGAACAGCGAGGCGCCGGTGTTGACGCCGAGGATGCCCGGATCCGCGATGGGATTGCGCGTGACCGCCTGCATGAGCGCGCCGGAGAGCGCGAGAGCGGCTCCCGCGACGAGCGCGAGCACGGTCCGGGGGATGCGCTCCTGCACGGCGATCGCGCCGAGCTGCTGCGCGACCTCCCCCCGCGTCCAGGCCGCGAGGCCCTCGAGGATCTCCGGAAGGGCGACCGTCCGCGAGCCGAACGCGAGCGAGAAGACGGCGGCGACGGCGATCGCGAGGACGCCGCCGATGACGAGGGCGACGCGCCGCACCGCCTCCGGCTTCGAGACGGAGGCGGTGCGGTGCTCCGCGAGTGTCACTCGGCCTTCGCCGCCGCGTCGCTCAGCAGCCCGACGTACTCGTCGAGCATCCACGGGATGGACAGGGCGGTCGGCGAGACCGCGCTGGAGAGGGCATCGCCCATGCCGACGGCGACGACCGCGCCGTTCTGGACCGCAGGGATCGTGCTCCACAGCGGGTCGGCCTGGAGGGCCGGGAGGAGGTCGTCGCCGCCGTACGCGACGATCACGTCGACGTCGGAGAGCCGGTCGACGTTCTCGGCGCTGAAGTCGGCGTAGAACGACCCGTCGGCTCCGGCCTCCTCGACGATGGTCGGCGTGTCGAAGCCGAGGTCGCCGAGGAACGCGGCGCGCGTGTCGCCCGCGGCGTACACGGAGCCGGTGGAGAGGTCGGCCGCGCTGAGGGACAGGAATGCGGCCGTCTTGCCCTCGAAGCCCGCGTCCGCGGTCGCCTCGGCGATCTGCTCGTCGATGTCGGCGATGAGGGCCTCGGCCTCGTCGGCGAGCCCGAGGGCCGCGCCGTCGAGGCGGATCGTCTCGCGCCACGGCGTGTACCAGGGCACGTCCGGGTACGCGACGACCGGCGCGATCTCGCTGAGCGTCGCGTAGTCGTCCTCGGTGATCCCGGAGTGAGCGGCCAGGATCACGTCGGGCGCGGTGTCGGCGATCGCCTCGAAGTCGATGCCGGCGGACGTGTCGAAGATCACCGGCTCCTCGGCGCCGAGCTCCTCGTACGCGTCGAGCGACCACTCGTAGAGGCCGAGCCCGTCGCTCTGGTCGAACGACCAGGTCTGGTCGTCGGCGCCCACGGGGGCCACACCGAGGGCGAGGGCCGCGTCGTGGTTGCCCCATCCGATCGCGGCGACGCGCTCGGGCGCGCTCTCGATCGTCGTCGCGCCGAGCGCGTGCTCGATCTCGACCGGGAAGGAGCCCTCGGCCGGCGAACCCGCGTCCGCGTCGGGGTCAGTGGTCGCGGAGGAGGAGGCGCAGGCCGTCAGGGCGGCGGCGGCGGTGAGGGTCGCGGCGAGCGCGACAGCACGTGTGGAACGCACAGGGGTGCCTTTCATCGTGAGGCCGGAGCCTCGGCGTCGGGTACTGAGCTTAGGCTACCCTAATGCACCCGCCGCCCGTGCATCACCCCCGCGGGGTGGGAGGGAGAGCGCGCCCCTGTGCGAACTCCGCCATGAGGTGCGCGACGACGGCGCGCAGGTCTCCGCCCGTCGCCTCGGCGACCGCGGCCTGCCGTGCGTAGCTCGCTCCGCCCTCGAGCATGTCGCCGATGCCCGCGAGCTCGGCCGCGCATCCGAGCTGCTCCGCGATGGGGAGCAGATCATCGAGCGCCTCCGCGAGATGGTCCCGCACCGGCCGCTGCGCGCCCGACCGATCCACGACGACATCGGCGTCGAGTCCGTACCGCGCGGCCCGCCACTTGTTCTCGCGCACGTACCAGGGCTGCAGGACGAGAGGGGTCCGCCCGGAGTCGAGTGCGCGCGAGAAGGCCTCCACGAGCGTCTGGGTGAAGGCGGCGACCGCGGCGAGCTCGGCGGCCGTCGACATCCCGTCGCACACCCTCACCTCGACCGTGCCCCAGCGCGGCGCCGGGCGGATGTCCCAGCGGACCTCGGTCTCGTCGGCCATGACCCCCGCTCGCGTCATGTCGTCGACGTACCCCTCGAAGTCCGACCACGCGTCCAGCTGCCAGGGGAGCCCCGCGGTCGGCAGCTGCTGGAAGACGAGGGCCCGGTTCGAGGCGTACCCCGTGCGCTCGCCCGCCCAGAACGGGCTCGACGCGGAGAGGGCCTGGAAATGCGGGAGGAACGTCGTGAGCGCGCCGACGATCGGCATGACCTTGGCGACGTCCTCCACGCCGACGTGCACGTGCACGCCCCAGATCATCATGTTGCGCCCCCACCACTGCGTGCGCTCGATGAGGGAGTGATATCGCGTCTTGTCGGTGACGGCCTGGTCGTACCACTGCGCGAACGGATGGCTCCCCGCCGACAGCAGCGCCACGCCGAGCGGGTCGGCGTGGGCGCGGACGACGTCGACGGCGGCGGAGATGTCGTCGAGGGCCTCGGCGACCGTCGTGCCCACGCCGCTGGTCACCTCGACCGTGTTCGTCAGGAGCTCGCCGGTGACCGTGAAGCGCTCGCGCTCGGTCGCCGCGGCGAGCGCGTCGACGATCTCGGGCCCGCGCCCGACGAGCTCGCCGCTGTCGCGATCGGCGAGCATGAGCTCCCACTCGACGCCCACGGACGAGCGGGCGGAGCGGGCGAAGCGCAGCGTCATGCGCTCAGCCTCGCACAGACGACTCGCGTGGCGGATGGTTCGCGCCTCGGTGCGTCATCTGGCAGAATGGAGGGTCGGACCAGCTGCTCGACCCTCTATCCAGCAGCCGGACCACCCTCAGAGCTTCCGCCGGCGTGCACCCCACGCGCAGGGCGACGTTCGATCCCTCTTCACCACACAGGAGAATCGTGGCTGTCAAGATCCGTCTCAAGCGCCTGGGCAAGATCCGTGCGCCCTACTACCGCATCGTCGTCGCCGACTCGCGCACCAAGCGCGATGGTCGCGTGATCGAGGAGATCGGCAAGTACCACCCGACCGAGGAGCCCTCGTTCATCGAGGTCGACTCGGAGCGTGCGCAGTACTGGCTCTCCGTGGGCGCTCAGCCCACCGAGCAGGTCCGCGCCATCCTCAAGATCACGGGCGACTGGGGCACGTTCAAGGGCGACAAGGACGCCAAGAGCACGCTGAAGACCGCCGAGGAGAAGGCCGCGTACGCGCCCGACTCGTCGAAGAAGTCGGTCGTCAAGCCGCAGGCGCCGAAGAAGGCGGAGGAGCCCGCCGAGGCTCCCGCCGCCGAGGCCGACGCCGAGTCGGCAGAGTAGTCGTCGTGCTGGCTGCCGCGCTCGAGCACGTCGTCAAGGGGATCGTGGATCACCCGGACGACGTGAGGATCGTCGCCTCGTCGTCGCCGCGGGGGGATGTGCTGGAAGTGCACGTCCACGCGGATGACCGGGGGCGCGTCATCGGGCGCGGCGGCCGCACGGCCAAGGCTCTTCGCACCGTGATCTCGGCGCTCGCCGACGGACGGCGCGTGCGCGTCGACGTGGCGGACGACTGATGGCCGACCGGTCTGGCTCCGCGAAGAACCAGCTGCGCGTCGGGCGCATCCTCAAGGCCCACGGCCTCAAGGGCGCCCTCAAGCTCGAGCTGTACACCGACGACCCCGACGGACGATTCGTCCCGGGAGCCTCGTTCGCCCTCCAGGTGCCCGAGCAGTCGAAGTGGCACGGCCGCTCCGTCACGGTCCGCGAGTTCCGCTGGATGAACTCCGCCCCCGTCGTGTTCTTCGAGGGCGTCGACGACCGCGACGAGGCGGAGAGCCTCGTCCGCGCCATCCTCTGGATCGACCAGGACGACGACGCCGAGCAGCCCGAGCCGGACGCGTGGTACGACCACCAGCTCGTGGGCCTCGACGTCGTCCGCGACGGCGTCTCGGTCGGGCGCGTGGCCCGCGTCGACCACCTCCCCGCACAGGATCTCCTCATCGTGAAGTCCGGCGAGCGCGAGGTGATGGTCCCGTTCGTCTCGGCCATCGTCCCCGAGGTCGACATCGCCGCGGGGCGCATCGCGATCACGCCGCCCGCAGGGCTCTTCGAGGACCTCGCCGACGACGACGCCTCGACGGAGAGCGCGCCCGCGTCGGAGTGACCTGAGGCGCGCCGCGCGCGGCGCCTCACAATCGGCCTGCGCCGCCCGTGCGGCGAACGTCACGACGGGGAAACGGCGCGGGAAAGGGAGCGGAACCTCCCTCCCGCATCATCGGTGCATGCCCTCACGCACCGTCTGCTCCTACTGCGGCGTGGGCTGCGGCATCGTCGTCGAGACGCGACCCGACGCGTCGGGCCGCGCGGCGGTCGCGACCGTGTCGGGCGACCGTGCGCACCCGACGAACCGCGGCCGTCTCTGCACGAAGGGCGCCACGCACGCCGAGCTGATGGCGGCGCCCGGGCGCATGACGACGGCCCTGCTGCGGCCCTCGCGCGGCGCCGACGCGGTGCCCGTGCCACGGGACACCGCGATCGAGGAGGCGGGACGACGCCTGCGCGCGATCATCGACGAGCACGGGCCCGACGCGGTCGCGGTCTACGTCTCGGGCCAGATGTCGATGGAGGCGCAGTACCTCTCCAACAAGCTCGTCAAGGGGTGGATCCGCGGGATCCACATCGAGTCGAACTCGCGGCTGTGCATGGCCTCCGCCGGGACCGGCTACAAGCAGTCCCTCGGCGCGGACGGCCCTCCCGGCTCGTACGAGGACATCGACCGCGCCGACCTCTTCCTCGTGATCGGGTCGAACACGGCCGACTGCCATCCGATCCTCTTCCTCCGGATGGCCGACCGCCTGAAGGCGGGCGCGCGCCTCATCGTCGTCGACCCGCGCCGCACGGCCACCGCCGACCGGGCCGACCTGTTCCTCCAGATCGCGCCGGGGACCGACCTGGCCCTGCTCAACGGCCTGCTGCACCTGCTCGTCGCGGAGGGCGCGATCGACGAGCGGTTCATCGCCGAGCACACCGAGGGGTGGGACGCGATGGCGCCCCTCCTGGCCGACTACCCGCCCGACGCGGTGGCGCGCATCACGGGCCTCGCCGAGGAGGACATCCGCACGGCCGCCCGCTGGATCGCGGAGGCGGGCGAGTGGATGACGCTCTGGACGATGGGGCTCAACCAGTCGACGCACGGCACGTGGAGCACGAACGCCATCTGCAACCTCCACCTCGCCACGGGCGCGATCTGCCGTCCCGGCAGCGGCCCGTTCTCCCTCACGGGCCAGCCGAACGCCATGGGCGGGCGCGAGATGGGCTACATGGGGCCGGGTCTCCCCGGACAGCGTGCGGTCTTCAGCGCAGAGGACCGCGCGTTCGCGGAGGGGATCTGGGGGCTCGAGGCGGGCGCGATCCGCGCGGAGTCGGGCACGGGCACGATCGACATGTACCGCGACATGGCGGATGGCCGGATCAAGGCCGCGTGGATCATCTGCACGAATCCGGTCGCATCCGTCGCGAACCGCGACACGGTCATCCGCGCACTCGAGACCGCCGAGCTCGTGATCGTGCAGGACGTGTTCGCGCAGACCGCGACCGCCGCGTACGCCGACATCCTCCTGCCGGCGACGCTGTGGGTCGAGTCGGAGGGCGTGACGGTGAACTCCGACCGGACGCTGACGCTCGTCCAGGCGGTCGCGGACGCGCCGGGCGATGCCCGGCCCGACTGGCAGACGATCTGCGACGTCGCACGCGCGATGGGGTACGAGCGGGGGTTCGCGTTCGCGTCGGCGGAAGAGGTCTTCGACGAGATCCGGCGGTTCTGGAACCCGCAGACGGGGTGGGATGTGCGCGGTATCGACTACGCGCGGCTCCGCGGCGGGCCCGTGCAGTGGCCGTGCCCTCCCGAGGACGCCGCCGACCGCCATCCGATCCGCTACCTGAACGACGGCGTGAGCCAGCGCCCGCACACGGCGTCCGACGGCACCACGCCGCGCCTGGCGTTCCCGACGCCGTCGCGGCGCGCGCAGTTCCTGCCGCGGCCGCATGTCGCGCCCGCCGAGATGCCCGACGACGCGTTCCCCTTCGTGCTCAACACCGGACGCCTCCAGCACCAGTGGCACACGATGACGAAGACCGGGCGGATCGCGAAGCTGAACCGGCTGAATCCGGGCCCGTTCGTGGAGATCCACCCCGCGGATGCCGAGGAGCTCGGGATCGGCGACGGCGACGAGCTCGAGGTCGCGTCGCGGCGCGGGCGCTTCGTCGCGCCCGCGGTCGTCACCGACCGCGTGCGCCCCGGCGGCCTGTTCGCGCCGTTCCACTGGAACGACGAGCACGGCGAGGACCGCACCGTGAACGCCGTGACGAGCGACGCGGTCGACGCCGACTCCCGCCAGCCCGAGTTCAAGATCGCTGCGGTCTCGGTGCGCCGGATCGCGCCGGCCGCGTCCGCCGCTCCCGCGGCGCCGGAGGCGACCGCGGCGCCGGGCCTGCCGGCCTTCGCGGTCGCGGCGCCCGAGCCAGCGCCCGCCGAGCAGGTCTACCTCGCCGGCTTCCTCTCGGGGCTGGCCTCGACCCCGCCGCCGGCCGGACTCGTGCCGGTGCTGCCCGCGACGGCTCCGCTCTCCGACGACGTGCGCGCATGGTTCGACGGGGTGCTCGCGGGCGTCTACTCGCGCGTCCCGGCCGCGCGCGCCGAGCCGACGGGACCCGAGGTGACCGTGCTGTGGGCGTCGCAGACGGGCAACGCCGAGGAGTTCGCGCACGCGTGCGTCGCGGCCGTCGCCGAGCGCGGCATGCGCGGGCGGCTCGTCGGGATGGACGCGTTCCGCGCCGCGGACCTGGCCGATGTCGAGCGCCTCCTCGTCGTGACCTCGACCTTCGGCACCGGGGGGCCGCCGGACAACGGCTCCGCCTTCTGGGACGAGCTGCGCGGAGAGGACGCGCCGCGGCTGGACGGCCTGCCGTACGCCGTGCTCGCGATGGGCGACTCGACCTACGACGACTTCTGCGGGCACGGGCGCAGCATCGACCAGCGCCTGCGCGAGCTGGGCGCCGTCGCGCTCGTCGAGCGCGTGGACTGCGAGCCGTTCGACGATCTCCCCGCGGCGCAGTGGCTCGAGCGGGCGCTCTCCGCGATCGCGGGAGCCGAGGCGCCGCCGCCGGCGGCGGCACCCGCTGCGCCCGCACCCGCTCCCGCGGCGCCGTTCACGCGACGCAACCCGCTCGGCGCGCCCCTCGCGCTCAACGTCCTGCTGAGCGGAGACGGCTCGCAGAAGGAGGTCCGGCGCATCGGGTTCGACCTCGCAGAGGCGGGCGTCTCGTACGAGGCCGGCGACGCGCTCGGCGTGGTGTGCGACAACGCCCCCGAAGTCGTCGCCGACTGGCTCGACGCCGCCGGGCTCGACCCGGCGGCCGTGGTGCACGTCGACGGGCAGGACCAGCTCTTCGAGCACGTGCTCCGCACGCGGTTCGACATCACCCGGATCGGGCCGGACCTCCTCGCCTTCGTGTCCGAGCGCAATCGCGACACGACGCTCGCCGCGCTCCTGCGCCGCGACAGCCGGCACCGTCTCGAGCAGCACCTGTGGGGCATGCACGCGGCCGACCTGCTGCGGGAGTTCCCCGTGACGGCCGCTCCCGAGGAGTGGGTCGAGGTGCTCGGGCGGCTCGCGCCGCGACAGTACTCGATCTCGTCGAGCCCGAAGGAGGGGCACGGCCGCGTCGAGCTGACGGTGTCGGTGGTCCGCTTCCGCACGGACGACGACCGCGCGCGCGGCGGCGTGTGCTCGACCTTCCTCGCCGACCGGGCGCAGGAGGGCGCCGTGCCGATCTACCTGCAGCGCTCGGCCCACTTCCGGCCCCCGGCCGATCCCGCCGCTCCCATGATCATGATCGGCCCTGGCACGGGCATCGCGCCCTTCCGGGGCTTCCTCCACGACCGACGCGCCGACGGGCACACGGGGCGCAACTGGCTGTTCTTCGGCGAGCAGCACGAGGCGACGGACTTCTACTACCGCGACGAGCTCGTCGGCATGCACGAGGACGGCTTCCTCACCCGGCTCGACACCGCGTTCTCGCGCGATCAGCGTCAGAAGATCTACGTGCAGGACCGCATGCGCGAGCACGGCGCCGAGCTGTGGCGCTGGCTCCAGGAGGGCGCGAGCGTCTTCGTCTGCGGCGACGCCGAGCGGATGGCCAAGGACGTCGACCACGCGCTGCTGGAGATCGCGCGGGTGCACGGCGGCCTGGGCGAGGACGACGCCCTGCAGTTCAAGAAGGAGCTGACGGCGGACCGCCGGTACGTGCGCGACGTCTACTGAGCGCGGATACGACGATGGCCCGGTCTCGAGACCGGGCCATCGTCGTATC
>NZ_JBSQBP010000020.1:0-74996 GCF_053851835.1 Microbacterium sp. KNMS
CGACAGCGGATCCACAAACCGCGGCTTCCTGCTCGTCACACCCCCATCATCAACCCCACCACCGACATTCGAACGGGACGCGCGTGCCCGTGATCAGCGGGTCAGGAGGGCGAGATCCGCGCGCGCCTCGGGCGCCTCGCTCGCGATGTGCGCGTCCTCCTGCGCAGCCCACATGTCCCAGTAGGGCGCGAAGCCGTCGCCGTCGCGGGCGAGAGCGCGCTCGCGACGCAGCGCGGCCTCGGCATCGAGCCAGACGCTCGCATCCGCGACCTCTGCGGAGGCGGGTGTGAGCGCGCCGCATCCCTCCACGACGAGCGGCCGACCCGGATCGACACGGACCTCGGCGCCCGCGAACGTGCCGAGAGTCCAGTCGAAGCGCCGGTACCGTCCGACGGAGCCGGCGGCGTGCGGAGCCAGCACGAGGGCGCAGGCGAGCGCCGCGCCCTCCCGCAGCCCGCCCCATCCGGGGTAGAGCTCGTCGAGCGAGACGAGCTGCGCTCCCGGCCACGCCTCCACGACGAGCCGCGCGAGCGTCGTCTTCCCGGCGCCGCTGCGGCCGTCGACGACGACCCTCCGCGCCGCCCTCGCGTCGATGAGCGCGCGCACGCGGTGCGCCGCCTCCGAGATCGCGACCTCGGCGCGCTCGCTACTTCTTGAGGGCACGGATGAGCTTGGCGAGCACGCGGCCGGTGACCCACACGAGCGGGATCGCGACCGCGAGCGTCGCGATGAGGTTCGACTCGAATCGCAGCTCGCCGTCGCGTCGCACGTACGCGCCCACGGGCGCCGAGAAGCCGCCGCCTCCGCCTCCGCCGTTGCCGGCCTCGTCGGAGCCGCCGCCGAAGCCGGTCCACGTCGCCGCGACGGGGACGAAGCGCTCGCCGTCGAGCTCCTGGGGCTCGCCGTAGGCGGCGGTGACGCCGAGGTTCGCGGAGATCTTGCCGATTTCGAGGGCGATGTTGGGCATGTCCCCCACGCTACCGGGGCGAGCCGCGCCTGTCAGTCGGAATCCTCCGGCGGGCGCGGCGTGCGGGGCACCTCCGGATGCCGCTCCGCACGCCCGAGGAAGGCCGCGCGCGTCACAGCGCCGTCGCCGAAACGGCTCACGGCGTCGTCGAGCGTGCCCTCCACGCGCTTCCAGTCGGCGTCTTCATCCCACAGGGCGAGGGCCGACGAGCCCGCCTCGCGGAGGCGCTCGGCGCGGACGCCGATGAGACGCACGGCCTGGCGCAGCTCGACCGACCCGAGCAGCTCGCGCGCGACCTCGCCGATCCGCTGGCCGAGCGCGGTCGGCTCGGCCAGCGCCTGGGAGCGCGTGATCGTCGCGAAGTCGGCGAAGCGCACCTTGATCGCGACGCCGCCCGCCTCCACGCCGCCGCGGCGCAGCCGCACGGCCACCCGATCGGCGAGGCGCAGCAGCTCGGCTCGGAGCAGCTCGACGTCGGAGACGTCGGTGTGGAACGTCTCCTCGTGCGAGATGCTCTTCTCGACGCGCGTCGTCTCGACCTCTCGTGCGTCCTCGCCACGCGCGAGCGCGTGCAGCCTGTGGGCGGACGCCTGCCCCAGGGCGCGCGCGAGGACGGGCAGCGGCGTGTCGCGCAGATCGGCGATCGTCCGGATGCCGCGCCCTTCCAGCACCTCGGCCGCCTTCGGCCCCACACCCCACATCGCGCGCACGGGCCGCGCCCCGAGGAACTCGAGGGTCCGGTGCCCGGGGACGACGAGCATCCCGTCGGGCTTCGAGATCGTCGATGCCATCTTCGCGACGTGCTTGGTCGCGGCGACGCCGACGCTGCACGTGATGCCCGCCTCGTCCTTCACGCGCGCGCGGATGAGCTGCGCGATGCGCCCCGGGCTCCCCCAGAGCCGGCGGGCGCCGCGCACGTCGAGGAACGCCTCGTCGATCGAGAGCTGCTCGACGAGCGGCGTGAAGCTGCGGAAGATCTCCATCACCTGGGCCGAGACGGCCCGGTAGCGGTCGAAATGGGGTGGCACGATGAGCGCGTGCGGGCACAGGCGGATGGCCTGGCTCACGGGCATCGCGGACCTCACCCCGTAGCGGCGCGCCTCGTACGACGCGCTCGAGACGACCGAGCGGCCATCCGGAGCGCCGATGATGATCGGCTTGCCCGCCAGGGTCGGGTCGTCGAGCACCTCGACCGCCGCGTAGAACGCGTCCATGTCGACGTGCAGGATCCCGGTGCCGCTGTCGTCTGCCCCGTCGGCCGACACGAGCCTGCCCGTGCCGTCTGCCCGCCCCATGCGTCCATCCTCCCCGTCACCGCCGACATCCGCCCCGGACGGAGCGAGGGCGGAGGCTCGCGCCTCCGCCCTCGCTCACCGGGATCCGGTCGTCACTCGTCGTCTTCCTCGAGCTCGGCCTGCACCTCGGGCGTCAGGTCCATGTTCGTGAAGACGTTCTGCACGTCGTCGCTGTCCTCGAGCGCGTCGATGAGGCGGAACACCTTGCGCGCGGTCTCCGCGTCAACCTCGACCTTGAGGTTCGGCACGAACTCGGCGTCGGCCGACTCGTACTCGATGCCCGCCTCCTGCAGCGCGGTGCGGACGGCGACCATGTCGCTCGCCTCGGTGATGATCTCGAATCCGGCGGGGTGCGGCTCGATCTCCTGCGCGCCGGCCTCGAGCGCGGCCAGCATGACGTCGTCCTCGCTGACGCCCTCCGAGGAGGCGACGATGACGCCCTTGCGCTCGAAGTTGTACGCGACGCTGCCGGGGTCGGCCATGTTGCCGCCGTTGCGCGTCATCGCCGTGCGCACCTCGGCGGCCGCGCGGTTCTTGTTGTCGGTGAGGCACTCGATGAGCATCGCGATGCCGCCGGGGGCGTAGCCCTCGTACATGATCGACGTGTACTCGACCGCCTCGCCGCCGATGCCGGCGCCGCGCTTGATCGCGCGGTCGATGTTGTCCTTCGGGACCGACGTCTTCTTCGCCTTGAGGACGGCGTCGAAGAGGGTCGGGTTGCCCTGCAGGTCGGGGCCGCCGAGCTTGGCCGCGACCTCGATGTTCTTGATCAGCTTGGCCCACGACTTGGCACGCTTGGCGTCGATGACCGCCTTCTTGTGCTTGGTCGTGGCCCACTTGGAATGCCCGGACATAGATCTCCCGCTCGTCTGACTGCGCGACCGCGCGCTGCGCGCGCCGTCCAGGACGATTCTATTCGCTCGCGCCGAACTGCTCGTGCGGGCGGCGCACGGCGCTCACTCGCGGATGTAGACGGGGGTCCCGGCCGGCAGCTCCGCCAGGCGCGCGATCGCCTCGCCGCCCAGGCGGATGCATCCGTTCGAGATGGGCCCCGACCGCACGTCGTGGTAGTGGAACGCGGTCACCGCGACGCTCTGCCCGTCGAACCCGTCGAGCGTCGGCGACTGCGCCGACAGGTAGACGATCGGCAGTCCCGCCGTGTACGCCAGCTCCGGCACGGCCCGCGTGAGCATGATGAAGGAGCGCCCGAGGGGCGTGGGCGTCGCCGTCGTCCCCGACGCGAAGTCCGTCGCGACGCGCTCGGCGCCATCCGGCGTGACGATGTCGATCGTGCGGTCGCCGAGGTCGACCTCGACGCGCGCGGCGTTCGCGCTCAGCTCGACGTCGGCCATCCGCAGCCATCCCGCGACCTGGCGCGCATCGCCCTGCGACGGCGTGCTCTGGCGCCCGACGAGGAGCACCTTGACCCAGTGCTCTTCTCGCTCGACGACCGGGACGACCGTGCCTTCGAAGGGCAGCTCGCGCGCGAGCGCCGCGACCGGCTCGCCCTCGGGATCCGCGAAGACCGGGGCGCCCTCACCGAGCGGACGAGCGGACAGGGACGCGGTCTCGCCGTCGGGGTCGTCGTCCAGCGGGAGCTCGGGGATCACCGCGAAGACGTCGAGCGCCGGCAGCGCCCCGAGGTCGTACTCCTCGGTGTTCGCCGGATGCCCCGTGGGCGTCGGAGTCGGAGTCGGCGTGGGCGTGGGCGTCGTCGAGACCGACGCGGATGGCGTCGGCTGCGCGGCCGGCTCGGCCTGCGGCTGCAGGACGGACCAGAGGAACACCGCCACGAGGCCCAGCACCACGAGCCCGATCGCGCTCCACGCGATCGCGACCCCGCGTCGACGCCCGTCCACGGCTTCCCCCCTCGTCCGCGTCCATTCCACCACGCCGATCGGACGCGCGGGCGGCGATGAGATGATCTCAGGATGAAGATCCTCTCGATCCAGTCGGCCGTCGCGTACGGGCACGCCGGCAACTCCGCCGCCGTCTTCCCCATGCAGCGCATCGGCGTCGAGGTGCTCCCCGTCTACACGGTCAACTTCTCCAACCACACCGGCTACGGCGCGTGGCGGGGCCCGCTCATCCCGCCGGCCGACGTGGCCGAGGTCATCCGCGGCGTCGAGGAGCGCGGCGCCTTCGCGTCGCTGGACGCGGTGCTCTCGGGATACCAGGGCAGCGAGGGCATCGCCGACGTGATCATCGACGCCGTGGCACGCGTCAAGGAGGCCAATCCCGCCGCCGTCTACGCGTGCGACCCCGTCATGGGCAACGCGAAGTCGGGCTGCTTCGTCGCCCCGGCGATCCCCGACCTCCTGCGCGAGAAGGTCGTGCCCGTCGCCGACATCATCACGCCCAATCAGTTCGAGCTGGGCTTCCTGACCGGCACGGCGCCCGACACGCTCGAGTCCACGGTCGCAGCGGCCGACGCCGCGCGCGACATGGGCCCCCGCACGGTGCTCGTCACCTCGGTCGAGCGCCCCGACCGGCCCGAGGGCACGATCGAGATGATGGTGGTCGACGACGACGGCGCGTGGGTCGTGCAGACGCCGCACCTCCCGATGAAGGCGAACGGCTCCGGCGACGTGACGGCCGCCCTCTTCACCTCGCACTATCTCGCGACGCGGTCCGCGCCCGATGCGCTCGCGCGCACCGCGTCGAGCGTCTTCGGCCTTCTCGAGCAGACGCTCGCCGCGGGCGACCGCGAGCTCCAGCTCGTGCAGGCGCAGGAGCACTTCGCGCATCCGCGCCTCGAGTTCGCGGTTCGCCAGGTGCGCTGACGCCGCAGCGGCAGGGCCCGCGGTGCGGACCCTGCCGCGCTCAGGCCGCGCGCCGCACGCGAGCGAGGAAGCGGCGGTGCAGCCGCTCCTCCCCCGAGACCTCCGGGTGGAAGGAGATGCCGAGGAGGCCATCCTGCTCCACCGCGACCACGCGGCCGTCCGGGAGCGCAGCGATCGCCTCGGCGTGCGCGCCGACCTGCTCGACCACCGGCGCGCGGATGAACGTCGCGTGCACGGGAGGGGCGCCGAGGACCGGCATCGACAGCTCCGTCTCGAACGACTCGACCTGTCCGCCGAACGCGTTCCTGCGCACGGTGACGTCGAGCCCGCCGAACGTCTGCTGACCCTCGATGCCGTCGCTGATCCGGTCGGCGAGCAGGATCAGCCCCGCGCACGTCCCGAATGCGGGCATCCCCGTGCGGATGGCCGCCACGAGGGGCTCGCGGACGTCGAAGGCGCGCGCGAGCTTGTCGATCACGCTCGACTCGCCACCGGGGAGGACGATGCCGTCGATCTCGTCGAGCTGCTCGGGCCGACGCACGCGCACGACGTGCGCGCCGAGGTGCTCGAGCACGGCGACGTGCTCGCGCACATCCCCCTGCAGCGCGAGCACGCCGACGCGCGGTGCGGTGGGCACGGCTACCAGCCGCGCTCGGCGAGGCGATGCGGCGCCGGCAGATCGGAGACGTTGATGCCGACCATGGCCTCGCCGAGGCCGCGCGACGCCTCGGCGACGACCTTGGGGTCGTCGTAGAACGTCGTGGCCTTGACGATCGCCGCCGCGCGCTTGGCCGGCTCGCCCGACTTGAAGATGCCGGACCCGACGAAGACGCCGTCCGCGCCGAGCTGCATCATGAGCGCCGCGTCGGCGGGGGTCGCCACACCGCCGGCCGTGAAGAGCACGACCGGCAGCTTGCCCGTCTCCGCGATCTCCGCGACGAGCTCGTAGGGCGCCTGCAGCTCCTTGGCCGCGACGTAGAGCTCGTCCTTGGTCTTCGAGCGGAGCACGTTGATGTCGCTCGTGATCCGGCGGATGTGCTTGGTCGCCTCGGAGACGTCGCCCGTGCCGGCCTCGCCCTTCGAGCGGATCATCGCCGCGCCCTCGGTGATGCGGCGCAGTGCCTCGCCGAGGTTCGTGGCGCCGCACACGAACGGCACGGTGAATCCCCACTTGTCGATGTGGTTGACGTAGTCGGCCGGCGAGAGCACCTCGGACTCGTCGATGTAGTCGACCCCGAGCTCCTGCAGCACCTGCGCTTCGACGAAGTGCCCGATGCGCGCCTTGGCCATCACCGGGATCGAGACGGACGCGACGATCTCGTCGATGAGGTCGGGGTCGCTCATGCGGGCGACGCCACCCTGCGCGCGGATGTCTGCGGGCACGCGCTCGAGCGCCATGACGGCGACCGCTCCCGCGTCCTCGGCGATGCGCGCCTGCTCGGCCGTCACGACGTCCATGATGACGCCGCCCTTGAGCATCTCGGCGAGTCCGCGCTTGACGCGCCCGGTTCCAGTGGTGGCAGTGGCCACGGTGCTTCCTTTCACATCGTCGCCGTCCGGCGACGGTCGGGTACATTCGGGTTTTTGACCTAGGCCAAACGCTAGCATGGTGCGGGCCGTAGACTCGGCGGAATGGAACAGGGCGTCATCGAGATCACGGGTCGCTCCGCGTCGGACATCGCCGACAGCGTGCGCGCCCTCCTCGAACGCGGGCGGCTCCGGCCCGGCGACGCGCTTCCCCCGGTCCGCTCGCTCGCCGAGCATCTCGGCGTGAACCGCAACACCGCCGTCGCCGCGTACCGTCAGCTCGCGCAGGCGGGGTTCGTCCTCACGCAGGGCCGTGCGGGCACACGCATCGCCGACCGCTCCCCCGTCGCTCAGGAGGGCTATGCGACCGACAGCGTGCTGCGCGACGTCGGGACGGGCAATCCCGATCCCGCTCTGATCCCCGGCATGTCGCACGCGCTCGCCTCGCTCGCCGGCCGTCCGGTGCTCTACGGAGAGCCCGTCATCGACCGAGAGCTCGAGGAGCGCGCCCGCGCGTGGATGAGCCAGGACCTCGCGCCGGCAGGCCCTCCGCGTCTCACGATCACCAGCGGCGCCGTCGACGCGGTCGAGCGCCTCCTCGCACAGGCCCTCATGCGCGACGACGCGGTCGCCCTCGAGGACCCGTGCTTCCTCGCGAGCATCCAGACCGTCCGACTCGGCGGCTACCGCGCGGTGCCTGTGCCGGTCGACGCCGAGGGGATGACGGTCGACGGACTGCGTCACGCGCTCGAGCAGGGGGTGCGCGCGATCGTCTGCACCCCGCGCGCGCAGAACCCGACCGGCGCCGGGCTGTCGCCCGCGCGCGCAGCGGACCTCCGCGCCGTGCTGTCCGACCATCCGTACGTCCTCGTCATCGAGGACGACCATTTCTCTCTCCTGTCGCGCAGGCCGTACCACTCGATCATCGGCCCCGCGCACCGTCGCTGGGCGCTCGTGCGCTCGGTCTCCAAGTTCCTCGGGCCCGACATGTGCCTCGCGGTGACCGCGTCCGACCCCGAGACGGCGGACCGTCTCGCGCTGCGGCTGAGCCCCGGGACGACGTGGGTCAGTCATCTCCTGCAGCGGCTGACCATCGCGCTCCTCACCGACCCCGGCGCGCTCGCGACCATCGAACGCGCCGGCGCGCACTACGCCGAGCGGAACGCGGCGTTCGCGCAGCGCCTGTCGCGCCACGGCATCGAGGTCGACCCCGGTGACGGGCTGAGCCTCTGGGTGCCGCTCCCCGCGCCGGCCCGCGCCGTCTCCGAGCAGCTCATGCGCCGCGGCTGGCTCGCGCGGACGGGTGACGACTTCGTGCTCGACGACGCCGCGACGCCGTCACACCACCTCCGTCTGACGGTGCACGGTCTCGCCGACGACGATGCCGAGGCGCTCGCGCGAGACCTCGTCGCCGCGTGCCGGGCGGCGCGCTGACGAGGGCTTGCGTTTCGACGCGCTCCGCTCGCTCAACGACCGGGGGCGGCTCGCTGCGCTCGCTGAGTCGCGTTTCGACTCCTCGCTGGCGCTCGTCGCTCAACGACCGGGGGCGGCTCGCTGCGCTCGCTGAGTCTCGTTTCGACTCCTCGCTGGCGCTCGTCGCTCAACGACCGGGGGCGGCTCGCTGCGCTCGCTGAGTCTCAGTGGTACTCGGGCCAGGCGCCGGCGATGGCCGAGCGGACCTCGCCGAGGAGCTGCGGGAGCGCCTTCGTCTTCGCGATGATCGGGAAGAAGTTCGCGTCGCTGGCCCAGCGGGGCACCACGTGCTGGTGGAGGTGCTCCTCGACGCCCGCGCCCGCGACGTGGCCCTGGTTCATCCCGATGTTGAAGCCGTCGCACCGGGACACGGAGCGGAGCACGCGCATCGCCGTCTGCGTGAGATAGGCGATCTCGGCCGTCTCGTGCGGGTCCGCCTCGTCGTACAGGCCGATGTGGCGATACGGGCACACGAGCAGGTGCCCCGAGTTGTACGGGAAGAGGTTGAGCAGCACGAAGGCGTGTTCTCCCCTGTGCACGATGAGGGCGTCCTCGTCGCTCTTGCCCGGCGCCGCGCAGAACGGGCAGCCCGTGCCGCGGTTCGCGTCCGCGCCCGCGTTGATGTACGCCATCCGGTGCGGCGTCCAGAGTCGTTGGAACGCATCGGCCGACGACGGGAAGTCAGACGACGGCTCGAGGCGCGCGAACTCCTCGCGCGCCTCGTGCTCCTCGGTCATGTCAGAGGTCCTCGTCCGTCAGGATGAGCTTCTTCTCGGCGATCGCGCCCGTGACGAGGCGCACCGCCTCGTCGATCGGGACGCCGTTGCGCTGCGATCCGTCGCGGAAGCGGAACGACACCGTGCCGGCCGAGCGGTCCTGCTCCCCCGCGATGAGGATGAGCGGAACCTTGCCGGTCGAGTGCGTCCGGATCTTCTTCTGCATGCGGTCGTCGGACCGATCGACCTCCACGCGCACGCCCTCGACCCGCAGGCGCTGGGCGACGTCCTCGAGGTAGGGCGCGAACTCATCGGCCACGGGCACGGCCACGACCTGCTGCGGCGCGAGCCAGACCGGGAAGTCGCCCGCGTAGTGCTCGAGGAGGATCGCGAAGAAGCGCTCGATCGAGCCGAACAGGGCTCGGTGGATCATGATCGGCCGCTGCTTCGACCCATCCGCCGCGGTGTACTCGAGGTCGAAGCGCTCCGGGAGGTTCGGGTCGACCTGGACGGTCGACAGCTGCCACACACGGCCGATCGCGTCGCGCGTCTTGAGGTCGATCTTGGGACCGTAGAACGCGGCCTCTCCGGGGACCTCGGTGAGCTTGAGCCCGCTCGCGACCGCGACATTGCGCAGCGCGTTCGTCGAGTACTCCCAGAACTCGTCCGAGCCGATCCACTTGGCCTTCTCGTCATCGCGCATCGACAGCTCGAGCTCGAAGTCGTCGAGGCCGAAGTCGCGCAGCATCGAGATGATGAACTCGAGCACCTTCGTCACCTCGGCCTCGAGCTGCTCGGGCGTCACGAAGAGGTGGGAGTCGTCCTGCGTGAAGCCGCGCACGCGCGTGAGGCCGTGCAGCGCGCCGGACAGCTCGTTGCGGTAGACCGTCCCGTTCTCCGCGAACCGCAGGGGGAGGTCGCGGTAGCTGCGCGCGCGCTCCTTGTAGATGAGGATGTGCATCGGGCAGTTCATGGGCTTCAGGTAGTAGTCCTGGCCCTGCTTCGTGATGTTGCCGTCCTCGTCGCGCTCCTCGTCCATGACGATCGGCGGGAACATCCCGTCCTTGTACGTGACGAGGTGGTTCGAGGTGAGGAACAGGTCCTCCTTCGAGATGTGCGGCGTGTAGACGTAGGTGTAGCCGCCCTCGATGTGACGTCGACGCGCGTGCTGCTCCATCTCGCCGCGCACGATCCCTCCGCGCGGGTGCCAGACCGACAGGCCCGACCCGATCTCGTCGGGGAACGAGAAGAGGTCGAGCTCCTTGCCGAGCTTGCGGTGGTCGCGACGCGCGGCCTCGGCGAGGCGGTCCTGATAGGCCTTCAGGTCATCCTTGGTCGGCCACGCCGTGCCGTAGATGCGCTGGAGCTGCGGGTTCTTCTCGCTGCCGCGCCAGTACGCGCCCGCGACCCGCACGATGTCCCAGCCATTGCCGAGCAGGCGCGTGGAGGGCACGTGAGGGCCGCGGCAGAGGTCCTTCCACTGCGTCTCGCCGCTCTTCGCGTCGACGTTGTCGTAGATGGTCAGCTCGCCGGCGCCGACCTCGACGCTCGCCCCCTCCGCGGCCTCCTTCTTGCCGCCCTTGAGGCCGATGAGCTCGAGCTTGAACGGCTCGTCGGCGAGCTCGGCCTGCGCCTCCTCGTCCGTGACGACCCGGCGGACGAATCGCTGGCCCTCCTTGACGATGCGCTGCATCTCCTTCTTGATCGCCTTGAGGTCGTCGGGCGTGAACGGCTCGTCGACGCCGAAGTCGTAGTAGAAGCCGTCGGCGATGAACGGTCCGATGCCGAGCTTCGCGGCGGGGTTGATCTTCTGCACCGCCTGTGCGAGCACGTGCGCGGTGGAGTGGCGCAGGATGTTCAGCCCGTCGGGGCTGTCGATCGTCACCGGCTCCGTCGTCTGCGTCTCCGCGACCTCGGCTGCGAGGTCCTTCAGCTCACCGTCGACGCGCATGGCGACGACGTTCTTCTCGGGGTACAGGTCGAATCCGGTGGTCACTCGACCATCCTAGTTGCGCCGCCTCCGTGGGCTCGCACCGCGTGCACCCGCGAGAACGACGAAACCCCCGCCGAAGCGGGGGTTCTCGGGTGGGCGATACTGGGATCGAACCAGTGACCTCTTCCGTGTCAGGGAAGCGCGCTACCGCTGCGCCAATCGCCCAAAGGAACAGGGCCCCACGAGGGGGCCCTGTGCGCGAGCGGATGACGAGACTCGAACTCGCGACCCTCACCTTGGCAAGGTGATGCGCTACCAACTGCGCTACATCCGCGTGCGCGATACTGGGATCGAACCAGTGACCTCTTCCGTGTCAGGGAAGCGCGCTACCGCTGCGCCAATCGCGCTCATCAAGAGCTATTCAGTTGTCGAGCGAGGTGGCGACGGGATTCGAACCCGTGTAAACGGCTTTGCAGGCCGGTGCCTCGCCTCTCGGCCACGCCACCGCGGGGATCGAACCCACGTGCCTGGATCCCTTTCGGAACCCCTGCACTCGAGCGGATGACGAGACTCGAACTCGCGACCCTCACCTTGGCAAGGTGATGCGCTACCAACTGCGCTACATCCGCATTTCGCCCCCGGAGTCTCGCTCCGGGCACTTGCACCACTTTAGCCCACGTTCCACGACCGGCCAAACCACGACCCGGATCCGGGCGTGTCACCGACCGTTCACGTGCGACACGCGAGACGGGCGACCGGGTTCGCCTGGGCCGAGCCGATCCGGTATGCTCGACACCTGTGCCGCTGAGGCACGACAACTCCACATGGGCGATTGGCGCAGTTGGTAGCGCGCTTCCTTCACACGGAAGAGGTCATCAGTTCGAGTCTGGTATCGCCCACCATGAGAAGCCCCCGGTCCCGCCGGGGGCTTCGTCGTCTTCCCCGCCCGCGCGGCATGCGAGCAGGGCCGCACGGTGACCCGCGACGTATGGGAGACCAGAGCGCACGCGCTGTGCGCGCGGATCGGACGGATCTACCACGACGATCTCGACGAGGCTCGCCGTCTGTTCCGCGAGCTCGTGCCGGGCGCCGGAGACGGGATCGACTTCCGGCCGCCGCTGAGCATCGACTACGGCGAGCGGCTCGTGATCGGCGACCGCACGTTCATCAACGCGGACTTCCTCGTCGTCGGAGGCGGGCTCGTCACGATCGGCGAGGACACGCTGATCGGCCCCCGCTGCGCGATCTACACCCCCAACCACGCGGAGGACATCGCGAGCAGGGTCGAGGGGTGGGAGCTGCCAGAGCCCGTGACGATCGGCAGCAGGGTGTGGCTCGGAGGCTCCGTCACGATCACCCCTGGCGTCACGATCGGGGACGACGCCATCGTCGGGGCGGGATCCGTCGTCACCCGCGATATCCCCGCCGGCGTCGTCGCCGTCGGGAATCCGTGTCGCCCGGTTCGCGAGATCACGACCGCCCGGAGTGCGCCCGGCTCAGCTCAGGAGACGGCCGATGCGCTGTCATGACTGCGACGCCGTCGGCGTCGAGAGGGTGGCACTCGCGGTCTGCACCGAATGCGGCGCGGGCCTGTGCTCGGCCCACGCGCACGAGCTCACCACCGAAGTGCAGGCCCTGACCCTGGGGAACCCGACGGTGCGCACGGTGCGCCGGCTCCGGTGCGGCGCGTGCGCCTACTCCCCCGTGCGCCAGCCGTAGCGGCGCACGAGCTCCTGAGCGACGCGCTCGAACCGTCGACGGTCGAGCTCCGCCGCCTCGCGCCGCATCCCGTCGACGTGGACGCTGTAGAGCTGATCGAGATCGACCCACGACTCGCGGCCCTGGGCATCCCACTCCCCCGAGCCGATCGAGACGTACTCGCGGTCGCCGTCGTGCGACTTGCTCGTGAGCTTCACGGCGTACGAGCGATCGGACGTGTGCCGGCCGAGGACGAGGACGGGCCGGTCCTTGCCTCTCCCGTCGTTCTCGGCATATGGCACCCAGGTCCAGATGATCTCGCCGCCGTCGGGCGCGCCGTCGCGATCGGGAGCGTAGCTGAGGACGAGGTCTCGGACGTCGCTCGGATCCACCTCGACCGTCTGCACGCCGGAGCGCGCGTCGGCCGCCTGCGGCGGGACCTCGCGCGCCGCCTCGCGCGCGGGACGCGGCGCCCGCGGGGCCGAGGACCGGTCGTCGTCGCGCTTCCGCGCGGACCCTGCCTTCCGCTGAGGCTTCGTCGCCTGCGCGAGGACGTCGAGCGCGATGCCGGCGAGCATGCCGAGGAATCCCTGTCTTGCCACGCCGTCACCCTACCGGTGCCGACGCGCACGAGGACGCCCCGACCATCCGGCCGGGGCGTCCTGGAGAGGAGATGGGATCAGCGCACGTCGAGGACGTACCCCTCCTCGCCGTGCAGAACGGTGTCGATGCCGGCGACCTCGTCCTCGTTCTTCACGCGGAAGCCGATCGTCTTCTCGATCGCGAAGCCGATGATGTAGGCGAGCACGAAGGAGTAGATGAGGACGGCGACCGCCGCGATCACCTGGACGAGCAGCTGCGCGCCGTTGCCGCCCATGAACAGGCCGGTCTCGTTCGCGAAGAAGCCGAGGTAGATGGTTCCGATGAGGCCGCCCACGAGGTGGATGCCCACGACGTCGAGCGAGTCGTCGAAGCCCCAGCGGTACTTCAGCTCGATCGCGAGCGCGCACACCGCGCCCGAGATGAGGCCGAGCAGGATGGCCCAGATCGGGTGGACCGACGCGCAGGCCGGCGTGATCGCGACGAGGCCCGCGACGGCGCCCGAGGCAGCGCCGACAGAGGTCGCCTTGCCCTCCTTGATCTTCTCGACGACGAGCCAGGCCAGGAGCGCGGCGGCGGGTGCGGCGATCGTGTTGACGAAGGCGAGGGCGGCGGTGCCGTCCGCGGCGAGCTCGGAGCCGGCGTTGAAGCCGAACCAGCCGAACCACAGCAGCCCGGCGCCGAGCAGCACGAACGGCGGGTTGTGCGGGACGTGCGCGCCCTTCTGGAAGCCGACGCGCTTGCCGAGCACGAGCGAGAGCGCGAGGGCCGCGGCGCCCGCGTTGATGTGCACGGCGGTGCCGCCCGCGAAGTCGATCGCGCCGACGCCGAACACCTCCTGCATGCCGTAGGTGATCCATCCGCCGTATGCGAACGAGCCGTCGTCGGCGAGACCGAAGTTGAAGACCCAGCTCGCGACCGGGAAGTAGACGACGGTGGCCCAGATGCCCGCGAACGTCATCCACGCGCCGAACTTCGCGCGGTCGGCGATCGCGCCGGACACGAGGGCGACCGTGAGGATGGCGAAGGTCGCCTGGAACGCGACGAACGCGAGCGGCGGGTACGCCGCGTCCTCGGGCGTCTCGAGCAGGCTGTCGAGGCCGAGCGCCGTCCAGTCGATCGACCACGGTGCGACGAGGCCCTCGGCGCCGGGGAACGCCACGGCATAGCCGTAGAGCACCCAGAGGACCCCGATGAGGCCCATCGCCCCGATGCTCAGCATCATCATGCTGATGACGCTCTTGGCCTTCACGAGTCCGCCGTAGAAGAACGCCAGCCCGGGCGTCATCAGCAGGACGAACGCCGCGGCGATCAGCATGAACGCTGTGTTGCCTTGATCCATGTGCTTCTCCAGATCGAGTGTGGGGACCCCGGCGAGCCGTCGGGTCGAGAGGTTCGCTCGACCGGGTGGACTCAGTGTCCCGACAGCGCGTTACCCGTCTGGTGCGGCTGGTGTTTCCGATGTGTTACGAGGATCGGCGTTCCGTAAACATCGTGTTTCGCCGCCCTGGGGAGGACCTCGGGCGGCAGCGCGTCACGCGTGCGTCGACGCGACGAGACGCGAGATCGCGCGGAGGTACTTCTTGCGGTAGCCCCCCGCGAGCATGTCGGCGCCGAACACGTCCTCGAGCGGTGCGCCCGTGGCATGGATCGGCAGCTCGGCGTCGTAGACGCGGTCGACGAACGCGACGAAGCGCAGCGCCTCCGACTGGTCGGTGAGCTGGCGCACGTCGCGCAGACCCACGGCGCTGAGGCCGTCGATGAGGCGGATGTAACGCGAGGGGTGCACGCGGGCGAGGTGCGAGATGAGCGCATCGAAGCCGTCGTCGGAGGCCGAGCCGCCCGCGCCCGCGAGCGCTGCGTCGTAGTCCGCGTCGTCGAGGACGACGGCGTGCCCGTCGAGGGATCGCTGGCGGAAGTCGACGCCGTCGATCCTCAGGGTGCGGAAGCTGTCGGACATCGCATGGATCTCGCGGAGGAAGTCCTGCGCGGCGAAGCGCCCCTCGCCGAGCGCGTTCGGCGGGGTGTTGCTCGTCGCCGCCAGACGCGTCCCCGACGCCACGAGCTCGCCGAGGAGCCGCGTCATCACCATCGTGTCGCCCGGGTCGTCGAGCTCGAACTCGTCGATGCACAGCAGCGCCGATCCGCGCAGCAGCTCGACCGTGTTCTTGTAGCCCAGCGCGCCGACGAGGGCGGTGTACTCGATGAACGAGCCGAAGTGCTTCCGCCGGGCGGGGACCGCGTGGTAGATCGCCGCGAGCAGGTGCGTCTTGCCGACGCCGAACCCGCCGTCGAGGTACACGCCGGGCTTGGTATCCGGGAGCTTGGGCCTGCGCGAGAAGAGCCCGCCGCGCCGCGCGGGCTGGGCCCCCGTCGCGAACCGCTCGAGCTCCTCCTTCGCCTCCTGCTGCGAGGGATAGTCGGGGTCGACGCGGTACGACGCGAACGTCGCGTCGTCGAACTGCCGCGGCGGCACGAGGCTGGCGAGCATCTCCTCGCCGGACAGCTGCGGATGGCGGTCGGCGAGGTGGACGATCTCGGTCGCGGTGGAGGTCATGGGTCCTCAGATGTCTATCGGTTACGCGCCCCGGCCGACAGGCCGAGCCGCACCGTGCTCGCGGGCCGTAGGCTCGAAGACGGGTCCCCACAACGATAACGAGGAGCAGCCATGGCCGTCGCACCGGATGAGTCGCAGGAGAAGTTCGCCGCGTACGCCGAGCCGTGGCGGCTGGTCTCGACGCAATGGCTCGAAGAGCACCGCGGCGAGCCGGGTCTCGTGGTCGTCGAGTCGGACGAGGACGTCCTCCTCTACGAGACCGGCCACATCCCGGGCGCCGTCAAGATCGACTGGCACACGGAGCTGAACGACCCGGTCGTGCGCGACTACCTCGACGGCGCGGGCTTCGCCGAGCTCCTCGGCCGCAAGGGCATCTCCCGCGACGACACGGTGGTGATCTACGGCGACAAGAGCAACTGGTGGGCCGCCTACGCCCTCTGGGTGTTCTCGCTCTTCGGGCACGAGGACGTCCGCCTCCTCGACGGAGGGCGCGATCGCTGGATCGCCGAGGGCCGTGAGCTCACGACGGAGCGCACGGTGCGCGCGGCCGTCGAGTACCCCATCGTCGAGCGCGACGACGCCACCCTGCGCGCGTTCAAGGACGACGTCCTCGCGCGTCTCGGCGCGGGTCCGCTCGTCGACGTGCGGTCCCCCGAGGAGTACACCGGCGAGCGCACGACCGCTCCCGCGTACCCCGAGGAGGGAGCGCTCCGCGCCGGCCACATCCCCACGGCCCGCAGCGTGCCGTGGGGACGCGCCGTCGCGGAGGACGGCGGCTTCCGCCCGCGCGCCGAGCTCGAGGCGATCTACCGCGACGAGATCGGCCTGCAGGACGACGACGACATCGTCGCGTACTGCCGCATCGGCGAGCGCTCGAGCCACACGTGGTTCGTCCTCAAGCACCTCCTCGGCTTCCCGAAGGTCCGCAACTACGACGGATCCTGGACCGAGTGGGGCAGCGCCGTCCGGGTGCCGATCGCGACCGGCGGCGAGCCAGGGGCGCTCCCCGCGCAGTAGTCTGGGGCGGATGACCGACCACGCGCTCCCCGACGCCCTCGCGGAGATCCGCGACGAGTTCCTCGCGCTCGATGAGCCCGAGCGTCTCCAGCTCCTCCTCGAGTTCGCGAACGAGCTCCCGGAGATCCCCGTGCGCTACGCCGATCACCCGGAGCTCACCGAGCGCGTCGCGGAATGCCAGTCGCCCGTGTTCATCGTGCTCGAGGTCGACGCCGATCGCCGCGTCGCGATGCACGCCACCGCGCCCGCAGAGGCGCCCACGACGCGCGGCTTCGCGAGCATCCTCGCTCAGGGGCTCACGGGCCTCACCGCCGACGAGGCCCTCGCGGTGCCCGATGACTTCCCGCAGACCCTCGGCCTCACCCGCGTCGTGTCGCCGCTGCGGATCTCGGGCATGACCGGGATGCTCCTGCGCGCCAAGCGGCAGATCCGCTCGCGTCTCGTCTGAGGCGGCTCAGGCCCCGCCGACGTCGGGCACGAGCGCCTGCGTGCGCAGCCAGGAGCGGATCGCGCTGTTCCAGCGGTGCTCGTCGAAGTTCCACAGCTTCGTGTGGCGCGCCGTGTGGAAGCGCTCGAGCGTCACGAGGTCGGGGCGCTCGGACGCGAGCCGGTGCGAGGCGTCGGACGGCACGAACCCGTCGTCGTCGCTGTGCAGGAGCAGGATCGGATGCCGCAGCTCCTCCGCGCGGGAGACGATGTCGAGGTCGTCGAGCGAGATCGGGTCGCCGTGGCGCACGACCCGCGACGTCCACTCCTGTCCGAGCGCGCCCATCGCGAGCCGGGTGAAGGGCGACGGGACGCGCAGCTCGCGCGCCTGGAATCCCAGCACGAGCCGCCAGTCCACGACCGGCGACTCCAGCATGACGCCCGCGATCGCGTCGGCGTGCGCCGAGTTGAGCGCGACCTGGAGGACGATCGCCCCGCCCATCGACCACCCCATCAGGACGATCCGGCGGGCTCCGCGCCGCAGCGCCCACGCGACGGCGGCGTCGACGTCGCGCCACTCGGTCGCGCCGAGACCGTACCGGCCCGAGCGGCTGCGCGGCGCCTCGCCGTCGTTCCGGTACGAGACGCACAGAACGGGGAGCCCCTCCTCATGGAGGACGGGAACCGCGCGGAGCACCTCGGCGCGGGTCGTCCCGCGCCCGTGGACCGCGACGACCCACGTGTCCGCATCGGGATCCTCGGCCGGGAAGTACCACGCGGGGCACGGCCCGACCGGCGCGCCGATGAACTCGGTCGTGAACGGGAGGTGGAGCTCCTCGGCGCGCTCCCAGTACCAGCCGCTGAAGGCCGCGTACGGCCCGATCTGCGAGCTCGAGTCGACCTGCGTGAGCAGCTTCCTCCGCACGCGCTGCCCGTCCTCCGCGAGGACCGCGCCGAGCTTCAGGTAGTGCTCTGATCCGCCCGTGAAGAGCCCGTAGCGCCCGGGGAGGACCGTATCGGGCGTGCGCGAGAGCGTGATCGTCTGCGCGCCGGTGTCGAACCCGTGGACGGCGACGTCGGCCACGCGCGGGCCGGGCGTGACCGCCTTGCGCGCGATCCGCAGCGAGACGTAGGCGACGGCGCCCGCCACGCCGGCGAGCATGGCGGCGAGCACGGTGAGAGCGGAGCGGAGACCGATGAGGACCGGGGATGCGGCGCGCCTGGGGGTGTTCATGGCACCCTCACTCTAATCTGTCGACGTGACGGGAGATCGGGCGCGCTCAGACGCCTTCGCGGAGGCGGAGGCGGCCGTGCGCTCGGCGACGTTCCGGGGCGATCTCACCGTGCGCGACATCCCGTCGCCGCAGGGTCTGGCGCCCTTCAGCATCGCCCTCGCCGCCGATGTCCGACCCGACGACCACGGCGACTCGCCGTACGGGACCGGCCGGCTCATCCTGCTCCACGACCCCGACGGGCAGGAGTCATGGGGCGGCAGCTGGCGCATCGTGACGTTCGCCCAGGCTCCCCTCGAACCCGAGATCGGGACCGATCCGCTCCTCGCGGATGTCACCTGGTCGTGGCTCGTCGACGCGCTGGAGACCCGCGGGGCGCCGTACCACTCCCCCTCCGGCACCGCGACGAAGATCCTGTCGAAGGGGTTCGGGGCACTCGCCGCCGAGGGCGACGGCGCGCAGATCGAGCTGCGCGCCTCGTGGTCGCCCGTCGGATCGTTCCGCTCCCACGTCGAGGCCTGGGCCGAGCTCGTCTGCATGCTCGCCGGCCTCCCGCCGGGGTCGGAGGACATCGCCGTGTTCGGCGCCCGGAGGCCCAGATGACCGACCCGCAGCCGGCAGCGGACTTCCCCGTGATCGACGACCCCGCGGTCTTCGCCGAGGCCGTCGAGCGCCTGGCCGCGGGCACCGGCCCCGTGGCCGTCGACGTCGAGCGCGCCTCCGGTTTCCGCTACTCGCAGCGCGCCTACCTCGTGCAGCTCTACCGTCGCGACGGCGGCGTCTTGCTCGTCGACCCGATCGCGGTTCCCGACGTGACGGCCATCCAGCGCCTCCTGGGCGACGAGGAATGGGTGTTCCACGCGGCGAGCCAGGACCTGCCCTCCCTTCGCGAGCTGGGGCTCGACCCTCGGCGCATCTTCGACACGGAGCTCGCCGCCCGCCTCCTCGGCTGGGAGCGCGTCGGCCTCGGCGCCGTCGTCGAGGCCGCGCTCGGGGTCGAGCTCGCGAAGGCCCATTCGGCCGCCGACTGGTCGACCCGGCCCCTCCCGCGCGCGTGGCTCGAGTACGCGGCGCTCGACGTCCTCCACCTCGTCGACGTGCGCGACCGGCTGGAGGCAGAGCTCGAGGCGTCGGGCAAGGCCGAGTTCGCCCGTCAGGAGTTCGAGGCGACGCTCGCGCGCGAGCCGAAGGCGCCGCGCCCCGACCCGTGGCGGCGCCTGAGCGGACTGCACAAGGTGCGCGGCCGTCGCAACCTCGCGGTCGCTCGCGAGCTGTGGCGCGCGCGCGAGGAGCTCGCGCAGGCTCAGGACGTCTCGCCCGGTCGACTCGTGCCCGATCGCGCGCTCGTCGCCGCGGTGCTGGCCATGCCGCGCACGAAGCAGGCCCTCGCCGGCATCCGCGAGTTCACCGGCCGCGCGAGCCGGACCGAGCTCGACCGCTGGTGGAACGCGATCGTCGCCGGACGCGAGAGCGACGAACTCCCCGCCGAGCGCGTCCCGAGCGATGCGCTGCCGCCCCATCGGGCATGGGCCGACCGCAACCCCGAGGCCGACCAGCGGCTCAAGCAGGCTCGGCCCGACGTCGAGGCGAAGGCCGCCGAGCTTTCGATGCCCACGGAGAACCTCCTCACCCCCGAGACGCTGCGCCGGGTGGCGTGGGAGCCGCCCGCCGTCGTGGATGCCGCCACGGTCGGCGACGCCCTCCGCGCGCAGGGAGCCCGCCCCTGGCAGATCGAGGCCACCGCCGACCTCATCGCCGCCGCGTTTGTGCGCGCCGCGCAAACGGCCGGAGAGCAGGGCGATCCGGCTTCGTAGGTTCATCCCAATCGATGCGGAGACGCGCGCCCGCCCGTGCCTAGGCTGAGGTCAACTGACACAGGGAGGCAGAGTGGCCGAGCTTTCGGATGTCTACTTCGTCGATGGCGTGCGGACCCCGTTCGGGCGCGCCGGCGAGAAGGGCATGTACGCCAACACCCGAGCCGACGACCTCGTCGTCAAGGCGATGATCGGGCTCATGGAGCGCAACGGCGGCGTCCCCGCCGACAGGATCGACGACGTCGCCATCGCGGCCACGTCGCAGACAGGAGACCAGGGCCTGACCCTCGGCCGCACCGCGGCCATCCTCGCGGGACTCCCGCAGACCGTGCCGGGCCTCGCGATCGAGCGGATGTGCGCGGGCGCGATGACGGCGGTCACCACGATGGGCGCGTCGATCGGCGTCGGCATGTACGACCTCGCCATCGCGGGCGGAGTCGAGCACATGGGCCGGCACCCCATCGGGTCGAACGCCGATCCGAATCCGCGCTTCGTCGCCGAGAAGCTCGTCGATCCCGGCGCGCTCAACATGGGCGTCACCGCCGAGCGCATCCACGACCGCTTCCCGCACCTCACGAAGGAGCGCGCCGACCGCTTCGGCATGCTGAGCCAGCAGAAGGTTCAGGCGGCCTACGACGCCGGGCGCATCCAGCCCGATCTCGTCCCGGTCGCGGTGGCGCGCCCTGACGGAGCGTGGGCGCTCGCCACCGAGGACGAGGGACGCCGCCCCGAGACGACGATGGAGGGCCTCGCCTCGCTCAAGACGCCGTTCCGACCGCACGGGCGCGTCACCGCGGGGACGTCGTCGCCGCTCACCGACGGCGCGACCGTGAGCCTGCTCGCCGGGTCGGCCGCGGTCAAGGAGCTCGGCCTCGCGCCCAAGATGCGGATGGTCTCCTTCGCGTTCGCGGGCGTCCAGCCGGAGATCATGGGCATCGGCCCCATCCCCTCGACCGAGAAGGCCCTCGCGAAGGCGGGGCTCACGATCGACGACATCGGCCTGTTCGAGCTCAACGAGGCCTTCGCGATCCAGGTGCTCTCCTTCCTCGACCACTTCGGGATCGCCGACGACGACCCGCGGGTCAATCCCTGGGGCGGCGCCATCGCGGTCGGGCATCCCCTCGCGGCATCCGGCGTGCGCCTCATGATCCAGCTCGCTGCGCAGTTCGCCGAGCACCCCGAGGTGCGCTACGGCCTCACCGCGATGTGCGTCGGGCTCGGTCAGGGCGGCAGCGTCGTGTGGGAGAACCCGCACTACACCGGCAAGAAGAAGCGGAAGTGAGCACGATGACCGACTACTCCTCCATCGACTTCTCCGGGCTCGAGGCGCTCACGGCCGACGAGGTCGTCACGCACTCCCTCGTCAGCGACATCCGCACGCGCGGGGGTCGCACGATCGCGCTCATCACGCTCCACAACGGGCGCGACCACAAGCGGCCGAACACGATCGGCCCGCGCACGCTCGCGGAGCTCGACGGCGCGCTCGAGACGCTGCGGGCGCGCGCCGCGGCCGGCGAGATCGATGCGGTGGCGATCACGGGCAAGCCGTACATCTTCGCCGCAGGGGCCGACCTGTCGCAGATCAGCGCTCTGCGCGAGCGGAAGGACGCGCTGCTCATCGCGCAGCAGGGCCACCACGTCCTCGGCAAGCTGTCGGACCTCGGCGTGCCGTCGTTCGCGTTCGTGAACGGGCTGGCGCTCGGCGGCGGGACGGAGATCGCCCTCAACTCCACCTACCGGACCGTCGACTCGTCGGCAGCCGCGATCGCGCTGCCCGAGGTGTTCCTCGGGCTCGTCCCCGGGTGGGGCGGCGCCTATCTCCTCCCGAACCTCATCGGGATCGAGAACGCGCTCGAGGTGGTCATCTCGAACCCGCTCAAGCAGAACCGCACGCTCAAGCCGCAGCAGGCATTCGAGCTCGGCATCTTCGATGCGATCTTCCCGCCCGCGAACTACCTCGAGGACTCTCTCGCCTGGGCCGACGGCGTGCTCGCCGGGACGATCAAGGTCGAGCGCAGGAACGCTCCGGGAAAGATCGAGCGCCTGACGAAGTGGCCCGTCGCGATCAAGGTCGCGCGCGGGATGCTCGAGAGCCGCATCGGCACGGTCCCCCGCGCGCCCTACCGCGCGCTCGATCTGCTCGACAAGGCGCGCTCCGGCACCCGCGCCGAGGGATTCGCGCGCGAGGACGAGGCGCTCGCCGACCTCATCGCGGGCGATCAGTTCGCCGCGTCGATGTACGCGTTCGACCTCGTGCAGAAGCGCGCGAAGCGGCCCGTGGGCGCCCCCGACCGCTCGCTCGCCCGCAAGGTCACGAAGGTCGGCGTCATCGGCGCGGGCCTCATGGCGAGCCAGTTCGCACTCCTGTTCCTGCGCCGGCTCGAGGTGCCCGTGCTCATCACCGACGTCGATCAGACGCGTGTCGACAAGGGTCTCGCGTACATCCACGAGGAGATCGCGAAGCTCGAGCAGAAGGGGCGGCTGGACGGCGACGCCGCGAATCGCCTCCGCGCGCTCGTGCACGGCACGATCGACAAGGCCGAGTACGCGGACTGCGACTTCGTCATCGAGGCCGTGTTCGAGGAGACGAAGGTCAAGCAGGACGTCTTCGCCGAGATCGAGCGGATCGTCTCTCCCGAGGCGATCCTCGCGACGAACACGTCGTCGCTCTCGGTCGAGGAGATCGCCTCGGTGCTCGCGCACCCCGAGCGCCTCGTCGGCTTCCACTTCTTCAACCCGGTCGCGATCATGCCGCTCATCGAGGTCGTCCGCACGCCGCAGGCGAGCGAGGAGGCACTCGCGACGGCATACGCGGTCGCGAAGGACCTCCGCAAGAACGCGATCGGCTCGGCGGACGCTCCGGGCTTCATCGTCAACCGCCTGCTCGCGAAGGTCATGGGCGAGGCTGCACGCGCGATCGACGAAGGCACGCCGCTCATGACGGTCGAGCGCGCCTTCGCGCCCCTCGGCCTCCCGATGACGCCGTTCCAGCTCATCGACCTCGTCGGCTGGAAGGTCGCAGCCCACGTGCAGGACACGATGGTGTCGCACTTCCCCGACCGCTTCCACGCCTCGGCGAACCTGCACGCTCTCGCCGACCTGCCCCAGGCGGTCGAGAAGGACAGGTCCGGTCGGGTCACCGGCTGGACGAAGGACGCGCAGAAGGCGCTCTCGGTCGGCTCCTCCCCCGTCTCCGAGCAGGAGATCCTCCGTCGCGTCGAGGACGAGCTCGCCCGCGAGATCCGGATCATGCTCGACGAGGGCGTCGTCCCCGAGGTCGAGGACATCGACCTCGCGCTCATCCTGGGCGCCGGATGGCCGTTCATCGACGGCGGCGCCTCGGTCTACCTCGACCGCGTCGGCGCATCCGAGCGCGTGTCCGGCGGCACGTTCCACGATCCCGTGATCCGCGGCGTCGACGCCTGAGACGGCCAGCGAGGCGACGACAGCGGGGCGCACCGACACGGTGCGCCCCGCTGTCGCGTCTCAGGAGCTGTTCGCGATGCGGCCGATCTGTCCGGTCACGGTCGGGACGCCGCGGCCGTCCTTCTCCGGCCGCGCGACGGGCACGCGGGTGCCGAGCACCTGCGCGACGACGTCCTGGGCGATCTTCGCGGGCGTGAGGCCCGCATCCGCGAGCACCTGATCGCGCGAGGCGTGGTCGATGAAGGCGTCAGGAAGGCCCAGCTCGTCCACCGCGGTGTCGACGCCCGCCTCGCGCAGCACCTGCCGCACGCGCGTCCCGATGCCGCCCACGCGGATGCCGTCCTCGAGGGTGATGACCAGTCGGTGACGCGAGGCGAGATCGACGATCGACGCGGGAACCGGGACGACCCACCGCGGGTCGACGACGGTCGCGCCGATGCCCTGTGCCCTGAGCCGCCGTGCGACGTCGAGCGCGGTCTCGGCGAAGGTGCCGATCGCGACGATGAGGACGTCCTCCTCGTCACCGCGCGCGAGGACGTCCACGCCGTCGGCAAGGCGCTCGAGGGCGGGGATCTCCTCGCCCACCGCCCCCTTCGGGAAGCGGACCACGGTGGGCGCGTCATCGACCGCGACGGCCTCGCGCAGCTCCTCGCGCAGCCGCTCCCCATCGCGGGGCGCGGCGAGGCGGATGTGCGGGACGATGTGCAGGAGCGCGAGGTCCCACATGCCGTGGTGGCTCGGCCCGTCGGGGCCGGTGACGCCTGCGCGGTCGAGGACGAACGTCACCCCGGCGCGGTGCAGGGCGACGTCCATGAGGACCTGGTCGAACGCGCGGTTCACGAAGGTCGAGTACAGGGCGACGACGGGGTGCAGGCCGCCGTAGGCGAGCCCCGCGGCCGACGCGACCGCGTGCTGCTCGGCGATCCCGACGTCGTACACGCGATCGGGGAAGCGCTCGGCGAACGGAGCGAGTCCCGTGGGCCGCAGCATCGCGGCCGTGATCGCGATCACCTCGGGGCGCTCCTCACCCACCTGCACGAGCTCGTCGGCGAACACCTCGGTCCAGCCGCGGCCAGCGGAGGCGCCGATCGGGTCGCCCGTGGCGGGGTCGATGCGCCCGACGGCATGGAACTGGTCGGCCTCGTCGTCGAGGGCGGGCTGGTACCCGCGCCCCTTCTCGGTGATCGCGTGCACGATCACGGGTGCGCCGAACGCCTTCGCGAGCTCGAGCGTCTCGATGAGCGCAGGCAGGTCGTGGCCGTCGACCGGGCCGAGGTACTTGATGTCGAGCTGCGAGTACAGCTGGCTGTTGTTCGTGAGACGCGACAGGAAGCCGTGGGTGCCCCCGCGCACGCCGCGATACAGCGCGCGGCCGGCCGCGCCGAACTTGCCCGCGAGCCGACCGGACTTCTCGCCGAGGTCGCGGTACACCTCGCCCGTGCGCACGCGGTTCAGGTAGCGGGCCATGCCGCCGATGGTCGGCGCATACGACCGGCCGTTGTCGTTCACGACGATGACGAGGTTGCGCTCGTTGTCGTCGGTGATGTTGTTGAGCGCCTCCCAGGTCATGCCGCCCGTGAGCGCGCCGTCGCCGACGACGGCCACGACATGCCGATCGCTGCGGCCCGTGCGCTGGAACGCGCGGGAGATGCCGTCCGCCCAGCTCAGCGAGCTCGACGCGTGGGAGGACTCGACGACGTCGTGCTCGCTCTCCGAGCGCTGCGGGTAGCCCGCGAGGCCGCCTCGGGAGCGGAGGCCGGAGAAGTCCTGCCGACCGGTCAGGAGCTTGTGCACGTAGGACTGGTGCCCCGTGTCCCAGATGATCGGGTCGCTCGGGGAGTCGAAGACGCGGTGCAGCGCGATCGTCAGCTCCACGACGCCGAGGTTCGGTCCGAGGTGGCCGCCGGTGCGCGCGACGTTCTCGATGAGGAAGGCGCGCACCTCCTCCGCGAGCGTCGCGAGCTCATCGTGCGAGAGCGCGTCGAGGTCGCGGGGCCCCCGGATGCGGTCGAGCAGAGTCATGCTCCGAGCCTACGCCGGGCACCTGGGAGACGGCGCGCGACGGGCCCGGCGACGACGACGGCCCCGGGATCGCTCCCGGGGCCGTCGATGCGCGCGACGCGATGCGTCAGACGAGGCTGCGCAGCACGTACTGCAGGATGCCGCCGTTGCGGTAGTAGTCGGCCTCACCGGGGGTGTCGATGCGGACGACCGCGTCGAACTCCACGGTCTCCTTGCCGGGAGCGGAGTGCTCGCTCGGCGCGGCGGTGACCTTCACGGTCTTCGGCGTGACGCCCGCGTTGAGCTGCTCGAGACCCTCGATCGAGACGATCTCGGTGCCGTCGAGACCGAGCGACTCCCAGCTCTCGCCGGCGGGGAACTGCAGCGGGACGACGCCCATGCCGATGAGGTTCGAGCGGTGGATGCGCTCGAAGCTCTCGGTGATCACGGCCTTGACTCCGAGCAGGCGCGTGCCCTTGGCCGCCCAGTCGCGCGACGACCCCGAGCCGTACTCCTTGCCGCCGAAGATGACCAGCGGCGTGCCCTGGGCCTGGTAGTTCTGGCTCGCGTCGTAGATGAACGACTGCGGACCCTCGGGCTGCGTGAAGTCGCGCGTGTAGCCGCCCTCGATCTGCTGGCCGTCGTTGACCGCCTTCACGAGCGCGTTCTTCAGGCGGATGTTCGCGAACGTGCCTCGGATCATCACCTCATGGTTGCCGCGGCGCGAGCCGTACGAGTTGAAGTCGCGCTGCGCGACGCCGTGCTCGGTCAGGTACTGCGCGGCCGGCGTGCCGGCCTTGATGTTGCCGGCGGGGCTGATGTGGTCGGTCGTCACGGAGTCGCCGAGCGTCGCGAGCACGCGAGCGCCGGTGATGTCCTCGACCGGGGTGAGCTCCATCGTCATGCCGTCGAAGTACGGAGCCTTGCGCACGTACGTCGAGCTCTCGTCCCACTCGAACACCGGGCCGGTCGGGGTGGGCAGGTTCTTCCAGCGCTCGTCGCCATCGAACACCGTGGCGTACTGCTTGATGAACTGCTCGCGCGAGATCGACGAGTCGATGATCTCCTGCACCTCGTCGGGCGACGGCCACACGTCCTTGAGGAAGACGTCGTCGCCGTTCTCGTCCTTGCCGAGGGGGTCGGTCTCGAAGTCGAAGTTCATCGAGCCGGCCAGAGCGTAGGCCACCACGAGCGGCGGGCTCGCGAGGTAGTTCATCTTCACGTCGGGGCTGATGCGGCCCTCGAAGTTGCGGTTGCCCGAGAGGACGGCCGTCACGGCCAGGTCGTTCTCGTTGATCGCCTCGGAGACCTCCTCGATGAGCGGCCCCGAGTTGCCGATGCAGATCGTGCAGCCGTAGCCGACCGTGTAGAAGCCGAGACCCTCGAGGTCCTTGTCGAGGCCGGACTTCTCGTAGTAGTCCGTCACGACCTTCGAGCCAGGGCCCAGCGTCGTCTTCACCCACGGCTTGCGCGTGAGGCCCTTCTCGCGCGCCTTGCGGGCGAGGAGGCCTGCGGCGATCATGACCGACGGGTTCGAGGTGTTGGTGCACGACGTGATGGCGGCCAGGGTGACCGCCCCGTTGTCCAGGAGGTACGACTCGCCCTCCGGCGTGGTCACCTTCACCGGCTGCGACGCCGCGTGCCGCTCGCCGCTCGCGAGCAGGCCGGCCGCCACGTGCTCGGCGTGCGCCGCGTGCTGCTCCTCGTGCTGGTGCGACACGCCGTTCGCCGGCACGTGCTCGTGCTCCACGCCGGGGGTGGTGCCGGGGTCGGACGCCGGGAAGGTGCCCTCGACCTCGACCGTGTCCTCGGGGAGCGAGGCGTAGTTGAGGATGTCCTTCTGGAACTGCGGCTTGGCCTCCGACAGCAGGATGCGGTCCTGCGGGCGCTTCGGACCCGCGATCGAGGGCACGACGGTGCCGAGGTCCAGCTCCATGTACTCGCTGAAGACGAGCTCGCGCGACGGGTCGTGCCAGAGGTGCTGCTCCTTGGCGTACGCCTCGACCAGGGCGACCGTCTGCTCGTCGCGCCCGGTGAGGCGCAGGTAGTCGAGCGTCACGTCGTCGATCGGGAACATGGCCGCCGTCGAGCCGAACTCGGGGCTCATGTTGCCGATCGTGGCGCGGTTGGCCAGCGGCACCGAGGCGACGCCCTCGCCGTAGAACTCGACGAACTTGCCGACCACGCCGTGCTTGCGCAGCATGTCGGTGATCGTGAGCACGACGTCGGTCGCGGTCACGCCGGCGGGGATGTCGCCCGTGAGCTTGAAGCCCACGACGCGCGGGATGAGCATCGACACCGGCTGGCCGAGCATGGCCGCCTCGGCCTCGATGCCGCCGACGCCCCAGCCCAGCACGCCGAGGCCGTTGACCATGGTGGTGTGCGAGTCGGTGCCGACGCAGGTGTCGGGGTAGGCGCGCAGAACGCCGTCGACCGTGCGGTCGTAGACGACCTTCGCCAGGTGCTCGATGTTCACCTGGTGCACGATGCCGGTGCCAGGGGGAACGACCTTGAAGTCCTGGAACGCGGTCTGGCCCCAGCGGAGGAACTGGTAGCGCTCGCCGTTGCGCTCGTACTCGATCTCGACGTTGCGCTCGAGGGCGTTCTCGGTGCCGAAGAGGTCGGCGATGACCGAGTGGTCGATGACCATCTCGGCGGGCGAGAGCGGGTTGATCCTGTCGGGGTCGCCGCCGAGGGCCGTGACGGCCTCGCGCATGGTCGCGAGGTCGACGATGCAGGGCACGCCCGTGAAGTCCTGCATCACGACGCGAGCCGGCGTGAACTGGATCTCCGTGTTCGGCTCGGCATTCGGGTCCCACGAGCCCAGGGCGCTGATCTGCTCCTTGGTGATGTTCGCGCCGTCCTCGGTGCGAAGCAGGTTCTCGAGGAGGACCTTGAGGCTGAAGGGGAGCTTCTCGAAGCCGGCGACCGCGTCGAGGCGGAAGATCTCGTAGTCGGTGCTGCCGACCGTCAGGGTGCTCTTCGCACCGAAGCTGTTCACCGTGGACACGGGCTGTCTCCTCCTGGTCGACCGCGCACTTACGCCCCCATCATGCTCGCCGCTGAGCGCGTCGGCTAGGAAGGCGGACCTTACCGGCCGCGGCCGGGCGACAGGTTCCCCGAAGTGCGCAATTTATCTCGATGTCAAGATAAATCTACCACGCGCCCGCGGTCGGTCCCCGTCGCGCCGCGCTCAGCCTTCGCGTCGGCCGTACAGCGCGCGCACCGCGAGCCAGGTGACGGCGACCATGGGCGCGAACAGCGGCAGGCCCATGACGATCTTGAGAGTGCCGAGGGCCGTGACGTCGCCCGCGAAGTAGAGCGGCAGCTGCACGGCGAGCCGCGTGAAGAAGAGCGCGGCCCATGCGATGCCCAGCCAGAAGAACACCCGCCGCTTGCGCCGGTCGGCGCGCCACGCCGTCCCCTCGCCCATCAGGAAGCCGGCCGCGAGGCCGATGAGCGACCAGCCGACGAGCGCCGAGACGAGCAGCGCCGTGCCGTAGAGGCCGTTCGTCAGGAACCCCGGGACGAAGTTGTCCTCGCCGCGCCCCGTCCACAGCGCGAGCGCCGCCGCGGCGGCGGCCGCGACGAGGCCTCCGATCGCGGCGGAAGGGGGCGACTTCTGGACGAGACGCACGACCGTGAACACCGCCGCGACGCCGACCGAGACCCCGAGCGCGAGAGCGAGGGCGTCGGGCCGCAGCGTGAAGAGGACGACGAAGGCGAGGCTCGGCAGCACCGACTCGAGCACGCCGCGCCAGCCGCCCATCGCCTTCCAGACGACGTGGCCGGTGCTCCGCTCCTCAGCGGGGTCCAGCCCCATGCGGCGCGCGGCGTCGCCGAGTGCCGCTCCGAGTGCGTCGGACGCGCGCGGCGGCTCGAGAGGCGTCTCGTCCCCCCGGTCGTCCTGTCCGGTCACGCCGCGCCCGGCGTCTGCGGCATCTTGAGCGGGATGAGGTCGCGCGGCGGCATGGGAGCGCCGCCGCGCACGACGACGATCGAGCGGAAGAGGTCCTCGATCCGCTCCGCCGCCTCGGGGTCGCTCGTCGCGCGCCCGCCCACGACGCCGCGCAGGAACCAGCGCGGGCCGTCCACTCCGATGAAGCGGGCGAGGCGCTTCTCCGCGCTGCCGCCGCCCGCGACGACCGGCACCTCGGCGAGGAGCTCGGGGCCGAGGGGTCCCTCGCGCTCCTCGACCCGCCCGCCCTGCTGACGCACCTGGTCGCGGATCTGGTCTCGCGTCTCATCCCACAGTCCGCTGGACCGCGGCGCCGCGAACGGCTGGACCTGGAGCGTGGACTCGGCGTAGTCGAGCCCGACCGCGACGATGCGCTTGGACTGCTCCTCGACCTCGAGCCGGAGGTTGAGGCCCTCGCGCGGCAGGATCTTGATGCCGCCGAGATCGATGTACGGGCGGACCGGGTTGGCCTCGCTCTCGTCGAACGGCCCCTCCTCGGCGCGGTTGCGGGTCGTCGCGGGCGCGGCCTCGCCCTCGGGGACGGCGATCTCGTCGTTCTGCGGCGCGCTCTCGTCGCTCATGCCACTCCTCGTGTCTCGTAGCCGGTCGAGCCGAATCCGCCGACCCCGCGCACGGAGTCGGGGAGCTCGTCGACCGGGATGAATCGGGCGCGCGGGACGGGCATCAGGATGAGCTGAGCGATGCGGTCCCCCGCGGTGATCTGGTACGCCTCTCGGGCGTCGGTGTTCAGGAGGGCGACCTTGATCTCGCCCCGGTAGCCCGCATCGATCGTGCCCGGCGCGTTCACGATCGTGATGCCGTGCTTGGCCGCGAGCCCGCTGCGCGGGACGACGAACGCGGCGTAGCCCTCGGGCAGCGCGATGCGCACGCCGGTGCCGACGAGCGCACGCTCTCCCGGCTCGAGGAGCACCGACTCGCTCGCGACGAGGTCCGCCCCGGCGTCGCCGGGGTGCGCGTACGCGGGAGCCTCTGATGCGACAATGGGGACGTCAACGATATCGGTCACGCAACGAGGGTAATGCAGAACACAGTGTCGTCCCCGAACAGCGCGTCGGCCGCGGGCGCCGCCGCCGTCTACCGCGAGCGGCTCTCCCCGTCGCTCTGGCTGCTCGCGTCGGCCGCGATCGCCGCGCCCATGGTGTCGCTCGTCTTCGTGCGCCTCGATCCGTCGATCGCCCTCGCGCTGGGGGCGATCGTGGCCGTCGGCGTCATCGCCCTGCTCATCGCATCGTCGCCCGTCGTGGAGGTGCGCGACGGCATGCTGCGCGCAGGGCGGGCGCGCATCGAGGTGGAGCTCCTCGGCGAGCCGGCGGCGCTCACGGGCGACGAGGCGAAGGCGGCGCGGGGAGCCGGGCTCGACCCGCGCGGATGGTATCTCGTGCGAGGCGGGATCGACCCGGTCGTCGTGGTCCCGGTCATCGACCCGGACGATCCCGTCTCGTCGTGGACGATCTCCACGCGCACCCCCGACCGCCTCGCGGCGGCCGTGGTGCGCGCGCAGATCACGCAGCGCAGTCGCGGCAGATAGGCCCGTCGGCGCCGTCGTGGTCGAGCTGCGAGCGGTGCTTCACGAGGAAGCAGCTCATGCAGGTGAACTCATCCTCCTGCGGCGGGAGCACGACGACATCGAGCTCGACATTGGACAGGTCGGCGCCCGGCAGGTCGAAGCTCGACGGGTTGTCCGCGTCCTCCGAGTCGATGGATCCCGCGTTGTCGGGGCGGCGCGCCTTGAGCGCCTCGATCGACTCGTTGTTGTCGTCTTCGCTCTTGCGTGGGGCGTCGTAGTCGGTTGCCATCGGAGGGCGTCACTTCTTTCGTCATCGGGTGTTGCACATCCCCGCCATCGGGCGGGGCGGCGATAGTTTGCACGACGCCCGCGGCTTTCGCAAATGCTCAGCGCGTCGCCGTCGGGCGTCCGTCCGTGCTCGCGATGAAACTCGCGGCGCGCCCGCGGTATTCCCGCCTGCGAGCCACCGCGCGTGAAACCATGTCGGGACACCGATTGTCATCGTGTGAGGAGCAAGAGCATGGATCAGCTCACGATCGTGGGGACCGAGGACGGCAAGCTCGTCCTGGCGAACGAGTCGGGGCAGCGCTTCACGCTCCCCGTGGACGACCTGCTGCGTTCCGAGCTGCGCCGGATCGACCGCGCGGCGCATCGCGAGGAGCCCCACGCGCCGACGGCGAGCCCTCGCGACATCCAGCAGCACATCCGCGCGGGACTCACGGCAGAGCAGGTCGCGGAGCTCCTCGGCGCGCGCGTCGAGGACGTCCGCCGCTTCGAGGGCCCCGTGCTCGCCGAGCGCGAGCACATCGTGGGCCGCGCCCTCGCGGTCCCCGTGCTCATGGGGGTCGACCTCGCCGGCGACCAGAATCCGACCTTCGGCGAGGCCATCCGCTCGAAGCTCGCGGACCTCGACGCGTCGGGCGAGCGCTGGACGAGCTGGAAGGACGAGACCGGCTGGATCGTCAAGCTCGAGTTCTCGGCCGCGGAGGTCGACCACGACGCCCGGTGGAGCTTCGACCCGCGGCGCAGCGCCCTCGCGCCCCTCAACGGCGACGCCACGCAGCTGTCGCGGCAGGGCCCGCTCCCGGAGGGGCTCATCCCCCGCCTGCGCGCGCTCGAGGTCGTCGAGCCCGCGGACGAGGATCGCTTCGACTCCGGCGCCTTCGGGCCCCGCAGGCTCCCCGAGCAGGACACCGCGACCGACGGCATGACCCGGTCGATCCCGTCGGTGCGCGAGGCCGCGACGAAGCGCGCTCCCAGCGCGGAGGGGCCGAGCTCCGAGACCGCCGACCTCCTGGAGGCGCTGCGACGCCGCCGGGGCCAGCGCGAGAGCGCTCCCGTCCTCGAGATGGAGGAGACGCCGCCGGCCGAGGCCGATGGCGAGGATCACGGGCCCGCTCCGGTCGCGCTCTTCGATGCGCTCGAGCCGGGATACCGCTCGGAGTCGGAGCCGGAGCAGCCCGCACCGCAGCCCGAGCCGGAGACCCCGCGTCGTCGAGGGCGCGCGTCCATGCCCTCGTGGGACGAGATCGTCTTCGGAGCCCGCGCGGACGACTGAGCCTCAGCGCGCGTAGGAGCCGAGGCGGATCAGCGGCACGGTCACCTCCTCGGGGGTCGTCGACCCGTGCTGACCCACCATGTCCTGCGGACGCTTGTCGTCCAGGCGGTCGTCGTAGAACGCCCACGTCCCGCGCGCCGCGACGAGCACGTCGCCGATGCGCGCCTCGGCATCAGGATGGACGTCGCCGAAGAGACCGGAGGCGATCGCCTCCGCGCGCGTGGCGATGTCGGCCGTCCCCTCGGCTGCGCGGCGCCAGACGTCCGCGACCTCGTCGGCCCGCGCGTCGTCCTCGAGGTAGAGATGCAGCAGGCGCGGCTCGCCGCCGACGAGCGCCACCCCGTCGAGTCGCGGGTCTCCGTCGCGGAGGAGGATGTGCCGGTGCCGGGGCACGTCGATCATCCCGTGGTCGGCGGTCACGACGACGCCGACGCCCGCGGGGACGGGCGCGGCGAACGCGGCGTCGACGTCCTCCAGGGCGGCGACCCACGCGTCCGAGGCGACGCCGTGCCGGTGGCCGGCCTTGTCGACCTCGGGCAGGTAGCAGTAGACGACCGAGCCGGGGTGAGCGCTCGCGAGCCCGTACGCGGTCGCGAGGCGCGCCCGGACGCCGTCCTCCGCGATGTAGCGCGCGCCGCGCAGGACGGCAGCGGTGAAGCCGCTGCCCGCGAACTCCGCGAGCCCGACCGCGAACGCCGCGCGGCCGTCGGCGTGCGCGCGCTCGAAGACGGTCGTCGCGCGCTGCCACGTGACGGGGTCGAGGCCGTCGCGCTCGTAGCCGTTCAGCTGGTTGGCGAGCACCCCCTGTGCGGGGTCGAGGACGCGGTAGCCGACGAGTCCGTGCTCTCCCGGCCAGGCGCCGGTGAGCGTGCTCGTGAGCGCCGCGGCCGTCGTCGACGGGAACACGCTGCGCGCGACATCCTTCTTGGCCATGGCGCCCGCGAGACGTCGCGCGTGCCCGGCATGGGCTCGCAGCTGGATCGATCCGAGGCCGTCGACGACGACGATGACCGCGGAAGTCGCGGCGGGCAGCCACTCCCCTCCTCCGTCGAGCGAGCGCAGGGACTCCTGCGCGACCTCGGTGAGGCTCCGGGCGTTCAGGGGGCCCGCCGGTACGATGAGGGACATCCGGGCCAGTCTCCCACAGCGGAGCTGCGCGCCGTCGCCCTCCGCCCGCGGGCGCGCGCCGCACGCCCCGGGATCCGTCCCACCCGAGGAGAGGGCTGAATGGCGCGCAAGCAGGCATCCGACGCCACGCCGGTCGAGGAGCGCATCGAGGACATCGACCTCGAGTCGGAGATGCAGGGGTCGTACCTCGAGTACGCCTACTCCGTCATCTACTCGCGGGCCCTGCCGGATGCGCGCGACGGCCTCAAGCCCGTGCAGCGCCGCATCCTCTACCAGATGGCCGAGATGGGGCTGCGCCCCGACCGCGGCCATGTGAAGAGCGCGCGCGTCGTCGGCGAGGTGATGGGAAAGCTCCACCCGCACGGCGACACCGCCATCTACGACGCCCTCGTGCGCCTCGCGCAGGACTTCGCGCTGCGCGTGCCGCTCGTCGACGGGCACGGCAACTTCGGCTCGCTCGACGACGGCCCCGCGGCGGCCCGGTACACCGAGGCGCGCCTCGCGGCCGCCGCCATGGCGATGACCGAGAACCTCGACGAGGATGTCGTCGACTTCATCCCCAACTACGACGGGCAGTTCCAGCAGCCCGACGTCCTGCCGGCCGCCTACCCCAACCTCCTCGTGAACGGCACGACGGGGATCGCCGTCGGCATGGCGACGAACATGGCTCCGCACAACCTCACCGAGGTCGTCGCGGCCGCCAACTTCCTCCTCGAGAACCCCGACGCGACCCTCGACCAGCTCATGGAGTTCGTCCCGGGGCCGGACTTCCCCTCGGGCGGCATCGTCGTCGGCCTCGACGGGATCCGAGACGCGTACGAGACCGGCCGCGGCGCGATCAAGGTGCGGGGGAAGGTGTCGATCGAGCAGATCGGCCCCCGCCGCACGGGCATCGTCGTCACGGAGCTGCCCTACATGGTCGGGCCCGAGCGCGTGATCGAGAAGCTCAAGGACGCCGTCCAGTCCAAGAAGCTCCAGGGCATCAGCGATGTCACCGACCTCACCGACCGCAACAACGGGCTGCGCATCGTCATCGGGGTGAAGACGGGCTTCGACCCGCAGGCGGTGCTCGAGCGGCTCTACCGCCTCACGCCGCTCGAGGACTCCTTCAACTTCAACAACGTCGCCCTCGTCGGCGGACGGCCGCACACGCTCGGCCTCGTCGAGCTCCTGCGGGTCTACGTCGAGCACCGCCTGCAGGTGGTGACGCGCCGCAGCCGCTTCCGCCTCGCGCGGCGTCAGGAGCGCCTGCACCTCGTGCGCGGCCTGCTCGTGGCCATCCTCGACATCGACGAGGTCATCCAGGTCATCCGCACGTCCGACGACTCCGAGCAGGCCCGCACGCGCCTGTGCCAGGTGTTCGATCTCGACGACGTGCAGGCCGAGTACATCCTCGAGCTGCGCCTGCGCCGCCTCACGAAGTTCTCGCGCATCGAGCTCGAGAAGGAGCGCGACGAGCTGCTCGCCGAGATCGCGCACCTCGAGGAGCTCCTCGGCTCCGATGCGCTGCTGCGCAGGCAGGTGGCGGCGGAGCTGGACGCGGTCGTCGACAAGTACGGCACGCCGCGGCGCACGCTCCTCATGAACGCGAAGCCCGCCGCGGCGCGCACGCGGCAGACCTCGGATGTCGACCTCCAGATCGCGGATGGCCCCACGCTCGTGGCGCTGTCGACGACGGGGCGCGCGGTGCGCGTCGAGGTCCCGGAGGGCCAGCAGCTCGCGGCGCCGTCGAGGCGGAGCAAGCACGATGCGATCCTCTCGACGGTCCAGACCACCGTCCGCGGCGAGGCCGGCGCGCTCACGAGCCGCGGGCGCATCGTGCGGTTCCACCCCGTCGACCTGCCGTCGGTGCCGCCGAACGCGGTGCAGCTGGGCGTGGGCGTCAAGCTGCACGACTACATCGGGCTCGCCGACCGCAGCGAGCGGATCCTCGCGCTCGTGAAGCTCGACGACGACGCTCCGGTCGCCATCGGCACCGCGCAGGGCGTCGTGAAGCGGATCGTCCCGTCCGCGCTGCCGGCGAAGCCCGAGCTCGAGGTCATCGCGCTCAAGCCCGGGGACGAGGTCGTGGGCGCGGCGTCGGCACCCGACGACGCCGAGCTCGTCTTCATCACGACCGACGCGCAGCTGCTGCGCTTCGCCGCCTCCTCGGTGCGCCCCCAGGGGGCCGCGGCAGGCGGCATGGCCGGGATCAAGCTCAGCGCGAAGGGCGCCGTGCTCTTCTTCGGTGCCGCGACCGGCGACGACACGGTCGTCGTCACGGTGTCGGGCGCCGAGGGGATGCTCGCGGGCGCCGACACGGGGCGGGCGAAGATCTCGGACTTCTCGGAGTTCCCCGGCAAGGGCCGCGCGACGGGCGGCGTCCGCGCGCACGCCTTCCTCCGGGGCGAGGACCGGCTGACGCTCGCGTGGGTCGGCCCCGACCCCGCCCTCGCGGTGGACGCGAACGGGTCGGTGCGGAAGCTCCCGCAGACCCTCTCGAAGCGCGACGCGTCGGGGCAGCCGCTCGAATCCGTCGTCGCCTCGATCGGCCGGACGCTCGTCTAGGACCGGCGCTCGGCCGAGGGCGCGTCCTAGACGTCGATCGACTCGCGGTCCAGGCGGTCGGCGGAGTCGATGATGAACTCGCGGCGCGGGGCGACCTCGTTGCCCATGAGCATCTCGAACACGCGGCCCGCGGCCTCGGCGTCCTCCATGCGCACGCGGCGCAGGAGGCGGCCGTCGCGCTGCATCGTCGTCTCCGCGAGCTGGTCCGCGTCCATCTCGCCGAGTCCCTTGTAGCGCTGGATGGGCTCCTGCCAGCGCTTGCCCTGCTTCTGCAGTCGCGCGAGGAGGCGCGTGAGCTCGGCGTCGCTGTAGGTGTAGATCGTCTCATTGGGCTTCGAGCCGGGGTTCATGACGATCACGCGGTGCAGCGGCGGAACGGCCGCGTACACCCTGCCGTGCTCGATGAGGGGCCGGAGGTACCGGTAGAAGAGGGTCAGCAGCAGGGTGCGGATGTGCGCGCCGTCGACGTCGGCGTCGCTCATCATGATGACCTTGCCGTAGCGCGCGGCGTCGATGTCGAACGTCCGCCCGGAGCCCGCGCCCACGACCTGGATGATCGAGGCGCACTCGGCGTTCGAGAGCATGTCGCCGATCGAGGCCTTCTGCGTGTTGAGGATCTTCCCGCGGATGGGCAGAAGGGCCTGGAACTCGCTGTCGCGAGCGCGGCGGGCCGTGCCGAGCGCCGAATCGCCCTCGACGATGAACAGCTCGGAGTTCGACACGTCGCTCGAGCGGCAGTCGATGAGCTTGGCCGGGAGCGACGAGCTCTCGAGCGCGTTCTTGCGGCGCTGCGTCTCCTTGTGGGCGCGCGCCGACACACGTGCCTTCATCTCGGCGACGACCTTGTCGAGGAGCATCGACGTCTGGTTCTTGTCGTCGCGGCGCGTCGAGGTGAAGCGCTCCTTGAGGCCCTCGCGGACGACCTTCGCGACGATCGCGCGGACGGCGGGCGTCCCGAGCACCTCCTTCGTCTGGCCCTCGAACTGCGGCTCCGGCACCGACACCGTGAGGACCGCCGTGAGACCGGCCAGCACGTCGTCCTTCTCGACGCGGTCGTTCTGGCCGACCTTGAGACGCCGTGCGTTCTTCTCGACCTCCGCGCGCAGCTGCTTGAGCAGCTCCTGCTCGAAGCCCTGCTGGTGCGTGCCGCCCTTGGGCGTGGAGATGATGTTGACGAACGAGCGGATGATCGTGTCGTACCCCGTGCCCCAGCGCAGCGCGATGTCGACGCTGCACTCGCGCTGGACATCCGTGGATCGCATCGATCCGTCGGGCTGCAGCATCGGCACCGTCTCGGTGTACGTGCCGGAGCCCTGGAAGCGCCAGTCGTCGGTCACGGGCGCGTCGGTCGCGAGGAAGTGCACGAACTCGGAGATGCCGCCGTCGAAGCGGTACGACGTCTCCGTCGGCTCGTCTCCGCGCTCGTCGCGGATCACGATCTCGAGCCCCGGCACGAGGAACGCCGTCTGCCGCGCGCGCGTGACGAGCTCGTCGACCTGGAACGCCGCGTCCTTCGTGAAGATCTGCCGGTCGGCCCAGTACCGCACACGCGTGCCGGTGACGCCCTTGGCGACCTTGCCGACGACGCGCAGCTCGCTGCGCTCCTCGAAGGGCGTGAACGGCGCCTCGGGCGTCGGCTCGCCGGTGTCCGCGAAGCGCCCGGGCTCGCCGCGGTGGAACGACATCGCCCAGGTCTTGCCGTCGCGGTCGACCTCGACGTCGAGGCGCTCGGACAGGGCGTTCACGACCGACGCGCCGACGCCGTGGAGTCCGCCGGAGGCGGCGTACGAGCCGCCGCCGAACTTCCCGCCCGCGTGGAGCTTCGTGTAGACGACCTCGACGCCGGACAGGCCCGTGCGGGGCTCGACGTCGACCGGCACGCCGCGGCCGCGGTCCTGGACCTCGACGCTGCCGTCGCCGTGCAGGATGACGTCGATGCGCGTGCCGTTGCCGGCGACCGCCTCGTCCACGGCGTTGTCGATGATCTCCCACAGGCAGTGCATGAGGCCGGGCGATCCGTTCGACCCGATGTACATGCCGGGGCGCTTGCGGACGGCCTCGAGGCCTTCCAGCACCTGGAGATGATGAGCGGAGTACTCGGAGGTCACGATCTTCGATCATACTTTCGACGTGCCCGGAAGAGCCTGCGACACTCCCCCGATGCGCGCTCCCACGAGGACATCCGGCGCGCTCGCGTCCAGCCCGTACGCGCAGAGCGAAACATGCGGCCATGCGGGCATGATTCCGAGGTCCCCGTGGTTTCATACAGTGAATCGGAAGAGTCGAGACCGAGATCGACAGGTTCGAACAGGGAGGCAGACCATGACCGCGACATCCACACCCGAAGCCCCTGTCTCGTACCGTCTCACCGCGGCCGACCGCTGCGACAGCTGCGGGGCGCAGGCGTACATCGCCGCCGAGGTCAACGGCAGCCAGCTGCTCTACTGCGCCCACCACGGTCGCAAGTACGAGGAGAAGCTGCGCGCCGTGGCGACCTCGTGGCTCGACGAGACGGCCCGTCTCGCCGAGACGGACTGACACCAGGCTTCCGAGGCGCCCGTCCCCGCGAGGGGGCGGGCGCTTCGCCGTTCCCGCTCCTCAGACGTACACGCGCGGGATGAGGGGCGACACGCGCAGGAGGGGCTCCTCGCCGACCGTGCCGATCGCCTCGGCGATGGTCGTCGACGTGCTCTCGCCGCGATCGCCCGCGCCGAACAGCACGACCTCGTCGCCGACGGCCGCGCCGTCCCATCCGTCGATCGTCGACGTCGTCTCGCGCACCGCGCGCAGCCGACGCGCGCCCGCGGGCGTGCCCACCGACATCCGCCCGGCGAGCGTGGAGAACAGGCCGTCGAGCGAGCCGATGCCCACCTCGACCGTGTCGCCGTGCACGGCGGTCACCTCGCTCACGAGGGAGGCGGATGGCGCGGTGCCGGGGATCTCCGGCCCCTCGGCCGAGCGGATGCCGTAGCAGAAGGCGCCGACCCGGACGAGGTCGCACCGGAACTCCGCGCGATGCCACGCTGCCGCGCTGGCCGCGAGGTGGCGCACCTCGGGCCGCAGGCCGGCCGCTCGCGCCGCCGCGACCGCCTCGTCGAAGAGAGCGCGCGCGGCGTCGTCCTCCTCGTCGCTCGCCTCGGCGATGTGGCTCCAGATCCCGGCGACCCGCACCGCGTTCTCCGCCTCGAGCGCGGCCGCGCGGGCCGCGAACGCCGGCCACGCCTCGACGCGCACGCCGTTGCGGTGCAGGCCCGTGTCGATCTTGAGGTGGACGACCGCGGTCTCGCCGCGGGCGGCGGCCACGCGGCCGACGCGCTCGAGATAGCCCGCGTCGCCCACGCCGAGCTCGACGCCCGCCTCGAGAGCCTCCGCGATCTCGCCCTCGTCGACGGTCAGCCACGAGAACACCCGCGCGCGGTCGCCGGTCACGGCCTTGGCGCGCATGCCGGTCGCGATGTCGAATGCGCCGAGCCAGCGCACGCCCTCCGCGGCGGCCGCGTCCGCGATGGCCTCCACGCCGTGGGCGTAGGCGTCGTCCTTGACGACGACCAGGAGGTCGGCCGGCGCGACGCGGGCCCTGACGGCGCGCACGTTCTCCCGGAACCGGCCCAGATCGATCCGCAGGGCGCTCACGCGACGACCTCCCTCTCCACGCCGAGGCCGACCCGCGCCACCAGCTCGGCGGCCGTCAGACCCGTCACCGTCGTCCACTCGGCGATCTCGTCGCGCACGGCGCCCGATCCGAAGAAGACGACCTCGTCGCCCGGCTCCGCGCCATCCGCCCCGCCGACGTCCACGACGCACACGTCCATCGCGACGCGCCCGACGATCGCGCAGCGGCGTCCGCGGATGTCGACGTGCGCGCGGCTGCCGAGCGCGCGCACGACGCCCTGCGCGTACCCGCCGGGGACGAGCGCGATCTGCGTGTCGGCGGGCGCGCGGTGGACGAAGCCGTACGACACGCCCTCGCCCGCGAGGAGCGGCTTCGTCGACAGGACGCGCGATGCGAGCGACAGGACCGGCTGTCCGCCGGAGCCGGGAAGGCCCAGGACGCGGGCCATGGGCAGCGTCGGCTCGTCGGCGGTCGCGACGAGGCCGAGATCCTCGACGATCGCGACATCCGGCGCGTCCGCGCGCACCGCCCGGACACCCGCCGCGTGCAGGGCGCGCGCCACGGTCACGAGGCCGTGGCCCCACGCATCGCGCCGGACGTCGCCGATCGCGTCGGGCGGCGTGTCACGCAGGTTCGCGGCCAGGGCCGCTGCCGACACGCGCGCGCGGGGCGCGGACGTCCGAAGGCGCTGCGAAGTCACCCGATCTAGACTAGCCAGGCCCATCGCAAGCGACCTGGAGGACGCCCGTATGCCCTCGACCGGCCTGAGCCTCGGCCCCAAGCTCCGCTACCTCGTGGAGCGCGCGCGCCGCATCGACGTCGGGTCGGTGATCGAACGCGCCAAGGAGGTGCACGAGCAGCACGGCAAGGCGGTCCCGCTCGTCGTCGCCGACATGCTGTGGTCCGCCGCACGGCGCGACGTCGCGTTCCAGGACTACGTCGACTACGACTTCGCGATCCTCACGCGCGAGGAGCGGGCGACGTTCATGACCCACCCGGTGTCGATGCAGCTCGCCGCGAAGTACGCGCACCCCGACCACCGCGTCCTCTTCGAGAACAAGATCGAGTTCAACCGGCGCTTCGACCGCTTCCTGCGGCGCGAGTGGCTCGTCGTCGAGGCGGGGAACGCGGACGCGGTCCGCGCGTTCGTCGAGAAGCACGGCACGATCGTCGCCAAGGTGCCCGTGAGCCACATGGGCCTCGGAGTGCACCGCTACCACGCCGAGGAGGTGCAGGACTGGGCCGCGTTCCACCGCGGTCTCCTCGAGCGCGACGAGATCCTCCTCGAGGAGGTCATCGTGCAGCATCCCGACCTCGCCGCCGTCTGCCCCGGAACGGTCAACACGACGCGCATCACGGCGTTCAACGACGGCAGCGACGTGCACATCCTCGCGATCGCGCAGAAGTTCGGCCGCGGAGCGGTGAGCGACCAGATGTCGTTCGGCGGCTTCTACACGATGCTCGACGACGCGGGGCACGCGATCGGCGCGGGGTACGACTCCCACGGCCACGTCCACGAGAAGCACCCGGACACGGGCTTCCCGATCGCGCAGTTCCAGCTGCCCTTCATGGAGGAGGTGCGCGCGTTCATCGACCAGGTCGCGCGCATCGTGCCGCAGGTGCAGTACGTGGGCTGGGACGTCGTCGTCTCCCCCGACGGCCCTGTGCTCGTCGAGGGCAACTGGGGCGCCGGCGTCTACGAGAACAAGCCGTCCGTGACGGGCATCCGCACGGGGCACAAGCCCCGCTACCGCAAGGCGATCGGCTTCTGACGGAACGCAGAACGGGCCGGACCCCGAGGGGTCCGGCCCGTTCTCGCGCGTCTGATCAGCGACCGGCCGGCGCGGTGACCTTCCGGATGATGCCGAGCGGGGTCGACTGGTGGCCCTGCCCGAGCGGGTTGTCGCCGAGGATACGCACGAGGCGCTTCTCGCCGGCCTTGTCGAGCGTCGAGCCGAGGATGTTCCCGCCGATGTCGTTGATGTCGACCACGGCGACGTCGGCGTCCACCCCGAGCAGCGAGCGCACGTGCTCGGCGACCTCGCGCGGACGCTCGGGGCCGAGCACGACCGCCCGGTTGTAGGGCGGGATCGTGCCGGGGGTCGGCCCGTCGATCGCGCGCGCCTTGTCTCCCGCGATGCGGTAGAAGTCGCCGCGGCGGCCGAGGAGCTTCGTCACGGCCGACACGGCGGCCGCGAAGAGGATGCGCGGCGTGCCGACCTCGCGCAGCGCCATCTCCATCGTCTCGGGGATGCCCAGGCCGATGCCGTACGCGGTCTTCGTGACGTACTTCGAGAGGAAGGTCGCCAGCTTCCGCGGCCGGATCTCGTCCATCATGTACGAGCGGCCCTGCGTGATCGCGACGATCTTCTCCGTCACGAACAGGAGGTCTCCCGGCTCGACGGCGTCCTTCGCGTACTCCGCGATGATCGCGTCGATCTCGTCATCCGGCATGACCACCTTCGTGCGCAGGGGGATGCGCGCGTAGCGGACGCCGTCGACCTCGACCTCGAGGTGCTTGCCCTCGTTCGCCTCCGCCATCACTCGAGGTAGTCCCGGAGCGACTGCGAGCGGCTCGGGTGGCGCAGCTTCGCCATGGTCTTCGACTCGATCTGGCGGATGCGCTCGCGCGTCACGCCGAAGGTGTCGCCGATCTGGTCGAGCGTCTTGGGCTGCCCGTCGCCGAGACCGAAGCGCATGCGGATGACGCCCGCCTCGCGCTCGGAGAGCGAGTCGAGCAGGCTCTCGAGCTGACGCTGCAGCATCGTGAAGCCCACCGCGTCCGCGGGGACCACGGCCTCAGTGTCCTCGATGAGGTCGCCGAACTCGCTGTCGCCGTCCTCGCCGAGGGGCGTGTGCAGCGAGATGGGCTCGCGACCGTACTTCTGGACCTCGATGACCTTCTCGGGGGTCATGTCGAGCTCCTTGGAGAGCTCCTCGGGCGTGGGCTCGCGACCGAGGTCCTGCAGCATCTGCCGCTGGACGCGGGCGAGCTTGTTGATGACCTCGACCATGTGGACCGGGATGCGGATGGTGCGCGCCTGGTCGGCCATCGCGCGCGTGATCGCCTGGCGGATCCACCACGTCGCGTAGGTCGAGAACTTGAAGCCCTTGGTGTAGTCGAACTTCTCGACCGCGCGGATGAGACCGAGGTTGCCCTCCTGGATGAGGTCCAGGAACTGCATGCCGCGGCCCGTGTAGCGCTTCGCGAGCGAGACGACGAGGCGCAGGTTGGCGCCGAGCAGGTGGCTCTTCGCCCGCTGGCCGTCGCGCGCGACCCACTGGAGGTCGAGGCCGAGCTGGCTCGACTTCTCGGCGGCCGACATCTTGGAGAGCTTCTCCTCGGCGAACAGACCGGCCTCGATGCGCATCGCGAGGTCGACCTCCTCCGCCGCGTTGAGGAGGGGCACCTTGCCGATCTGCTTCAGGTAGTCCTTGACGGGGTCGGCCGTCGCGCCGGTGATCTGCGTCGAGTAGACGGGAACGTCCTCCTCGTCGCTCGAGCTGATGACGATCGCGCCGGTCGGAAGCGGCTCGACGGCCGGCTTCTTCTCGTCCTTCTCGTCGCCCTTGGCGTCGTCCTTCACCTCGTCGGCGTCGGTCTCCGCGTCGGCGTCCACGTCGATGTCCTCGACGTCGACGTCCTCCTCGATCTCGGCGTCCTCGTCGGACCCCTTCTTCGCTGTGCTCTTGGCCGCCTTCGTCTTCTTCGTCGACGCGGTCTTCGCTGCGGTCTTCTTGGTCGTCTTCTTCGCCGTGGAGCCCTGAGCCGTCTCCTCGACGACCTCTTCCGCGGCGGCTTCGTCCTTCTTCGCGGTACTCCGCGAAGCCTTCGTGGCAGTTGTCACGTTCTCGCCTTTCACCGACGGCGCTGCGCGCGTCGCCCCCGGGTGTCTTCGGGCACTAGTAAGACCCTTGTCAAGTCCCGCGCCTCGACAGCACGGACTCGACAACGGGTCGTGCACTCATTCTCTCATACCTGAGCCGCGTCCTCCGCCGCGGCTCGATCCGCTCCGATGAGGGAAACAGCCCGGCCCCCGCCCACATTCCCGGCGGGGTCAGTTCGGCTTGTCCTCGTCGCCGTTCGGACGGGAGGCGAGGTACCGCTCGAGCTCGGCGGCGAGCTCGTCGGCGCTCGGGATGTCGCTCTCGTGGATGAGGCCGGCCGAGCTCGGCGCTCCGCCGTCCGACAGATTGGCCATGTAGGCGTCGTATCGCTCCTCGAGCCCCGTCACCATCCGCGCGAGCTCGTCGTTGCCGTGGATCTGCTCCTCGACCTTCGCGAGGTACTCGAGGTTGTCGTCGCGGAGTCCGTCGAGATCGAACACGCGCCCCGTCGACGACGCGATCCGGTCGATCGCCGACAGCGTCGCCGCGGGGTAGTCGGTCTCGGCGAGGTAGTGCGGCACGAGGAGGACGAACCCGGCCACGAGCAGCCCGGCGGCCGACGCGCGGTACTCCAGGAGGTGCCCCGCGGTCGCCGGCACCTGCGTGCGGGGCTGCCAGATCGACTGCGCGGCGATCAGCTCGGTGCGGTTGCCGCTCACGGTGACGCCCAGCTCGCGGGTGTGCGGGACCGGCATCGCGATCGCGTGCACCCAGGTGAGCCCCGACACGTCGAACTCCCGCGCGAAGGCGATCACCGTCTCGGCGAACGCGTCCCACACGAAGTCGGGCTCGTACCCGGACAGGAGGAGGAAGGGCTGGCCGAGCGCGTCGTGGACGAGGGAGAGCTCGAGGCGCGGCGGGCGGAACTCGGTCAGGTGGTCCTTGTCGAAGGTGACGATCGGGCGACGCGCCCGGTAGTCGAGGAGCACGTCGTTCGAGAACACCGCGATGACGTGCGGATCGAGGTCCTCCCGCATGTAGTCGATCGCGCCCGACACGGCGCCGCCGGCGTCGGTGAACCCGGTCAGGAGCACGACGAGCGGCAGGCCACCGGGAACCACGGGGGCGTCGGCGAGTCGTTCGAAGAGATCTCGATGAGCGGGCATTCCTCCATGCTACGAGTCGCACGGCCCGCGCGGGCGGTCGTCGGGGTCGGGCGAGCGCGAACCTAGGATGGAGGAATGCCTCACCCCGAGATCGAGCTGTCCGCAGCCACGTTCCCCGCAGAGGGCGCCGATGCCCTCGTGATCGCGATCCCCGATCTGACGGGCGACGGGCCGGGGCCGGCCGGGCTCGCCGACCTCCTCCCCGCGCTCGATGCCATCGGCTTCACGGGGGCCCGCAACGCGTTCGCGCGGGTCTATGCGCCGGGCTTCTCGGATGCCCCGCTCGCGGTGGTCGGCCTCGGACGGCGCCCCGATGCGGACGCCGTCCGCGACGCCGTGGGGACGGCCATCCGCTCGTTCACGGGCTTCGACACGATCGCCGTCTCCGTCGCCGCCGAGGTGGAGGACGGATGGCGCGCGGCCGCCGAGGGCGCGGCGCTCGGCGGATACGCGTTCGCGGGATACAAGTCCGACTCGCAGGACAAGAGGGACAAGCGCCGTCGGGCGTCGCGCGTCGTCGTGCACGCGCCGGAAGGCGCGGACGACGCGGCCCTCGCCGCGGTGCGCGCAGGAGCCGAGGCCGTCGCCCTCGTGAAGGACCTCGTGTCGACGCCCGCCGAGTGGCAGAGCCCTGCGCAGCTGGCCGACACGGCCGTCGAGACGACGCAGGGTCTGCCGATCGACGTCACCGTGTGGGACGAGAGCGCCCTCGCGGAGGCCGGCTTCGGCGGCATCCTCGGCGTCGGGAAGGGATCCGACCGGCCGCCGCGCCTCGTCCGCCTCGACTACGCCCCGGCCGGCGCGGAGCGCCATATCGCGCTCGTCGGCAAGGGCATCACCTTCGACACGGGCGGGCTCTCGCTCAAGCCCGCGGCGTCCATGGTCGGCATGCAGGAGGACATGACGGGCGCCGCCGAGGTGCTCGCGGTCGTCCGCGCCGCCGCCCAGCTCGAGCTTCCCGTGCGGGTGACGGCGTGGATGTGCATCGCGGACAACATGCCGTCCGGTCGCGCGACGCGCCCCGGCGACGTGCTCGTGATGGCCGACGGCACGACCGTCGAGGTGACCAACACCGACGCGGAGGGGCGGCTCGTGCTCGCCGACGGCCTCATCGCCGCGAGCAGGGAGAACCCCGATGTCATCGTCGACGTCGCGACCCTCACCGGGGCGATGATCGTCGCGCTCGGCACGCGCCACACGGGCGTGATGGGGCACGGCGACGCGGTCGACGCGTTCCTCCGCTCAGCCGATCGGACCGGCGAGCTCGCGTGGGCGCTCCCCCTGCCCGAGCACATCGCCGAGGAGCTCGACTCCCGCGTGGCCGACATGCGCAACGCGAACGTCGGGAATCGCGCGGGCGGCGCGCTCTTCGCGGGGCTTTTCCTTCAGCGCTTCGTGGGCCGCACCGGCGAGGGAGACGACGCCCCGCGCATCCCGTGGGTGCACCTCGACATCGCGGGCTCGTCGATGAGCACCGGCAGCGCCTTCGGCTTCACGGACAAGGGGCCGACCGGCGCCACCGTCCGCGCGCTCATCGACTTCGTCGCGGCAGGCGGTGAGGTGCGATGACCGAGCAGGTCTTCGACGTCGTCGTCCTCGGCGGCGGCAGCGGCGGCTACGCCGCCGCGCTGCGCGCCGCCGAGCTCGGCAAGCGCGTGGCGATCGTGGAGAAGGACAAGGTCGGCGGCACGTGCCTGCATCGGGGGTGCATCCCCACGAAGGCGCTGCTGCACGCGGCGGAGGTCGCCGACACCGTGCGCGGCGCGGCCGAGTTCGGCGTCACCGCCGAGCTCTCGGGAATCGACGCCGCGCAGGTGGCGGCCTACCGCGACGGCATCGTGGCGAAGAAGCACAAGGGCCTCGAGGGCCTCATCAAGGCGCGCGGCATCACGGTCGTCGCCGGCGAGGGGCGTCTCGAGGCCGGCCCGGCCGTCCGCGTCGGCGACGATCTCCTGCGTGCGCAGGACGTCGTCCTCGCGACGGGCTCGTACAGCCGGACGCTGCCCGGGCTCGAGCTCGGGGGCCGGATCATGGCGAGCGAGGGCGCCCTCGCCCTGGATGAGATCCCGTCGAGCGCGATCATCCTCGGCGGCGGGGTGATCGGCGTCGAGTTCGCGAGCGTCTGGCGGTCTTTCGGCGCCGACGTGACGATCGTGGAGGCCCTCGAGCATCTCGCGCCCAACGAGGACATCGCGCTCAGCAAGGGCCTCGAGCGCGCCTACCGCCGTCGCGGCATCCGCACCTCGCTCGGCGTCCGCTTCGCGTCGGCGTCGCAGACCGCCGACGCCGTCACCGTGACGCTCGAGAACGGCGAGACGCACACGGCCGACGTGCTGCTCGTGGCCGTCGGTCGCGGCCCCGCGACCGACGGCCTCGGTCTCGACGAGGCCGGCGTCCGGCGGGATCGCGGCTTCGTCGTCGTCGACGACGAGCTGCGCACGAGCGCACGCGGCGTGTGGGCCGTGGGAGACATCGTGCCGGGCCTGCAGCTGGCCCACCGCAGCTTCCAGCAGGGCATCGCCGTCGCCGAGCGCATCGCGGGTCTCGCGAGCGCCCCGGTTCCCGATGCCCAGCTCCCCCGCGTGACCTACTCCCACCCCGAGCTCGCCTCTGTCGGCGTGACCGAGGCGCAGGCGATCGCGCAGCAAGGTGCCGACGGGATCGAGACCGCCGAGTTCAATCTCGCGGGCAACGCGAAGAGCGAGATCATCGGGACCGGCGGACTCGTGAAGGTCGTGCGCCGCAAGGACGGCCCCGTCCTCGGCGTGCACCTCATCGGCGACCGCGTGGGCGAGCTCATCACGGAGGGCCAGCTGGCCGTCGCGTGGGAAGCCCACCCCGACGACCTGGCGCCCCTCATCCACGCGCATCCGACGCAGAGCGAAGCGCTCGGCGAGGCCTTCCTGGCGCTCGCGGGCAAGCCGCTCCACGCGCTGTGACGCCGCCCCCGGACCCCAACAACACTAAGCTAGACAAGAATTCGACATTCCGAAGGAGACTCCTGACATGAGCACTTCCGTCGTCCTCCCCGCTCTCGGAGAGAGCGTGACCGAGGGTACGGTCACCCGCTGGCTGAAGCAGGTCGGTGACACCGTCGCAGCGGACGAGCCGCTTCTCGAGGTGTCGACCGACAAGGTCGACACCGAGATCCCCTCGCCGGTGAGCGGCGTCCTGGAGACCATCCTCGTGCAGGAGGACGAGACGGTCGAGGTCGGTGCTGAGCTCGCCCGTGTCGGCGACGGCTCCGGCGCGGCCGAGGCTCCCGCGGCACCGGCCGCCGAGGCGGCGCCCGCCGAGGCCGCCCCCGCCCAGGCCGCCCCCGCGGAGGCTCCGGCCGCCCAGGCTGCGCCTGCCGCGGAGGCTCCCGCGGCCGCGCCCGCCGCAAGCGGCGACTCCTCCGACGTCGTGCTCCCCGAGCTGGGCGAGAGCGTGACCGAGGGCACCGTCACCCGCTGGCTCAAGCAGGTCGGCGACTCCGTCGAGGTCGACGAGCCGCTGCTGGAGATCTCCACGGACAAGGTCGACACCGAGATCCCGTCGCCGGTCGCCGGCACGGTCCAGGAGATCCTCGTCCAGGAGGACGAGACAGTCGAGGTCGGGTCGGTGCTCGCTCGCGTCGGCAGCGGCGCCCCGGCGGCTCCGGCTGCTCCCGCCGCCCCGGCTGCCGCCCCCGCGGCTCCCGCCGAGGCCGAGGCGCCTGCGGCTCCCGCCCCCGCGGCTCCGGCTGCTCCCGCTCCGGCGGCTGCTCCCGCCGCTCCGGCTGCTCCCGCTCCGGCGGCTGCTCCCGCCGCTCCGGCTGCTGCTCCCGCCGCCCCTGCGGCGCCGGCCGCGCCCGCCGGCGAGGACGAGAAGCTCTATGTGACGCCGCTCGTGCGCCGTCTCGCGGCGCAGAACAACGTCGACCTGTCCACGGTGAAGGGCACGGGCGTGGGCGGCCGCATCCGCAAGGAGGACGTCCTCAAGGCCGCGGAGGGCGCTGCCGCGGCTCCGGCTGCCGCGCCGGCTGCCGCTGCGGCGGTCAAGCCCGAGCCGTCGCCGCTGCGCGGCACGACCGCCCCGATGTCGCGCCTGCGCAAGGTGCTGGCGTCGCGCGCCGTCGAGTCGATGCAGAAGACCGCTCAGCTGACCACGGTCGTCGAGGTCGACGTCACGAAGCTCGCCGCCTTCCGCGACGAGGTCAAGGGCACGTTCCTCGAGAAGACCGGCGACAAGCTGTCGTTCCTGCCGTTCTTCGCCCTCGCCGCCGCCGAGGCGCTGCAGGCGTACCCGATCGTCAACGCGACGGTCGACGGCGAGAACAACATCGTCTACCCGCCGACGGAGAACCTCTCCATCGCGGTCGACACCGAGCGCGGTCTCCTCACGCCGGTCGTCCGCGACGCCGGGTCGAAGAACCTCGCGCAGATCGCCCACGAGATCGCCGACCTCGCCGCGCGCACGCGCGACAACAAGCTGAAGCCGGACGAGCTCTCGGGCGGCACCTTCACCCTGACGAACACCGGATCGCGCGGCGCGCTGTTCGACACGCCGGTCGTGTTCCTGCCGCAGTCGGCGATCCTCGGCACGGGCGTCGTCTTCAAGCGCCCCGGCGTCGTGAAGGTCGACGGGGTCGAGGCCATCGGCATCCGCTCGTACGTGTACCTTGCGCTCTCGTACGACCACCGCACGATCGACGGCGCGGACGCCGCCCGCTTCCTGTCGGCGGTCAAGGCGCGCCTCGAGGCGGCGGAGTTCGCGGGCGACCTCGGCATCTGAGGTCGACGCGCCCCGAGCGAAGGGGGCCGGATGGACGCACCGCGTTCATCCGGCCCCCTTCGCCGTGTCGTAGACCTGGCGCAGGCGCCATGCGCCGTCGACCCGCTCGAGCACGACGTGCCGGGTCTCGCCGTCCACCACGGCGCGGGTGACGGCGACATCCCCGAAGTCGTCGAGAAGGGCCACGGTGGCGTCATCCGCCCCCTCGACGAGCCGCGCCGTCGCCTGCACGGGCGTCTCGTCGTCGACCCCTTCCGCCTCGGGGCCGTGCTCGCTCTCGGGCGCGCCCGCGGCATCTGCCGGCTCAGCAGCCGCGGCCGGCTCCTCTGCGGCGCCCGCGCCGGGCGACGCGTCCGACGGCCACAGGGCTCCGGCGAGGAGGACCGCGGCCGCGCACGCGCCTCCGACGAGAAGCGGAGCGCGACGCGAGCCCGTGCGCGCGCCGCGCGGCCGCAGACGGGATCGGATGAGCGCCGCCCCCTCGCGCAGCCCCTCCCACGCGCGCGTCGCCAGCATCCCCACGCCCGCATCGACGTGCCGGTCGATCCAGTCGCTCCAGGCTGGCATCGCCGCGCGGTCCGGCTGGTCCGCGCCCTGACGCCGTTCGGGCGTCGCTGCCGCGTCCGAGCTCGCGGTGCCGTCGTCCGCTCGGAGCAGAGGTCGCGGCGCGCAGGCGTCGAAGAGCCGCGACTCGAGCTCGGGGAGCGTGCGGTGGAGCCCGCGCGGGCGCTCGAGCGCGGTCGCGCACTCGTCGAGTGCGCGCCGCACGACGCGGTCGCCCGATGCCTCGCTCACGGTGGCCAGCACGCGCCGTGCGGAGGCCTCGGCGGCATCCCCGGCACCGAGAGCGAGCACCGGGCGCGCCTCGTCGGTGAGCCACCACTCGCCGCTCGGCCCGTGCTCGTCCCCCGCACGGCCCGCCCAGGCCTCCTGCACGCCGCGGAGGACGCTCACCGCGAGCGTCACGATCTCCCCGCCCGCGAGCGCCGGCCCGCGTGCGAGCCGTCCGGTGAGCCAGGTCTCCAGGCGCGCGACGCACCACGGCAGCGCGAGCGCGTGGCCATCCGGAAGCCGCACGATGTCGACGGGAGCGAGCACGTGCTGCGCGCCGGCGGCACGCCATCCGTCCCATCCTTCCGCCGCTTCGGTCCGCACGAGCTGGACCACATCGTCGCCGGCAGCCGCGAGCTCGCCCGCGAGCGGCGCACCGGGTGGAGCCACGTGTCGGATCAGCCGATACGCGCCTGTCCCCTCGGAGATGCCCGGCTCCCCCGAGATCACGTCGTCCCACCCCATGCGCCCACTCTCGCCCGCAGGGGCGGCGAGGCGCGCGGCGGATCGCGCCGACGCGCCCGACGCGCCGTCCGGAGGCGCCTGTGCACGCGTCGTCGGCCGCTCAGCGGCACTCGGGCGCACCCGCGCGCCGGTAGGCTTGTCCCATGGCACGCAGCACTTCCGCCGAGAAGCGACCCGGCTTCTTCTCGCAGATCAGGTCACTGTTCACGTTCACCCGTGAGGCCTTCCCCTGGCTCGGCTGGCTGCTCGCCGGGATCGTGGTGCTCGGCGTCGCCCTCGGCGTCGTCGTCGGCTTCCTGCTGCAGCCGCAGTGGTGGGGCATCCTCCTCTGGGGCATCACCGGACTCATGGTCGGCGCGCTCGCTGCCATGATGACCATGACGCGCTTCTCGACGCGCGCGATGTACCGCAAGCTCGACGGCATGCCCGGCGCGAGCGGCCACGTCCTCTCCAACATGCTCGGCCGCAACTGGCGCGGCGAGGAGATGCCGGTCGGCATCAACCCCAAGACGCAGGAGGCGGTCTACCGCGCCGTGGGCCGCGGCGGCATCGTCGTCGTCGGAGAGGGCTCCAAGGGCCGGCTCACGCGCCTCATGCGCGACGAGCGGATGCGCGCCCAGCGTGTGGCGTCGGGCGTCCCGGTCCACGAGTTCTACGTCGGCCACGGCGAGGGCGAGGTGCCGATCGACCAGCTCGCGAAGACGATCAAGGCCCTGCCGAAGGCGATCGACCGCGCGACGATGGGCGCCGTCCTGCAGCGCATCGAGTCGGTGTCGCAGTCGATCACGTCGCTGCCCATCCCGAAGGGCATCGACCCGACGAAGGTCCGCTCGCAGCGGCCGCGCTGATCCTCTGACATGACGATGCCCTCGCCGCGCGGCGAGGGCATCGTCATGTCAGGGCGTCACGCGCGCAGGAGGACCGTCCCGGCGGCCTTGTCATGCAGGCCCCGCTGGTCCTGGTCCCACACGACGGCCGGGATCACGAGCATGAGGAGCGCGGTGCGCACGATCGGCCGCCAGACGCCCGTCCACGCGCCATCCGCTCGGACCAGGCGCATCCCGACGAGCCGGTGCCCTGGGCTCCCGCCGAGCATGGGGATGAAGAGCACCTGCAGCGCTGCGAAGACCATGAGCGGCGTGAACATCGTGAGACCGGCCTCGCTGGGCAGCGCGAACTGGTCGTACCCGAAGAAGGCGGATGCGATGAGGGTCGCCGCCGCGTAGTCGATCGCGAGCGCGGCGATGCGGCGGCCAGGACGGGCGATCGAGCCGGCGCCCGATGCCGGCAGGCCCAGGCTGGCCCCCGGGTGGTCGGCGTGGGTGGGGGATGTCACCCGACGAGCCTAGAGGAACCGGGCTGTGTAACATGCCGGAAACATAAGGGACATGACGAGGCAACGCCGGAGCCGTAGGTTTGCCGCGTCGTCCGTTCCACGGATTGCCCCACCCGAGATCCCACAACTGGAGCCTCAATGTTCAAAGATTCCTCCGAGGTCCTGAAGTTCATCAAGGACGAGGACGTCAAGTTCCTCGACATCCGCTTCACGGACCTTCCCGGCGTCCAGCAGCACTTCAACATCCCGGCTTCCACCGTGGACGAGGAGTTCTTCACGGTCGGCCAGCTCTTCGACGGCTCCTCGATCCGCGGGTTCGCGAACATCCACGAGTCGGACATGCAGCTCATCCCCGACGTGTCGACGGCATACCTCGACCCGTTCCGCGAGGCGAAGACGCTCATCATGGTCTTCGACATCTACAACCCGCGCAACGGCGAGATCTACGCGAAGGACCCGCGTCAGGTCGCCAAGAAGGCCGAGAAGTACCTCGCCTCCACCGGCATCGCCGACACCGCGTACTTCGCTCCCGAGGCCGAGTTCTACATCTTCGACGACGTGCGCTACGAGGTGAAGCAGAACGCGAGCTTCTACTCGGTGGACTCCGAGGAGGGCGCGTGGAACACGGGCCGCGCCGAAGAGGGCGGCAACCTGGCCAACAAGACCCCGTACAAGGGCGGCTACTTCCCGGTGTCCCCCGTCGACAAGACGGCTGACCTCCGCGACGACATCAGCCTCAAGCTCATCGAGGCCGGCCTCGAGCTCGAGCGCGCGCACCACGAGGTGGGCACGGGCGGCCAGCAGGAGATCAACTACCGCTTCGACACCATGGTGCACGCGGCCGACGACATCCTGAAGTTCAAGTACATCGTCAAGAACACGGCCGAGGAGTGGGGCAAGGTCGCGACCTTCATGCCCAAGCCGCTCTTCGGCGACAACGGCTCCGGCATGCACACGCACCAGTCGCTGTGGGCCGACGGCAAGCCCCTCTTCTACGACGAGACCGGCTACGGCGGCCTGAGCGACATCGCCCGCTGGTACATCGGCGGAATCCTCGCGCACGCTCCCGCGGTCCTCGCGTTCACGAACCCGACGCTGAACAGCTACCACCGTCTCGTCAAGGGCTTCGAGGCTCCCGTGAACCTCGTCTACTCCGCCGGCAACCGCTCCGCGGCCATCCGCATCCCGATCACCGGCTCGAACCCGAAGGCCAAGCGCATCGAGTTCCGCGCCCCCGACGCGTCGGGCAACCCGTACCTCGCGTTCGCCGCGCAGCTCATGGCCGGCCTCGACGGCATCAAGAACCGCATCGAGCCGCACGAGCCGGTCGACAAGGACCTGTACGAGCTCCCCGCCGAGGAGGCCAAGGGCATCCCCCAGGTCCCGAACTCGCTGCAGGACTCGCTCGACGCGCTCCGCGAGGACCACGCGTTCCTCCTCGAGGGCGGCGTGTTCACGCAGGAGCTCATCGACACCTGGATCGAGTACAAGGAGGAGAACGAGATCAAGCCGCTCGCGCAGCGTCCTCACCCCTTCGAGTACGAGCTGTACTTCGGCGTCTGAGCCGCGCACAGCGATGCTGAGGAGCGCCCCGGGGACCTGTTCCCCGGGGCGCTCCCGCGTCCGTGGAAGGATGGCGCCATGAGCGACTCGCGCGTGATCGCCGTCTTCAGCACGAAGGGCGGCGTCGGGAAGACGACGACCGCCGTGAACCTCGCCTGGCAGGCCGCAGCGGACGGGCATCGCGTCCTCCTGTGGGACCTCGATCCGCAGGCGGCCGCGACGTGGCTGCTCGGTGTGCGCCAGAAGCTGCGCGGCGGCGCGGAGGCGGTCCTCTCAGGCGAGCGATCGGCCGCCAAGGCCATCCGGGAGACGTCGGTCGAGGGGGTGGACGTCCTGCCCGCCGACGCCTCCTACCGCGACCTCGACATCGCCCTGGACGCGACGAAGAAGTCGGGGTCGCGCCTCGCGCGCGTCCTGAAGCCGCTGCGCGACGACTACGACGTCGTGATCCTCGACTGCCCGCCAGGCGCATCGCTCGTCGCCGAGAACGCCCTGCGTGCGGCCGACGTCGTGCTCGCGCCGCTCGCGCCGTCGCTGCTCTCGCTGCGGTCCTTCGACCAGGTGCGCGACCTGCTCGCCGAGGACGGGCGCGACGCCGCGCTCGTGGCGTTCCTCACGATGGTCGACCGGCGCAAGCGCAGCCACCGCGACGCCGCTGACGAGCTGCCGTCGCGCGTCGCCGAGATCACCGACATCGTCGTGCCGTTCACCGTCGTCGCGGAGCGGATGGGCGAGAAGCACGCGGCGATCGGCGCCTTCGCTCCGCGCTCAGAGGCCGCGAAGGCCTACGCGGCGCTGTGGCACCGGGTCGCGCGCGCCTGAAGGGCCCTCCGCCCCTCGGCCGCTAGGCGGGATCGCCGTAGAAGAGGCGCTCGAACACCTTCCGCGACCGTCGCGACGCGCGCAGCCAGTCCTCCTCGACGTCGTTCGCCGAGTACGGCGGGTACTCGAGGATGCGTCCGATGCCGTCGAGCGCGCGACGGTCCGTCGGCAGCACGTCGCTCGTGTTGCCGGAGTACAGCGTGTTCGCGGAGCGCAGGCGGGCGGCGAGCCGCCACGCCGCCGCCAGCTGCTCGGCGTCGGCCTCCGACACGAGGCCTGCCTCCCTGGCCGCCGTGAGCCCCGCGATCGTGGACGTCGTCCGCAGCTCGGGGCGCGCGTGGCCGTGCTCGAGCTGCAGCAGCTGGACCAGCCACTCGACGTCGCTCAGGCCGCCCGGACCGAGCTTGAGGTGCCGGGTGCGGTCGATCCGCTGCGGCATGCGCTCGTTCTCGACACGGGCCTTGATCCGCTTGATCTCCCGCGTCGAGGCGAGGTCGATGCGCTCGGGGTAGCGGATCTCGTCGGCCATCGCCATGAAGTCGCCGATGAGCTTCGCCGAGCCGGCCACGCCGCGCGCGCGGAGCAGCGCCTGCGCCTCCCACGAGAGCGACCAGCGCCGGTAGTACTCGGCGTACGCGTCGAGCGACCGCACGATAGGGCCGCTTCTGCCCTCGGGGCGCAGCTCCGCGTCGAGATCGAGCGGCAGCCGGAAGTCCTCCGACACGCGACGCAGCTCCGACACGATCCGCGCGGCGAGGTCGTGCGCGCGCGTGGGATCGACCTGCTCAGGCCGGTACACGTAGAGCACGTCGGCGTCCGATCCGAACCCGAGCTCGGCTCCGCCGAAGCGGCCCATCCCGATGATCGCGAAGTCGAGCGAGTCGTCCTCCGGCGGCACGACGTCCCGCCGCACGGCACGCAGCGTCGCCTGGATCGTGACCTCCGTGATGGTGGTCAGCGCGTCGCCCAGCTCCTCGATCGTGATCGCGCCGAGCACCGCGCCCATGGCGGTTCGCAGCATCTCGCGACGGCGGAGGGCGCGCACGGCGGCCATCGCCTCCTCGAGCCCCGCATGACGGTCCTGGATGGCGCGCGCCTCCGCCCGCAGGACGTCGCCGGCTCGTGGGCGGAGGCGCTCCTGATCGTCGAGCCACGCGACCGACTCGGGGATCCACTCCATGAGATCGCCGATGTACCGCGACCCCGACAGCATCTTCGTGAGCCCCTCGGCGGCCCCCGTCGAGTCGCGGAGCATGCGCAGGAACCACGGGGTGTCGCCGAGGCGCTCGCTGATGCGCCGGTACGAGACGAGGCCGTGGTCGGGGTCGACGCCGTCCGCGAACCAGCGGAGCATGACCGGCATGAGGTGGCGCTGGATGGTCGCCTTCCGGCTGAGACCCGAGGTGAGCGCGCGGATGTGCCGCAGCGCGCCGCCCGGGTCGCGGAGGCCGATCGCGGCGAGGCGGGCGTGCGCCTCGTCGGCCGTGAGGCTGCGCTGATCCTCGGGGAGCGCCGCGACCGCGGACAGCAGCGGACGGTAGAACAGGCGCACGTGCACGTCGCGCACCTCGCGCTTGATGCGCTCCCAGAGGCGCTGGACCCCCTCCCCCGTGTCGGCGAGTCCGCTCGCGCGCGCGAGCACGCGCAGGCCCTCGTCCGTGCGCGGCATGAGGTGCGTGCGCGTGAGGCCGATCAGCTGGAGGCGGTGCTCGAGCAGCCGGAGCATGCGGTAGTCGCGCGCGAACGTCGCGGCGTCCTGTCGCCCGATGTACCCCTCGGCGACCAGCGCGTCGAGCGCGTCGAGCGTTCCCGCGATGCGGATCGTCGTGTCGGCGACTCCGTGGACGAGCTGGATGAGCTGGACCGTGAACTCGACGTCCCGGATGCCGCCGGGGCCGAGCTTCAGCTGGTAGGGGACGTCAGCGGGCGGGATGTGCTCCATGACGCGTTCGCGCATCCCCTGCACGCTGTCGACGAAGTTCTCCCGCCCCGCGCTCGCCCAGACCTTGGGCTGCGTCCCCGCGACGTACGCGGCGCCCAGGTCGCGGTCTCCCGCGAGCGGCCGCGCCTTGAGGAGGGCCTGGAACTCCCACGAGTGCGCCCATCGGTCGTAGTAGGCGAGGTGCGAGGCGAGGCTGCGCACGAGCGCGCCCTGCTTGCCCTCGGGGCGGAGATTCGCGTCGACCTCCCACAGCGGGGGCTCGACCTCCATCTCCGAGATCCCGCGCATCGTCTGGACCGCGAGGCGGTGCGCGATGTCGAGCGCTCGCGCCTCCGTGATCTCGGCGTCGTCGGCGACTCCCCCGACGAAGATGACGTCGACGTCGGAGACGTAGTTGAGCTCGCGCGCCCCCGCCTTTCCCATCCCGATCACGGCCAGGCGCGTCTGCGCGACCTCGCCGCGCGGGAAGAGACCTGCCCCGGCCGCGCCCGTCGCCGCGCGCGCACGCGCGACCGCGAGAGACGCCTCGAGAGCGGCGCCCGCGGCGTCGGCGAGCGCCGCCGAGACGTCCCTCACGGCGTCGACCGGGTCGTCGGAGAGCAGGTCGTAGGCCGCGATGCGCGCGAGCTGCTCGCGGTAGGCGACGCGCAGCGCCACCCACGCCGCCTCGTCGGCGGTCGCGGCGAAGCCGTCCTCCGCGCCGACCGCGCCGAGCAGGGCGCCGCGCAGCGCGGCATCGTCCGGGAGCACGTCGCCCGCGTCGACGAGCGCCGGGAACGATCCGGGCCGTCGCAGGTAGAAGTCGGCGAAGCCGCGGGACGCCCCGAGCAGACGCCATGCGACGGCCCTGCCGCGCGGATCCGCGAGCGTGGCGGCGACCTCCTCGGGTGCTCGACGGGCGATCCGGAGGAGGCCGTCCAGTGCCTCGTCCGGATCGGCTGCACCGCCCGCGTGCTCGAGCAGCGCCTCACGCGGCAGACCCGCGAGCTGCGACAGCTCCGAGATCTCCGCGTCGGCGCGCTCGAGACGGCTGAACCCCATCCGCGCGAGCCCGGTCAGACCGGTGGCGCGGCTGCCCGTCGTCATCGCGATGCGCCCGGCGTCAGATGACGTCGAGCGTCGACTTCAGCTCGTACTGCGTCACCTGCGCGCGGTACGCGTCGTACTCGCGGCGCTTGTTCGCGAGCACGTAGCGGAACACCTGCTCGCCGAGCGTCTCGGCGACGAGCTCGCTGTCCTCCATGAGCTTGATCGCGTCGTACATGCTCGTCGGGAGCGACTGGTACCCGAGGGCGCGGCGCTCGGCGCTCGAGAGCGCGCCCACGTTGTCCTCGGCCTCGGGAGCGAGCTCGTACTCCTCCTGGATGCCCTTGAGGCCCGCGGCGAGCATGAGCGAGTACGCGAGGTACGGGTTCGCCGCGGAGTCGATCGCGCGGTACTCGACGCGCGCCGAGCCGCCCTTGCCGGGCTTGTAGAGCGGCACGCGGATGAGCGCCGACCGGTTGTTGTGCCCCCACGTGACGTAGCTCGGCGCCTCGTCCCCGCCCCACAGGCGCTTGTACGAGTTGACGAACTGGTTCGTGACGAGAGCGATCTCGTTCGCGTGGCGCATGAGACCCGCGATGAACTGTCGCCCGACCCGGGAGAGCTGGTACTGCGCGCCCTCCTCGAAGAACGCGTTCACGTCGCCCTCGAAGAGCGACATGTGGGTGTGCATGCCGCTGCCCGGCTCGCCCGCGAGCGGCTTGGGCATGAAGGTCGCGTGCACGCCCTCCTCGATCGCGACCTCCTTGACGACCGTGCGGAAGGTCATGATGTTGTCCGCCATCGTCAGCGCGTCGGCGTAGCGCAGGTCGATCTCGTTCTGCCCGGGGCCGACCTCGTGGTGGCTGTACTCGACCGAGATCCCGAGGTCCTCGAGCATGCGCACCGCACGGCGGCGGAAGTCGTGCGCCGTGCCGCCGGGCACGTTGTCGAAGTAGCCGGCCCGGTCGACGGGCTCGGGGCCCTCGGCGCCGAAGCTGCTCGACTTGAGGAGGTAGAACTCGATCTCCGGGTGCGTGTAGAACGTGAAGCCCGCATCGGCCGCCTTCGCGAGCGTGCGCTTCAGGACGTTGCGCGGCTCAGCGGGAGCGGGCTGGCCGTCGGGCGTCGTGATGTCGCAGAACATGCGCGCCGTCGGGTCGACCTCGCCGCGCCACGGCAGGATCTGGAACGTCGACGGATCCGGGAACGCGAGGAGATCCGACTCGTACGAGCGGGTCAGGCCCTCGATCGCGGAGCCGTCGAAGCCGATGCCCTCCCGGAATGCGCCCTCCACCTCGGCCGGCGCGATCGCGACCGACTTCAGGGTGCCGAGCACATCGGTGAACCACAGGCGCACGAACTTGACGCCGCGCTCCTCGATCGTGCGGAGCACGAAGTCCCTCTGCTTGTCCATCGGATCCTCTCTGCGACCTGACGTCCGCTCGCGCGGCGCGTTCTCAGACTACTGGTCCGCCGAGCCGTCTCTACGCGCCGACCAGTCGTCCTCGCGCGCGTCCTCCTCGGCCCATGCGCGCGAGCGCGCTTCGAGCACCTCGGGAGCCTTCGCTGCCTCCTCGGCGGTGTCGAACGGGCCTGCCCGGTCGACGGCCGGCGAGACGAGGCCGAACTCCACCTCGCCCGTGCGCAGGTTGTACCAGTACTTCTTCTCGGGGTCGTCGTCGAAGCTCATGTCCCGATCCTAGGCACGTCGGCGACGGCGGGCCAGGAGCCCGGCCGCGGCGACGAGGACGAGCCCGAACGCCATGGCGGCCTGCACCCACGGCCCCACGACGACGCCGGCCGTCGTGCCCTCGCGCAGCTCGACATCGGCGATCATCGCCCCCGCCTCGTCGATCGGCAGCGCGTCGACCACCGAGCCGTCGGCCGCGATGATCTGGCTCGTGCCGGTCGTCGACAGGTTCACGACGCTCCGGCCCGTCTCGATCGCGCGCATGCGCGCGAACGCGAGCTGCTGCAGATTCTCGTCGGTCCCCCGGAAGTCGGCGTTGTTCGTCTGGAACATGAACACCTCGGCGCCGTCTGCGATGCCCTCCGCGATGAGGGAGTCCGAGATCACGTCGAAGCAGATCGCGAGGCCGATGCCCACGCCGCCGACGTCGAACACCGGCGAGTCGTCACCGGGGGTGTACTCCCGCTGGATGAGCCCGATGAGGTCGGGGGCGAGGGCCTCGAAGAGCGGTCGGTCGGGCACATACTCCCCGAACGGCACCGGATGGCGCTTGGAGTGCAGCTGCGTCGCGCCATCCTCGGTCCACAGCATCGACGTGTTGTAGATCGGGTCGTCGCCCGAGGTGGGATCTCCCCCGCGGGCGGACGCGGCGTTCATGAGCAGCGGCGCATCGAGCGCACCCACGACGGTGTCGAGATAGAGCGCGGTGGTCTCGTTGTAGAGGGGGTCGCTGTCGACGCCGCCCTCGGGCCACAGCACGACGTCGACATCGGCGTCCCGCAGCGGCTCCGACGCCGTGATCTGCGCGTTGAGCACGTCATACGGCTCCCGTGCGTCGAGATAGGCGGCCGGGCCGTTCCCCTGCACGGCCCCGACCGAGATCTCCCCCGCGGGCGCGGTCGGGAACGGCGGGACGAGCATGAGCACGCCGAGCAGCGCAGCGGGCGCGACCAGGGCCAGCACGCGCCGGCCCGCGCGATGAGCCGAGCGCGCCATCCGCACGGCCTCGATCGCGAGGGCGCACACGAGGACGATGACGAAGGTGATCCCGCTCACGCCGATCCACGACGACAGCGGCGCGAGCGGGCTCTCGGACTGGCTCATGCCGACGCGCCCCCACGCGAATCCCCCGTACGGCCACGAGCCGAGGGTCGCCTCGCGCCACGTCCACAGCATGGCGACGGCGACGGGCAGCACGACGAGGCGGACGGCCCCGGCGCGCGACGCGCGCGGGAGCCACCGGTAGGCGAGGGCGAGCGGGATGGCGCCGATCGCCATGAGCGCGGCCTCCACGACGGCGAGCGCGACCCAGGGCACCCAGGCGAACGGGTTGTCGCCGAGGAACCCCGCGGCCCACGAGACGTGCGGCAGGTAGAACGCGAGCGCGAAGACGAAGCCCACGAGCAGCGCCGAGGCGATGCGGCGTCCGACGAGGGACGCGAGCGACAGGGCGACGGCGGGGAACGCGAGCGGCCAGATCCCGAGCGCGGGGAAGGCGGCGTCGAGGGCGAGCCCGCCCGCGGCCGCCGCGACGGCCGCCGCCCACAGCGGCAGCAGGGGGCGTTCGGGCATAGGCGACAGCCTATTGCCCGCGCCTCGGCGACTGCCTGGACGAGGCGCCTCCCGCGCTCACACGGAGCTGTAGGCCACGATGCCCCGTCGCACGGCGTCGAGCGCGGTCCGCGCCGTGCGCGCGAGATCGCCCTCCGCGACGATCGACAGCTGGTCCAGCAGGTCGATCGTCTGCTTGGCCCAGCGCACGAAGTCGCCTGCCGCCATGTCGGCGGCCGTGAGCACCCGATCGAGGGCCTGGCCGCGCGCCCACATGTGCATGGCGGTAGCAAGCGCGGTCGCGGGCGGGTTCGATCCCGGCAGCCCGTGATCGCGCTCGAGGTCGTCGAGGCGGCTCCAGAGCTCCTCGGTCGCGGCGAGCGCCTCCCGGAAGGCTCCCCGTGGCAGGCCGTGCGCCTCGGGCGCCTCGTCGCGCCGCGGCTCGTAGACGAGTGCACAGGCGAGGGACGCGAGGCCCGCGGCGTCGAGCCGGCTCCAGAGCCCCTGCCGGAGCGACTCCGCCACGAGCAGGTCGCGCTCGCCGTAGATCCGCCGCATCCTCCGGCCGGCGGCGGTCAGCGCGAGGCCGGCCTCTCCCGGCTCGACGTACTCGAGCTCCGCGAGCACGTCGAGGATGCGGTCGAACTGGCGCGCGACGCTCCCCGTGCGCCCCTCGATCTGACGACGGAGCTTCGTGACGTCGCGACGCAGTCGCCAGAACCGCTCGCCCCAGCGCGCGTGCTTCTCCCGGTCGGGGCACTGGTGGCAGGGGTGCCGCTGCATGCGCTTGCGCAGACTCTGGATGCGGTCCAGGCGCTGCTGACGCCGAGCGCGCGACGCGCTCACGTCCTTGCGATCGGCCTTCTCGAGGTCGCTGAGCTCGCGCCGGATCCCCGCGTACTCGGCGAAGTCGCCGCGATCGCACGCCATGGCCTTCTCGTATCCGGCGAGGGACTCCTCGGCCTCCTTGACCTGCCGTGCGAGGCCCACGACGGCGCGGTCGGCCTGGAACTGGGCGAAGGACGACTCCAGGATCTCCCGTGCGCGCTCCTTGCCGAACTGGTCGATGAGGTTGACCGCCATGTTGTACGTGGGGCGGAAGCTCGAGTTGAGCGGATACGTGCGCCGCGACGCGAGCGACGCCACTGCCTGCGGGTCGAGTCCGTCGGTCCACTGCACGACCGCGTGGCCCTCCACATCGATCCCGCGGCGACCCGCCCTGCCCGTCAGCTGGGTGTACTCCCCCGATGTGATCGGCACGCGGGCCTCGCCGTTGAACTTCTCGAGCTTCTCGAGCACGACCGTGCGCGCGGGCATGTTGATGCCGAGCGCGAGCGTCTCCGTCGCGAAGACGGCCTTCACGAGCTTGCGCTGGAAGAGCTCCTCGACGACCTCCTTGAAGGCCGGCAGGAGGCCCGCGTGGTGCGCCGCGACACCGCGCTCGAGATCCTCGCGCCACTCCCAGAACCCGAGGACCCCGAGGTCCTCGTCGGGCAGGCTGGCCATCCGCTTGTCCACGATGCGCCGGATCTCGGCGCGCTCGTCCTGCGTCGTGAGCCGCACGCCCGATCGGCGCACCTGCTGCACCGCCTGGTCGCAGCCCATGCGGCTGAAGATGAAGAAGATGGCGGGGAGCAGGTTCTGGCGCCCGAGCAGCTCGATCACCTGCGGCCGGTCGATCCGCTCCATGCGCCCGGCAGGCCCCGGCCGCCGGTACGACGGCCGCCGACCGCGGCGCCGCTTGTCGAAGAAGTCCTCGTTGGCCCGATGGCTCTGCGCGAACGACGAGCGCACGCGCATGAGCTCCTGGTTGACCTGCGCGGCCGCGGCACCCGCCCTCTCGTCGAACAGCGGCAGGAGGTCGCCGCGCACGAGGACGTGCTGCTCGAGCGGAACGGGCCGCGTCTCGGACACGATGACCTCGGTGTCGCCGCGCACGGTGTCGAGCCAGTCGCCGAACTCCTCGGCGTTCGACACGGTCGCGCTGAGGGAGACGAGTCGCACCCCCTGCGGGAGGTGGATGATGACCTCCTCCCACACCGCGCCGCGGAACCGGTCGGCGAGATAGTGCACCTCGTCCATCACGACATAGCGGAGCCCGCGCAGCGCCGAGGAGCCGGCGTAGATCATGTTGCGGAGCACCTCGGTCGTCATCACGACAACGCGCGCGTGCGCGTTGATGTTCGTGTCGCCCGTGAGCAGGCCGACCTCGTCCTCGCCGTAGACCTGCTGCAGCTCGCGGAACTTCTGATTCGACAGCGCCTTCATGGGCGTCGTGTAGAAGGCCTTCTCCCCCGGCGTCCGCATCGCGAGGTGCACGGCGAACTCGCCGACGATGGTCTTGCCCGCGCCCGTGGGCGCGGCGACCAGCACGCTGCGCCCGTCTTCGAGCGCCTGGCAGCCCGCCACCTGGAACGGGTCGAGCTCGAAGCGCTGCGCCTCGGCGAAGGCCGTCGTGATCGGGTGCCGACGGCTCTCGCGGGCTGCGGCGTAGCTTTCGGATGGGCTCAGGCCGCTCATGCTCGAAGACTATCGCGCGCGCAAGCGGCCGGCGCCGCTCACACCTCGGGGTCGACGAACATCTCCGGATGGCGCTTGCGCTTGCGCCGGTCGAACAGCATCGACAGGAGCCCCGCGAGCACGTACAGGACGATGAGGATGCCCGCGAGCAGGAGCATGGACGTGATGTCGGCCGCGGGCGTCGAGATCGCGGCGAACGCGGTCGCCACGACCACCGCCACCCGCCATCCCTTGAGGATGGCCTTGCCCGTGATGATGCCCGCGAGATTGAGCGCCACGAGGAACACGGGGCTCACGAACGCGACGCCCAGGACGAGCAGGAGCTTGAAGACGAAGTCGTAGTAGTAGTCGTACTTGTAGAACTGCGCACCCGCCTCGGGCACGAACGATGCCATCAGCTCGATGATGTGGGGCATGATGACGAGGCCCACGTAGCAGCCCGCGAAGAAGAGCGGGATCGCCGTGGCCATGAAGCCGACCGTGTAGCGGACCTCCTTGCGCGTGAGGCCCGGCATGATGAACGCCCAGATCTGCCACAGCCAGACCGGCGCCGACATGAGCAGACCGAGCGCGAACGCGATGCGCATGCGCATGTCGAACCCCGCCGTGACGGAGTCGAAGTTCAGCTGCGCGAAGTCGTCTCCCCGCCTCTCGGCGACCAGCGCGATCGGCTGCGTGAGGAGGTGGATGACGGGATCGGTGATGAGGAAGGCCACCACCATGCCGACGACGAGCGCGGCGGCCGCGATCATGAGCCGCTTGCGCAGCTCGAGCAGATGCGCCGCGAGGGTCATCTTGCGGTCGCGGTACGGCCCGTCCTCCGGCATGGCGACCTCCGTGTCGGTCGTCGCCATGCGCGGCTAGCTCTGCGGCGTGCTGCCGGCGGAGCCATCCGCCTTCGGCCGCTCGACAGTCTCGCCGTTCAGCGTGTACCCCGGCTCGGCGGCCTTCTTCGTGTCGTCCTCCCCGCTCTCCTCCTTCATCTGCTTCATCTCGCCCTTGAAGACGCGCGCCGACTGGCCGACGCTCTTGGCGAGGGCAGGGAGACGTGCCGCGCCGAAGAGGAGGAGGATGACGGCCAGCAGGATGAGCAGGTGCCAGCCGTTGAGATTGCCGAGCATGAGGGGTCTCCATCGATCGGAAGTCTGGGTTCGAGGCGATTCTAGCCCGTCGACCCGTCGCGCCGAGCTCGGCCCGGCGATCGGAAACTGTTTTCCTCGCGGACGCTCAGCCGACTCCGTACAGCGCGAGCCCCGCGCGGGCCCACTCGGCCGCCGCGCGGCGCGCCTGCGGCGGCGACACGATCTCGAGCCGCCCGCCGAGCCGGGCGGCGAGTCGGCGCAGCGTCTGCGCGTCGGCGATGCGGATGCGGGCGGTCGCCGTGCCGCCCTCCTCGGAGACCTCGGCGTGCCTGAGGTAGTCGCCGAGGAGCGCAGCGGCATCCGCGGGGTACCTCACGACCGCGATCTGATCGCCGTCGACCTGCCCGAAGCCCGCCTCCCCCGCGCGCTCGTCCCGATGCTCGATCGGGATGTCGGTCAGGCGCGCCTCGCTCACCCGGTCGAGGTGGAACGTCCGCACCGCGCGCCGCAGGTGGCACCACCCCTGGAGGTACCACTGCCCGTTCGTGATGAGGACGCTCATGGGGTCGACGGTGCGCGTCGTCGGCCCGGCGTCGGGTGCGCGGTAGGTGAACGACAGCGCGACCCGCGCCGTGAGCGCGCGCGAGACGAGCGATCGCACCTCGTCGACCGGCTCGGGCGCGACGACGAGCTCGGCGGGTGCTCCCGACGCACCGCGCGCGAGCTTCTCGACGAGGCGGGCGTACACCTCGGTGTCGGCGACCCCGGGGATGCCGCGAGCGAGCTGCAGACCCGCGAGCAGCGCGGCGGCCTCGCGCGCGGTGAGCCGCGGCGCGCGGTCGAGCGCGACCTTCTCCTTGATGAGGATGACGTCGTGCTCCTCGAGGAGGTCCCAGTCGATGTCGAACATCTCGTTCGGCATCTGGTACCAGCCGTCCTCGCCGGGGAGTCCGATCAGCGGCAGGCGCCGCACGAGCCGGCGCATCTGCGCCGGCGTCACGTCGAACTCGGCCGCCGCGTCGTCGACGGACACCTCGCCGCGCTCGAAGAGGAACGGCACGAGCGTCAGGAGGATGCGGACCTGGTCGCTCGCGAGGAGGTTCGGTCGCTGGACGGTCATCGGGCCTCCCCCTCGTGCAGCGCGGCGACGGCGCGCAGGCGCTCGACGACGGCCTCGCGCAGGTCCGCGGGCTCCACGACGCGCACCTCGGGACCGTACGAGGCGAGCTCGTCGGCGAAGATGTGCCGGTCGACGTAGGGGACGCGGTAGCCCTGCACGGCGGGCTCCGCGCGGCGCAGCAGGCGGAGGGCGCCCTCGCTGCCCGGCGTGACCTCGACGAGGGCGCGCTGCCTCGCCGCGACCTCCTCGAGCCCGGCCAGGGCGCGCTCCCCCGCTCCCTCGCGTGCAGATCGGTCGAAGGTCTCCGCCGTCGTCTCGACGTCGCCCGTGATGCGGCTGAGGAGGAACGTCCGGTCCGCGTCCGCGTCGAGGTCGCGGCCGTAGACGTGCCAGCGCCCCTCGTACTCGACGAGCGCGAGGGGCGCCAGCCGCCGACGGCGTGCGCGCTCCTCCCCCGGCTTGAGGTACGCGAACGTCACGACGCGGGATGCCTCGATGGCCGACTGGAGCGGCGCGAACGCCGGCTCGTGCGCCGTGAGCCGTGGCGCGAAGCCGAGGATCGGCTCATCCACGTCGATGCCGAGCGCGCGGATCTTCCGCAGCCCGGAGCGCGCCTCGGCCGACAGCGATCCCGAGCTCCACACCTCGCCGGCGAGGCTCAGCACGGCGAGCTCCGACGGCGAGAACGAGATGTCCTCGGGGAGGTGGTACTCCGACTTCGGGATGCGGTACCGGGCGTCGCGGAGGTCGTTCGGGTCGGTGCTCGAGGGGATGGTCTCGAGGGGAACGCCGAGCGCGCGGAGGTCGTCCTTGTCGCGCTCGAACATCTTGTCGAGCGCGTCGGACCGCGCGCCGGCGCGCTGCCGGTACCCCGACACGCTGTCGAGGATCTGCTGCTTCGTGAGGCCGATCTCGGTCGCCACGAGGGCGACCACGAGATTCATCAGTCGCTCTTCCGCTGGGATCCGCTCGGCCACGAGAGCCATCCTAGGGATCCCCGCGGGGCGAGGGGCGCACCCGCTACGGGGTGGGCGCGTCCTGCACGCCGAGGATGTCCACGACGAACACGAGCGTCGCGCCGCCGGGGATCGTGCCCTGGCCCTCGTCGCCGTATCCGAGCTCCGGGGGCACGACGATCATGACCTGCGAGCCGATCGTCTGGCCCACGAGGCCCCTCGTGAAGCCCTCGATGACGCCGTCGAGCGGGAACGGGACGGGCGATCCGTTCTCCCACGACGAGTCGAAGACCGTCTTCTCGTCCCACAGGACGCCCGTGTAGTGCACGAGCGGCGTGTCGTCGGCGGTCAGCTTCTCGCCGTCGCCCTTGATGAGCGCCTGGACGACGAGCTCCTCGGGCGCGGGCGCGTCGGGGACGACGATGCCCGGGCGTCCGTCGGGATCGCGCACGACGCTCGGCAGGCCGAACCCGTCGTTGTACTGGAGCGTCCCCGAGGCGGCTGCCGGGTAGACCTTGCGCACGTCGACCACCGCGACGATCGAGCCCTCCTGCGGGAAGCCCGCCTGGGCGTACGTCTGCCGCGCCTCGGGGGCCACGTCGTCCTCGGCGAGCGCGGCGATCACGCGCGAGCCCTCGGTCGCGCATTCGAGCGCGTCCTCGAGGCCCGGGAACTGCGTGGTCCACTGCGACAGGGCGCCGACGCTCGAGAGGTCGCCCGAGTACGACGTGCCGATGATCATCTCGCCGGTCGTGCCGTCGTAGAGGGTCATGTCGAGCACACCGGCCTGGTCCATCGTCGCGATGGCGGGGCCGTCGCCCACCTCGACGTCGGCATACGCCGTCTCGTCGACGTGGAACGGCGACCGCATGTCGACCTGCGGCGCCTCGTCGAGTGCTCCGTCGACCTGGACGAGGTCGGGAAGCGTCGGGTCGGCGCCCTCTGCACGGTCGCACGACGATGCGCCGGATCCTCCGACGGGGCTGCAGCCGGCCAGGGCGAGCGTGGTCAGGGCGGCGACGGAGAGGAGAGCGGGGGTCTTGCGCACGGGCATCAGTCTAAGCATCCTGCTCGCCCTCCCCCGACACCGCACCGGCCGCGAGGCGAGCGCCCTCCGCCGCGCGCTGCGCCTCGCGCACCCGCTTGCGGAGGTTCTTGTCGGTGATGTCGCGGTCCCCGACGGCGCCGGGGGTCCAGATCTCGAGGTCCTCGTCGGTGTAGCTCTTCTTCGACGCCCTGCGCTTCACCTCGGGGGGCACGACGCCCGGGGCGAGGCGGCGCGCCGTGATGAGGAAGCCCGTGTGCGCGACCATGCGGTGATCCGGTCGCACCGCGAGCCCGTCGACGTGCCATCCGCGCACCATCGTCTCGCTCGCCTCCGGCTCCGTGAAGCAGCCCAGCCCGCGCAGGAACTCGGCCACGCGCGACAGCTGCGTCGCGGTCGCGACGTAGCAGATGACGACGCCGCCGGGAGCGAGCGCGTCGGCGACCGGCTCCAGCACCTCCCACGGTGCGAGCATGTCGAGCACGACGCGGTCGACGCTGCCCGGCTCGACCGCGCCGGGGAGCGCCTCGGCGAGATCGCCCTCGACGACCGACCAGTGCGCAGGGCGCTCGCCGAAGAAGGTCTCGACGTTCGCCATCGCGACCTCGGCGAACTCCATGCGCCGTTCGAACGAGATGAGCCGTCCGGACGCTCCCACCGCACGCAGCAGCGACAGGGACAGCGCTCCCGAGCCGACGCCTGCCTCGACGACGACCGCGCCGGGGAAGACGTCGGCCTGCGCGACGATCGCCGCCGCGTCCTTGGGGTAGACGATCGCGGCGCCGCGCGGCATCGACATCACGAAGTCGCGGAGCAGGGGCCGCAGCGCGAGGTACTCGTGTCCGCTCGAGTTCTCCACGACCGAGCCGTCGGGCTGGCCGACGAGCTGCTCGTGCCGGAGCACGCCGTGATGGGTGTGGAGCTCGCCGCGTTCGCGGAGCGTGATGGTGTGCATCTTGCCCTTCGGGCCGGTGAGCTGCACACGGTCGCCGAAGCGGAAGGGGCCGCGAGGCGCGGTCATGGGTGTCCTCCGGGAGATGGGGGTCAGGAGCGGTGGGCGCTGTACAGCGCGGTGATGTCGGCGATGCCGCGGCCCTCGAGGGTCGGCCACAGCTCGTGCGCGCCGACGCCGTCGAGGCCGACGAAGTGCGGCACGCCGAGCGACACGGCGCCCGACGAGACGGCGGCGCGCAGGCCGTTGGGCGAGTCCTCGATCGCGACCGTGTGCGCGATGTCGACGTCGAGCAGCTCGGCGGCGCGCAGGTACGGGTCGGGGTGCGGCTTCGGCATCGGCACGTCGTCTCCGCCGAGCACGAGGTCGAAGGCGTCGAACTCGAGCAGCTCGACGATCGCGGCCGCCATGCGGTGCATCGACATCGTGACGAGCGCGGTCTTCACGCCGGCCGCGCGCAGCTCGCGCAGGAGCTCCTGCGCGCCAGGGCGGAAGGGGACGCCGAGCTCGCCCATCTGGCGCAGCACGTCGTCGGTGAGGTGCTCGACGATCGCGTCGACCTCCATCCGCACGCCCGCTCCCTGCAGGACGCGCGCGGCGTCGTGCAGGCCGAGGCCCACGAGCTGCAGAGCCTGCTCGTGGTCCCACGTGCCGCCGAAGCTCTCCACGAGCGGCGTCTCCGCGGCCATCCAGTACGGCTCGGAGTCGATGAGGGTGCCATCCATGTCCCAGAGCACGGCGTGGGGCTGCTTCACTGTCACCGGTTCAGCCTACTGGGGCGGCATCCGGGACTAACCTGGACGGACACCCGCGCTGCGGGAGGAGGGAACCCGGTGCAGACACTCGGACGCAGGATCATCGTCGCCGCCTTCGACGGCTGGAACGACGCCGGAGAAGCCGCCACGGGAGCCGTGCGGCAGCTGCGCGAGGAGGCCGACCTCAGACCCGCGTTCTCGGTCGACCCCGAGCTCTACTTCGACTACCAGTACACGCGGCCGCAGATCGAGTCCGACGGGGAGGGCGGCCGCAGCCTCCGCTGGCCCGAGGCGACGCTGCACCGCCCCGAGCAGGGCACCGGCGACGTGTGGTTCTGGACGATCACGGGAAGCGAGCCGGCCCGCGCGTGGCGCTCGTTCGCGAGCGAGTTCGTCGACCGCGCGCTCACGGAGGGCATCACGGGCCTCGTGACGCTCGGATCGATGATGTCGGATGTGCCGCACACGCGGCCGATCTCAGTGTTCGCAAGCAGCGAGAACGCCGAGGTCCGGGCGCAGCTGGGCCTCGAGCGCTCGACGTACGAGGGGCCGGTCGGCATCCTGACCGTGCTCGGCGACGCCGCCGAGCGCGCGGGCATCCCGACGCTGTCGCTGTGGGCGAGCGTGCCGCACTACGTCGCGGGCGCGACGCCGTCGCCCAAGGCGACGCTCGCACTGCTCACGCGACTCGAGGAGCTCACGGGCGCGATCGTCCCCAAGGGGACCCTCGCGACCGACGCCGCCGCGTGGGAGGCCACGATCGACGCGGCGGCCGCGGACGACGAGGAGATGAGCGAGTACATCCGCCAGCTCGAGCAGACGCGCGACACCGTGGACTCGCCCGACGCATCGGGCGACGCGATCGCGAAGGCGTTCGAGCGGTACCTCCACCGCGACGACCCGCGCGACGGACGCGACGGCCGCCGCTGAGCGGAAGGGGCGCCGCACCTGGGCGCCCCTTCCCGATCAGTACGCGGTGAGGACGCCGGTCGCGAGCAGGGCGAACAGCACGAGGCCCAGGCCCACGCGGTACAGCACGAACGGCAGGAAGCTGCCGCGCTTGAGGTACCGCATGAGGTACGCGATGACGATCCAGCCCACGACGAACGCGATCACCGTCGCGACGAGCGTCTCGGCCATCCCGTAGCCCTGCTCGCCGGGCTCGGTGAGCGCGTGCATGAGCTCGTAGAGGCCGCTGCCGAAGACCGCGGGGACGGCGAGCAGGAAGGAGAACTCGGCCGCCGCCGTGCGGTTGTAGCCGAGCGCGCGAGCGGCGGTCGTCGTGGCCCCCGAACGCGACACGCCTGGGATGAGCGCGAGCGCCTGCGCGACGCCGAGCGTGAGCCCGTGCGGGTAGGTGATGTGCGCCATGTCGCGCTCGCGACGCCCGTAGCGGTCAGCGAGACCGAGGATGATGCCGAAGACGATGAGGACGGTCGCGACGAGCCAGAGGTTGCGGAAGACGTCGCGGATGACGTCCTGGAAGAGGAAGCCGAGCACGCCGATCGGGAGCGTGCCGATGATGACGAGCCATCCCATCCGCGCGTCCGGGTCGTTGCGCGGCACGCGTCCGGACAGAGACAGGGCCCACTGCTTCACGATGTGGACGATCTTCTTCCAGAAGTACACGAGCACCGCGAGCTCGGTGCCGATCTGGGTGATCGCGGTGAAGGTCGCTCCCGGGTCCGATGCAGACGGCAGGAACTCGCCGACGACGCGGATGTGCGCGCTCGAGGAGATCGGGAGGAACTCGGTCAGGCCCTGCACGAGCCCGAGGATGATGGCTTCGATGAACGACATGGGGTCTTTCTCTCGCGATGCCGCGGCGGAGCGCGCGACGTCACGACTTTAGGCGACGGCTGCTGATGATCGCGTCAGACTCCCGGATGACCGGGGAGCGCGGGCTCCTACGTGCGGATGAGGTCGGCGATCCGGTCGGCGACCTCCTCGGCCCGAAGCTCGGTCGTGTCGATCATCTCCGCTCCCGTCGGCCTCACCGACGGATCGCGCGATTCGCGGATCGCCCTCTCCACGCCATCCCGGATCGCTGCGGCGCCCAGTCCGCGGCGATGATCACCCACCAGAGGAGGCCCTTCCCCACGCGCCCGCGCGTGATGCCGCGACGCGAGAGCCCGGTCGGAGGCATCGAGCCAGACGACCCGCACTCCCGAGATCAGGGCGGCCACCTCGTGGGCAGTCCGCGGATCAGCGGTCATCACGACGTGGCGGATCCCTCGCCGCGCCATCGACGACGCAAGCCGCACCGCGTTCGTCGCACGCAGCGCCGACCCGGCGGGCGGGTGCGCGCTCTCGCCGAGGAAGCCGAGCTGATGGCTGTCGATGTACCCGACGGCGGCGCCTGCCCATGCGAGTCTCAGGTAGGCGAGGAACCCGCTCGTCGAGAGGCCGACGCCGCCGGGACCGGTGAGCACGGTCATCCGTGGCGGCTCGCCCGCCTCGCGCGGGCTCCGGCCATCCGTCTCCGGGGGCGGAGCCGCGATGAGGTCCATGCCCCCGAGCTCCTCCGCGACGTCGGCCGCGTCTCGGCTCGTCGTGTCCACGACGGCGTCGACCCAGCGTGTGTCGAACCGACGAGCGTATGCGACGGACTCCGGGCCGAGCTCGACATTCCACCCGCGTCGCTCCACGCGCGAGAGGACCTCCCCGTCCGACGCGCGGAGATACACGACGCGGGCCTGCCGGCGCTCCCGTCCTGGAAGAAGGCGCTCGAGGTGCTCCGGGTCGTCGACGATACCGGCGACGATGAGGAGGGATGCTCCTGCAGCCCGGAACCCGGGTTCCACGGAGCGGAGCCCGTCCGCGATGAAGTCGTCCTCGGTTGCGTCGACTCCCGACGCGTTGCGCAGCTGGTCGGCGTCGATGAACGCAGCGTCGATCCCCCGCTGACGCAGTGCTCGTTGGAGAAGCCATCCGACAGTGGACTTCCCGACACCCGATGTGCCGCACAGCCAGAGCAACGGAAGCATACCGGCGAAGCTAGCAGGTCAGACCGACGGCTGGAGGACCACCGTGGCGACGGAGCGCGGGCTAGTACGTGCGGATGAGGTCGGTCAGCACCCGCTGGCCGAACTCCAGGGCGTCGACCGGGACGCGCTCGTCAACCCCGTGGAACATCCCCGTGAAGTCGAGGTCGCGCGGCAACCGCAGCGGGGCGAAGCCGTAGCCGGCGATGCCGATCGTCGAGAGCGCCTTGTTGTCCGTGCCCGCGCCGAGCAGGTAGGGCAGCACGGGGACGCCGGGATCGTGCCGCCCGAGGGCGCCGACCATGGCCTCGACGAGGGGGCCCTCGAACGGGATCTCCATGCCGATGTCGCGCAGGAACATCCGGATCTCGATGTCGGGGCCGACGATGCGCTGGACCTCTGCGAGGATGGCGTCCTCCGATCCGGGGAGGACGCGGATGTCCACGGTCGCGGAGGCCGCGTCGGGGATCACGTTGTGCTTGTACCCGGCGGTGAGCCCCGTGGGGTTGGCGACCGTGCGGAACGTCGACTTCACGAAGGCCTCGGCCGGCCCTGTGTGCGCAGCGAGCGCGTCGGGGTCGCGCGTGGGGTCGCCCGTGATCTCCCCGATCCCCTCGAGCAGGCGGCGGGTCGTCTCGGTGAGCTCGACCGGCCAGGTGCGCGCCCCGAGGGCCGCGACGGCCTCGGCCAGCCGCGTGACGGCGTTCTCTGGGTGGAACCTGCTGCCGTGCCCCGCGCGTCCGCGGGCGACCAGCGTGACCCACATGAGGGCCTTCTCGCCGACCTGCAGGAGATAGGCGCTGCGGTCACCCACGGGGATCGAGTACCCGCCGACCTCGCTGATCGCCTCCGTGGCGCCGTCGAACCACTCGGGGCGGTCGCGCACGACGAGCTGGGACCCCTCGACGCCGCCGTTCTCCTCGTCGGCGAAGAACGCGAGCACGAGGTCGCGCTCGGGCTGCTCCCCCGCGCGCAGCAGCTCGGCGACCGACGTGAGGATCATCGCGTCCATGTTCTTCATGTCGACCGCGCCGCGACCCCAGAGCATGCCGTCGCGGATCTCGCCCGCGAACGGATCGACCGACCAGTCGTCGGCCATCGCCGGCACGACGTCGAGGTGCCCGTGCAGCACGAGCGCCGGCTTGTCGGGATTGCGCCCCCGCACGCGCGCGCAGACGTTCGTGCGGCGCGGGATCGGCTCGTGGTACGCGGTCTCGAGGCCGAGGCCCTCGAGGTAGGCGCCCACGTACTCGGCCGCCTCGCGCTCGCCCCTCGCGTCGCCGCCGCCGAAGTTCGTCGTGTCGATCCGGATGAGATCGGCGGCGATGCGGGCGACTTCGGGGATCTCGGCTTCGGGCATGCGCTTCTCCTATGTCAAGTCTTATGCCGCGAGTGGGACGTTCGCGGTGTGGACGGGTTGCTGGTCGGCGTGGAGTGCGTGGGAGACGACTCGGGCGAGGCGGCGTTTCAGGCAGCGGAGCGCTTCGACTGTGGAGTCGATGGCATCGAGGCGTTTGCGGTAGTAGGTCTGCCCGAGGCCGGCGAGGCGGATCTGGGTGACGGCGATGCGGTGCAGGGCGGCGTTGAGCTGCCGGTTGCCGGTACGACTCATCCGCACCCGCCCTTTCGTGCTCCCTGACCAGACCGGCAAAGGCGCGACGCCTGCGTTCATCGCGAAGCAGGCCTCGGACCGGAACCGGGCGACGTTCGCGGTCTCTCCGGTGAGCTTCACTGCGGTCAGCGGCCCGCATCCGGGGATGGCGAGCAGGTGCTGGTACTGGGTCTGGACCAGACCGGTGATCCGCTTCTCCAGCTCGTCGATCCTCACACTGCCCGTGTCGATGTCGGCGAGGACATCGCGCGCGAGTTCCGCAACCAATCCGGCACGGCCATGAAGCCAGTCCGCGACCCGACGACGCTGCCGTGCGGTCGTGAAGCCCTTGACCGGGACGTCGAACTCCGGGTCGAGCTCATGCAGGTGCCTGCGCAGCCGGTTGATCTGCCGGGTCCGCTCGCCGGCCAGGTCTTCGCGCCGGTCGACGAGCAGTTTCAGCCCCCGGGTCGATTCGTCATGCGCCGCGACGGGCAGCTCGGGCTCGCACAGCACCGCCCGGGCGACCGCGAGGGCATCGATCGGGTCGGACTCGCCCCACTCCCGGCCAGACGCCCGGGCCTCCTGCCCTGCCGCGAGGATGTCCCGCTCCAGGCGTGCAGTCAGGTGCCGAAAATCCTCGACGCCCCACCGCAGCTGATCGCCGAACTCCCGCCACGCCCACCGCAACGCCGCGCCATGGCCGATCGTGGTGGCCTTCACGGTCTTCTCCCCGAGTTTGTGGCCGACGCCGTCGACCGCCACGAACGTGTGCGTGGCCTTGTGGACATCCGCACCGCTGACGATCACGATGGAAATCGTCTCCTTCCAACCATCGAATGGGACAGGTTGGGCCGGTCGGCGGACAAACCTCAGTCGGGGGCGATGCCACGCTCCTATCAAGTCACGCCGGCCGGTCCATCACACCCGGTGACGACAAAACGCATGCTCGCCAGCCCGAAGACGGCACCCACACTAAGAGCCAGACACCAGGTGTCAGGATCCAACCACCGCAAAGCGGCACTGTCACCCTGACACTGAGCTCCACGCTACCCGGAAACGGCGAAGACCCCGGTCTTGAACTGGTCCCCGGGAGTTGGACTGGCCAATTGAGAGCTTAGGGGCTAGGCAGCAAGGTGAACCGTCCCCGGTTCTCTGCCGCTCCTATGCGGGTGCCAGCACCGGGTGGGATGGCGTTTCGAGGTCAGCGTAGTAGACG
>NZ_JBSQBP010000021.1:0-74133 GCF_053851835.1 Microbacterium sp. KNMS
AACCCGGAAGCTAAGCCTCTCAGCGCCGATGGTACTGCAAGGGGGACCTTGTGGGAGAGTAGGACACCGCCGGACTTAACCTGAACGAAAGGCCACCCAACGTCGGGTGGCCTTTCGTGCGTTACACGGGCATCACCCGAACACCGCCTCGTGGCAGTCAGCCGCGCGGCGGCTCGAAGCTCAGCGGTGACCACTCGCCTGCGTGGGGCAGCTCGGCGTACCGCACGTCGGTCGTCTGCGCGGAGACCGATGCCACGCACGCCAGGAGCGACTGCGTCGGGTAGCCGTGCGGGCGGTTGTCGCGGATGATCGCGCGGTCGTCCTCCGGGCTGAGCTCGGCGCTCTGCGCGAGCACCTTCAGCCAGGGCTCCCACCATCCGCTCGCATCGCCATCCGTCGACGCGGCCTCGAAGGTCGCGTGCCATGCCGCGATGCGCGGCGTGGCCGGGTCGTCCGCATCGGTGTGCGCGATCATGTGCGTGCCGGGGGACAGGCGTTCGCGTCGCAGCTCCTGCCCGTTCCACGAGACGATCGACGCGCCCTCTCCATCGACCTCGACGAGGTTGAAGCCCAGGGTGCGGAGCTCTCCCTGCGGGGTGACGCCGCTGACCGCGTCGAGCACGATGCCCCCGCGCGAGGCGAACTGAGCGGCCGGGAGATCCGGTTCGCCGGCGCGGTTGAGCAGCACCGCGAGGCGGCCCGGCCGGGCTGCGAGCCATGCGCCTCCTGCGAGGCGATCCTGCACACCGACGACGTCCGGCAGCTGCGGCCACCACGAGCCGAGCGGGTTCCACGGGCGAGCCGGGTCCTCGTCGCGCACGGCGAGAAGGCGGATGGGCTCGGCGGTGGCGCCGGGCTCGGGAATGCGGATGACGACGGTGCACATAGCGATCCCGATCAGCCTACGGCCGCGCGGAGGGGTGCCGGGCGGCCAGACGGATGGGAGAATCGCACTCGATGAACATCGTCGTGGGAGTGTCCGGCGGCATCGCCGCGTACAAGGCCGTGCACCTCGTGCGGCTGCTCGTGAAGGACGGTCACGACGTGCACGTCGTGCCCACCGCTGACGCGCTGCGCTTCGTCGGTCTGCCGACCTGGGAGGCGATCAGCCGCCATCCGGTGACGACATCCGTGCATGAGGACGTCGCGAGCGTGCGCCATGTCGCGCTGGGCCAGGCGGCCGACCTCGTCGTCGTGGCGCCTGCCACCGCGAACACGCTCGCGCGGATGGCCGCGGGCATCGCGGACGACCTCCTCGGCACGACGCTGCTCGCGACGACGGCGCCGGTCGTCGTCGCCCCGGCCATGCACACGGAGATGTGGCGGCATCCCGCCACGGAGGCGAACGTCGACACCCTGCGCCGCCGCGGCGTGCTCTTCGTCGGCCCGGAGTCGGGGCAGCTCACGGGGGACGACGTCGGGCCGGGTCGGATGGCCGAGCCCGAGCGGATCCACGAGGCTCTGCGCGCGATCCTCGCGCGTCGACAGCACGCCGCCGGGCTGCGCATCGCCGTCTCTGCGGGCGGGACGCGCGAGCCCATCGACCCCGTCCGCTTCCTCGGCAACCGCTCGAGCGGTCGCCAGGGCGCGGCCATCGCGATCGCGGCGGCCGACCGCGGGGCCGAGGTGACCGCGGTGCTCGCGCATGTGGACGAATCCGTCCGGAGCGCCCTCGAGGGCCACCCCCGCATCCGGGTGCGCGTCGCCGGCACGGCCGCCGAGCTCGCCGCGGAGATGCGCGAGGTGGCGCCCGGCGTCGATGTCGTGATCATGGCCGCGGCGGTCGCCGACTACCGCGTCGCGTCGGTGTCCGAGAGCAAGCTCACGAAGGAGGCGGCCGGCGGCGTGCCCCCGACGCTCGAGCTCGTCGAGAACGAGGACATCCTCGCGGGACTGGCCGCCGACCGGAGGCCGGGCCAGACGGTCGTCGGCTTCGCCGCCGAGACGCCCGCGGAGGGGGAGACCCTTCTCGAGCGCGGGGTTCGGAAGCGTCGACGGAAGGGCGTCGATCTCCTCGCGGTGAACGCGGTCGGATGGTCGGAGGGCTTCGAGCAGGCCGACAACGCGCTCACGATCATCGACGCGCAGGACCAGGTCGCGGCATCCGTCACCGGCTCCAAGCGCGAGGTCGCCGATGCGCTGATCGACGCCATCCTCGCCGTGCGGAGCTGACCCCCTCAGTCGTCGCTCGAGTGCAGTCCCCGTCGGACGGACAGGAGCGTCACCTCGGGGTGCTCCTCCGCGAGCACGCGCTCGGCGCGGTCGAGCACGTCGCGCACGTGCGCGAGGTCGGCGCCCACGACCGAGAGCCCGATCGCGGTCCGCCGGTGCAGGTCGTGCGCACCCACCTCCGCGGCGGCGGCCTCGGTGCGGCGGGAGAGGTTCGCGATGAGCGGCCGGATGACGCTCCGCTTCTCCTTGAGGGAGTGCACGTCACCCAGCAGGACGTCGAACTCGACCCAGCCGATCCACATGGCGCCAGTGTCGCATGGCCGCCTCGGCGCGCGTGAGCGCGCAGCGGATGGATCCACCCGAGATGTCCGGGATATCGCCAGCGACGCGGCGTAGGCTCCGCGCATGAGCAGCACCTGGATCGCGCAGCCCACGGTCGACGACGCCACGGTCACGGCGAGCACAGGGCGCGGATGGGACGAGTGGGTCGCCCTCATCGACGCCGGCCCGGGCCCCGAGGCCGGGCACACGGCGATCGCCCGCTGGCTCGTCGACGCGCACGCGGTCGACGCGTGGTGGGCGCAGTCCGTGACCGTCGGCTACGAGCGCATCCGAGGGCTGCGGCTGCCGGGGCAGATGCCCGACGGGACGTTCAGCGTCTCGCGCAGCCGGCGTCTCCGCGTGCAGGCCGACACCCTGCGCGACGCGCTGCTCGATGACGCGCTGCGGCGCGAGCTGCTCGGCGAGGTCGAGACCGAGCTGCTCTCGCGGCCCACGGCGAAGAACCTGCGCTTCCGCGTCACCCACGAGGGCATCGAGACGGGGATCGTGGCGTTCACCGCGGAGGACGCGGGTGACGGCACGCGCCTCACGGTCACGCACGAGAAGCTGCCCACGCCCGAGGAGGCGGAGTGGTGGAAGGCGCACTGGGCCGAGTGGCTCGACGGAGTCGGCTCGAACCCGTGAGCCTCAGTGCGCGGCGTGGTACGTCGCGCCGCTCTCGTCGGCCTTCCAGTAGCCCTTGACGACGATGCGCTCGGGGTCGAGCGACCAGCGGTCGACGGCGAGCGAGCGCCCGGCCTTGACGACCGCCTGCTCGGCGGCGATGAACGCGAAGACGTCGCCATCGGGCCGGTCGGCCTCGGTGAGCTGGTCGAGCCGGGAGATGAGCGCCGATGTCGGGCGGGCGCCGTCCCGATGCACGTACTCCACGGCGACCGGTGCATCGATCGGCACCTCATGCGCGGCATCCGCGACCTCCACGAGCACGCGGGCGCTCGCGCCATCCGGGATCGCCGCAGCGTAGCGGCGGATCTGCGGGATGGCGGTCTCGTCGCCCGCGAGGAGCCACGCGTCGGGCGCGCCGTCGATGCGCAGCGTGCCGCGCGGGCCCCCGACGCCGAGCAGCGAGCCCATCGGGGCGCCAGCAGCCCACACGCCCGCGACGCCCTCGTCGCCGTGCACGGCGAACTCGAGGTCGAGCCAGTCCTCGCCCCACCGCAGCGGGGTGAACTCGCGGCTGGGCGCCTCGCGCATCTCCTCGACGCTCGACGGGGCGCCGTCGGGGAAGAAGATGCGGATGTGGTCGTCGTGGCCGAGGCCCTCGCCGAAGCCCGCGAGGTCGTCGCCCTGAACGCGCACCCGGACGTAGTCCGGACCGATCCACTCGCGGGAGGCGAGCCGTGTGAACCGGAAGCGGAGGTCGACGCGCGAGCGCTCGAGTGCGAAGCGGGCGTCCGTGGAATTCGACAAGTGCATAAGACTTAGGTTAGCCTTCCTGCGATCCGGTTAGGTTCGGCTTACCTGAATCGAGCGTCCCGAGGAAGAGCGGCGCTCCCGGCATCGTCCCCCACGAGACCGCGGATGACACCGCGCTCTCCGACCCAGGAGGCACCGCTATGTCCACGACCCGTCCGATCGCTGCGCTCTCGCTCGTCGCGGCATCCGCCCTCGCTCTCGCCGGCTGCGCTTCGGCCGCCGATGACAGCGCCGAGGCCGCTCCCGAGGAGTCGGCGGCCGCCGAGCCGACCTCGGTCGAGGTCGAGGACAACAACGGCACGCAGACGGTCGCCGTCCCGCCGACGTCGGTGGTCGCGACCGACAACCGCACGTTCGAGACGCTCGCCGACTGGGGCATCGAGCTCTCCGCCGCCGCCGTGTCGCTCATGCCCGAGACGATCCCGTACACGACCGACGACGCGATCGTCGACCTCGGCACGCACAACGAGCCCGACCTCGAGGCCGTGGTCGCGGCCGAGCCCGACCTCATCGTGAACGGTCAGCGCTTCGCGCAGTACCACGACGACTTCGCGGCGCTCGCGCCGGACGCGACGATCCTCGAGCTCGACCCGCGCGAGGGCGAGCCCTTCGACGCGGAGCTCAAGCGCCAGGTCGCCGTGCTCGGCGAGGTCTTCGGCAAGCAGGCCGAGGCCGAGGAGCTCGCGGCCGACCTCGACGCTGCGATCGAGCGCGTGAAGGCCGCCTACGACCCGGCCGACTCGGTGATGGCGGTCATCACGTCGGGCGGAGAGATCGGGTACTCCGCGCCGGGCAACGGCCGCACGCTCGGTCCGGTGTTCGACATCCTCGGTCTCACCCCCGCGCTCGAGGTCGCGGAGTCGAGCGACGACCACCAGGGCGACGACATCTCCGTCGAGGCGATCGCCGACTCGAACCCGGACTGGCTCCTCGTGATGGACCGTGACGCGGCCGTCGCCGCAGACGACCCGGAGTACACGCAGGCGGCCGAGGTGCTCGAGGACTCCGAGGCGCTCGCCGGCGTCACCGCCGTGCAGGAGGACCAGATCGTGTACATGCCCGCCGACACGTACACGAACGAGGGCATCCAGACGTACACGGAGTTCTTCAACGACTTCGCCGACGCCCTCGAAACGGGCGCGTGATCCGACACGGCTGAACCGGTGGCGGGCCCGCAGGACGCGGGCCCGCCGTCGACGCAGAGGACCCCATGACTCAGGCCATCCCCACCGCGGCGCCCGCGCGCCGCAGCCGTCTCTTCGACGCTCGGCTGCTGATCGGCGTCGCCGTGGTCGCGGCGCTTCTCGTGCTCTCGCTCTTCGTCGGCGTCTACGACGTGCTCGGCGCCGACGACGGCGCCGAGATGTTCGCGATCACCCGGATCCCCCGGACGGTCGCCCTCGTGCTCGCGGGCGCGGCGATGGCGATGTGCGGCCTCGTGATGCAGCTGCTCACGCAGAACCGCTTCGTCGAGCCCACGACGACGGGCACGACGGAGTGGGCGGGGCTGGGCCTCCTCGCGGTCATGGTGCTCATCCCCGACGCGAGCATCCTCACGCGGATGGTCGGCGCGGTCGTCGCCGCGTTCGTCGGCACGATGGTCTTCTTCCTCTTCCTGCGCAGGGTCTCGCTCCGGTCCTCGCTCATCGTGCCGATCGTCGGGATCATGCTCGGCGCCGTGGTCGGCTCGGTCTCCATGTTCTTCGCCCTGCAGACCGACATGCTGCAGAGCCTCGGCGTGTGGTTCGCGGGCAGCTTCACCTCCGTCCTGCGCGGTCAGTACGAGCCGCTGTGGGTCGTCCTGGCGGTGGGGATCGCGATCTTCATCGCCGCCGACCGCTTCACGGTGGCGGGGCTGGGCGAGGAGGTCGCGACCAACGTCGGCCTCGACTACAACCGCATCATGCTCCTCGGAACCGCCCTCATCGCGGTCGCCACGGGCGTCGTGACGGTGGTCGTCGGCAACCTGCCCTTCCTCGGGCTGATCGTGCCCAACGTCGTCTCGATGGTCCGCGGCGACGACCTGCGCAGCAACCTGCCGTGGGTCTGCCTGCTCGGCATCGCGATCGTCACGGTGTGCGATCTCGTCGGGCGGACGATCATCATGCCGTTCGAGGTGCCGGTGTCCCTGATCCTGGGTGTCGTCGGTGCCGCCGTCTTCATCCTCCTTCTCCTGAGGCAGCGTCGACGTGGCTGACACCCGAACCGTCCTCGCCCCCGCAGGCGCCGCGACCCGCCGCAGCGCCGCGCCGCTGCCGACCCTCCGCGCGCGGCGCCGCTACGGCATCCTGCTCGCGGTGCTCGCCGCGCTCGCGGCCGGCGCCGCGTTCGGACTGCTCGCGTGGGACAACCCGATGCCCGTCGGCTCCGAGGGGTTCTGGCGCATCGCGAACCTCCGCGCGACGAACCTCGTCGTGCTGTCCGTCGTCGCGGTGTGCCAGGCGATCGCGACGGTGACGTTCCAGACGGTCACCGAGAACCGGATCATCACGCCGTCGATCATGGGCTTCGAGTCCCTCTACACGGCCGTGCAGACATCGGCGGTCTACTTCCTCGGCGCGGCTGGCGTGGTCGCGCTTCAGGGCGTGCCGCAGTTCCTCCTGCAGGTCGCCCTCATGGTCGGGCTCTCGCTGCTGCTCTACGGATGGCTGCTGTCGGGGCGGTACGGAAGCCTCCACATCATGCTCCTCGTCGGGATCGTCATCGGCGCGGGCCTCGGGTCGGTCTCGACCTTCATGCAGCGGCTGCTCACGCCGAGCGAGTTCGACGTGCTCGCGGCCCGGCTGTTCGGGAGCATCGCGAACGCCGACGCCTCCTACCTGCCCGTGGCTCTCCCGCTCGTGGGCCTCGCGGTGATCTTCATCCTCGCGAACGGCCGCCGGCTCAACGCGATCGCCCTCGGCCGCGACCTGAGCACGAGCCTCGGCATCGACCACCGACGCGAGGTCATGCGGATGCTGTTCTTCGTGTCCATCCTCATGGCGGTCTCGACGGCCCTGGTCGGTCCGCTGACGTTCCTCGGCTTCCTCGTCGCAACGCTCGCCTACCAGTTCGCCGACACGTACGACCACCGCCTCGTCTTCCCGGTCGCCGCGCTGACCGGCTTCGTGGTCCTGGCCGGGGCGTACTTCGTCATGAAGAACGTCTTCGCCGCGCAGGGCGTCGTCTCGATCATCATCGAGCTCGTCGGCGGAACCGTCTTCCTCTTCGTCATCCTCAGAAAGGGCAGGCTGTGATCTCGCTCACCGGCGTCCGCAAGGACTACAGCACCGAGGTCGCGATCGGCCCCGTCGATCTGCAGATCCCCGAGGGCGGCATCACGGCCCTCGTCGGGCCGAATGGCGCGGGGAAGTCGACGCTCCTCACGATGATCGGCCGCCTGCTCGGCATCGACGAGGGCAGCATCGAGATCGCGGGCTGCGACGTCGCGAGCACGGCCTCGAAGGACCTCGCTCGCATCGTCTCGATCCTCCGCCAGGAGAACCACTTCATCACGCGACTGACCGTGCGCCAGCTCGTGTCGTTCGGGCGCTTCCCGTACTCCAAGGGGCGTCTGACGCGGGCGGACGAGGAGATCATCAGCCGGGCGATCGACTTCCTCGATCTCACCGCGCTCGAGAACCGCTATCTCGACCAGCTCTCGGGCGGTCAGCGGCAGCGCGCCTACGTGGCGATGGTGCTGTCGCAGGAGACCGAGTACGTGCTGCTCGACGAGCCGCTCAACAACCTCGACATGCGCCACTCCGTGCAGATGATGAAGCAGCTGCGGCGCGCGGCCGAGGAGCTCGGGCGGACGATCGTCATCGTGCTGCACGACATCAACTTCGCGGGCCACTACGCCGATCGCATCTGCGCGGTCAAGGACGGCAGGGTCGTCGAGTTCGGCACGCCCGACGAGATCCTCACCGACGAGGTGCTGACACGCGTCTTCGACACCCCGGTGCAGGTGGTGGCAGGCCCGAACGGGCCGCTCGCGGTCTACTACTGACCTACAGCTCGATGCCGTGATCCTCGTCGTTCACGCCCTGGTTGCGCCCGCGGCGCGACTCGAACGACATGAAGAGGATGAGCCCGACGACGAGGCCGAGCACGATGCCGAGGCCGACGTTGCCCAGGATCAGCCCGACGATGATGGCGAGCGCGAGCACGCCGAGGGCGATGAGCAGGGTGCGGCCGCGGGTCATGCCACCATCATGCCGCGCTCAGCGGTCGCGGTGGTCCTCCATGTGCAGGCGCGGCGCTCGCCGCGGCTCGCTCGCGCCGGACGCGAGGATGAGGCGGATGACCCGGTAGCGCTGCCCGCGCCAGGGTTCGAGCAGCTCGAGCATGCCGTCGTCGTCCGTCCGGCAGCCGGTGAGCGCGTACCCGACCTGATGCGCGAGATGGAAGTCGCCCACGCTCACCGCGTCCGGGTCTCCGAGCGCGCGGATGCGCGTCTCGGATGCGGTCCAGAGGCCGATCCCGCGGATGGCCGTGAGGGCGCGGTCGCGACCGTCGCCATCCGCCGCGTCGAGCGCCGCCCGTACGAGCGAGGGTCCGCGTCGGGCCGCCTCGACGATGGTGCGCGCCTGCGGCGGCTCGAGCCCTGCTCTGTGACATGCCCACGACGGGATGAGCCGCCAGCCGTCGATCGAGGGCGGCGCGAACAGGGGCCGCGGTGTCGGGCCGGGGACGCGTTCGCCGAACCACGTGACGAGGGCGCGCCAGGCGCCGAACGCCTGCCGCAGGGTCACCTTCTGCTCGGTGATGGACTGCGCGAGCGCGTCGAAGAGCAGGTCGCTGCGCGCGATGCGGAGGCCGGGGTGCCGCCGGTGCGCGTCCGCGATGAGCGGATGGGCGCGTGCGTCGAAATCGCCGTCATCGTCGAGCGCGCCGCAGAGGGCGGGCACCTGGGCGATCGCCCACGCGCGCCCCGGGCCCCAGGCCGCGGCGCGCACCGCGCCATCCGCCGTCTGCCGCAGCGCCGTGCACGCGATGCCGTCGGGGGTGCGCGTCGCGCGCCAGACCACGCCGCGGTCGAAGGCCTGCGCCGGATCGCCCGGGCCGCGCTGCAGCACGGCGACCGTCGCGTAGAGGTCGAGAGGGCGCCGCGGGCGGTAGACCGTCTCGAGGCGCGGGCCGGGGTCGGGCCGCGGGTCGCGCTCGCGGGGCGCGAAGCGCGACTCGAGCGCGGCCTGAGGGATCATGCCGCCACGCTACGCCCCGCACCCGACAAAGCGGTGCGCGGCGCGGGTCAGAAGCGGTCGGGCGACGGGGCGCCGGCGCCGTACCGGATGGTGACGTCGGCGTGGCGGTCGAAGCGGTACCCGACGCCGCGCACCGTGCGGACGATGTCCTCGTAGCGCCCGAGCTTCGCGCGCAGGCGGCGCACGTGCACGTCGATGGTGCGCTCGCCGGGCACGTCGTCCTCGCTCTGCGCCTGCCACAGCGACTCGACGAGCTCGGTGCGCTCGATCGTGCGGCCCTCGCGGAGCACGAGGTACTGCAGCAGCTCGAACTCCTTGAACGTGAGGGCGGCCGACTCGCCGTCGAGCAGGACGCGCTTGCGCGAGATGTCGACGACGACGCCCTCGGCCTGCTCGGGCTCGGTCGTCTCGGGCTGGACGCGGGCGACCGCACCCGGCTCCTTGAGGGCGAGGCGGACGACGTCGACGTCGCGGCCGCCCGCGTTCTGCGGAGCGAGCGCGACGGCCGCGTAGGTCTCGGCGCTGGGGGAGAGCTCCGCGATGGTGCGGCGGAGCGCCTCGACGATCGTCGAGAGCGAGACGCCGTCGGCGACGGCCTTGGCCTCGTCGAGCCCGACGTAGAGGGCGAAGCCGCGGGGCGAGACGCCCGGCTGCGGGCCGGTCTGCGGCGCCTCGGCGGGGGAGGGGACGGCGCGGAGGTGGGTCGGACGGGCGGTGGGAGCGGCGGGGCGGACGGTCGCGGGGCGCTCGAGGAGGGAAGCAGACATGATGATGGAGTCCTTCTGCGGGGGAACCCGGTGGGTTCGGTCGTGCTGAGGTGCGGCCGAATCGGCGGTGATCGCCTGATCGTGAGCTCGGCCGGTGCCGGATGCGGCGGTGTCGAAGCTGCCGGGGTGATCGGAGCTCGGGGGCGTTGCGACCATGGGGGTCTCGCGGTGCCCTGGCGGTGCTGCTGAGGGGTTATCCGACGTCAGCTGCACATTCGACAGCACGTGACAACACAGCCGGCCATCATCATGCCGGCAGTCCCGTTCGCCTCCCAGGCGGACAAGGGCTGTGTGCTGTCAGTCATGTCGCCGATTATGTCCGGGCGTGTCGGGGTGTGTCAAACGGAGTCCGGATGTGACGGTCTGCGTGAAGAAAAGTGACGGATGTGCGCGGCTGAGAGCCTCCCGGCAGGGCGATCTGCACGCGCCTCGGTGTCGGTGGGCGGGCGTACTCTCGGAGGGTGACCGAGCTCCACTTCACCCACGCGCCCGAGGCGTCGCGCTACGAGCTGCGGCGGGGCGACGACCTCGTGAGCATCCTCGACTACCGCGACAACGGGCGCACGGTCGCGCTGACGCGCGCGTACACGAATCCCCGCTTCCGAGGCCACGGCTACGCCGCGGTCGTGACCGAGCGCGCGGTCGCCGACATCGAGTCCCGCGGCGATCGGCGCGTGCTGCCGGTGTGCTGGTACGTGGCCGACTGGTTCGCGGAGCATCCCGAGCGCGCCGGCCTGCTCGCTTCGTGAGGCTCTGGACGCTGCACCCCTCGCTCCTCGATCGGCAGGGGCTCACCGCCGTCTGGCGTGAGGGCCTGCTCGCGCAGGCGGTGCTCCTGGGGCGGACGAAGGGCTACACCGCGCACCCGCAGCTCGACCGCTTCCGCGCCCACGCGGATCCGGAAGCGGCGATCGGCGCCTACCTCGCGGGCGTGCAGGAGGAGGCGACCCGCCGCGGCTATCGATACGACGCCGAGCGCATCGCGGTCCCGCCGCACGGCGAGGTCGAGGCGATCCCCGCGACCGCGGGCCAGCTCCAGTTCGAATGGGGTCATCTGCTGCGCAAGCTGGCCATCCGCTCTCCTGAGCTCCATGAGGCGCATGCCGCGCGCCTCACGCGCGACAGCCATCCGCTCTTCGTGATCGTGCCCGGCGACGTCGAGCCCTGGGAGCGCGGGCGGGAGTAGCGTGGCGTCCATGCGCATCCTCCTCATCGGCGGCACCGGCAATATCAGCTCGTACGTGACGGAGGAGGCTCTCGCACGGGGGCACGACGTCACCGTGCTGAACCGCGGGAAGAGCGAGGTACCGGAGGGCGTGCGCTCGCTCGTCGGCGACGCAGGTGACGCCGCATCGATCGAGCGCGCCGTGGGGGCCGAGACGTTCGACGTCGTCGCGAACTTCCGCAGCTTCTCTCCGCAGCAGGTGGCCGACGACATCCGGATCTTCGAGGGCCGGACGGCGCAGTACATCTACATCTCGAGTGCGTCGGCGTATCAGAAGCCGATCGCGCAGCTGCCGATCGTGGAGTCGACGCCGTTGCGGAACCCGTTCTGGCAGTACTCGCGCGACAAGATCGCGAGCGAGGACCTGCTCGTGGCGGCGTACCGCGCGTCGGGCTTCCCGATGACGATCGTGCGGCCGAGCCACACGTACGGTCCGTCGCTCATCCCACTCGAGGGCAAGTGGACCGCGCTGCAGCGCATCCTCGACGGGCGGCCGATCGTCGTGCACGGCGACGGCACGAGCTGGTGGACGCTCACGCACTCGCGCGACTTCGCTCGGGCGTTCGTCGGGCTGTTCGGCAATCCGCACGCGCTCGGGCAGGCGGTGCACATCACGAGCGACGAGAGCCTCACGTGGGATGAGATCGCCCGGCTCCTCGGCCGCGCGCTCGGTCGCGAGCCGGAGATCGTGCACGTGGCGTCGGACGCGATCGCCCGCGAGCTTCCCGAGATGGGCCCCGGGCTCGTGGGCGACAAGGCGCACTCGGTGATCTTCGACAACACGCGGATCAAGCAGCTCGTGCCCGGATGGACGGCGACGACGCCGTTCGCGGAGGGTGCGCGCGAGATCGTCGAGTGGCATCGGGCGGATCCGTCGCGCCAGGAGGTGGACGCGGAGCTGGATGCCGCGTTCGATCGGCTCATCGCGAAGCACGGGGCGTAGGGGCGGGTCGTCCGGCCGGTCGTTGAGCGGGTTCCGTTTCCCCGGTCGTTGAGCGATGCCTCCCTCACGGTCGTTGAGCGGTCGCTCCCTCCCGGTCATTGAGCGATCGCCACCTCCCGATCGTTGAGCGGTCGCTCCCTCCCGGTCGTTGAGCGAGCGAAGCGAGTCGAAACGCCGCGAGCCGACCTCCTGACCTTCTTCGCTCTGGTCTCCGCGCGTCGAAACGCCGCAAGCCGACCTCGGGACCTTCCTCGCTCTGGTCTCCGCGAGTCGAAACGCCGCAAGATGGTCCCGGAAGGGAATCCCATGACCCGCGTGAAGTCGACGTTCCTGAAGGTGCTCAACCGCACCCTCAACCCGCTGACGCTGCGCGCGGCGCGGAGCGGGCGGGGTCCGTTCTCGCTCATCGAGCATGTCGGACGGCGCTCAGGTCGGACCTTCGAAGCACCGCTGATCCTCGCGCGCGTGCCCGAGGGCTTGGTCGCCGAGCTGACGTACGGCCCGCAGGTGAACTGGTACCGCAACGTCGTCGCGGGCGGCGGGCGCGTGCTGCATCGGGGGGAGTGGTTCGAGATCACTTCCGTCGAGCCGTACGGCGTCGAGGAGGGGCTCAAGGCCTTCGGCCCGCCGGCGTCGTGGCTGCTGCGATTGCTGCGGAGGCGGGAGTTCCGGCTGCTGCGGGTGGCGCGTTAGGCCGTCAGCTCCGGGTGGAAGTAGTCGTACGGCGGCGGTCGCGCATGACCTCCTGACCCCTGCCCGCCGCGTCGCCGCGGCAATGTCCGACCCCCTCCTTACCGTTGAAGCATGCGGATCCTGCACACCTCGGACTGGCACATCGGGCGGACCTTCCACGGGTTCTCGACGCTCGATGCGCTGCGGGGCGTGTTCGATGCCCTTGTCGAGGAGGTGCGCGCCCGGAAGATCGATGTGGTCGTCGTCGCGGGCGATGTCTTCGACTCCGGTACGCCCGCCGCTGCCGCGTTCGAACTGCTCACCGACACGCTCCGGGCCATCCGCTCGGCAGGGGCTCAGCTCGTCGTCACGAGCGGCAACCACGACTCGGCAGCGCGCCTGGGCTTCCAGGCGCCGCTGCTCAGCGCAGCCGGCGTGCACATCATCACCGATCCGCGCTCGGTCGGCACTCCCGTCACGATCGACGACGAGCACGGGTCCGTGCACTTCTACGGTCTTCCCTACCTCGAGCCCGCGATCGTGCGCAGCGTCTGGCCAGACGTCGACCTGCGCACGCAGGAGCAGGCCATCCGTCACGCGATGAGCCTCGTGAACGCCGACCGCTCCGAGCGCGGCGGGCGATCGATCGTCGCGTCCCACTGCTTCGCGGGCGACGTCGAACCGACCGCGGGCGTCGAGCGCGAGATCCGGCAGGGGTCGCTCGACGTCGTGCCGCTCGTCGACTTCGACGGGCCCGACTACGTCGCGCTCGGGCACATCCACGGGCGGTCGCGGCTCGCGGAGAACGTCCGGTACTCGGGCGCGCCGCTGCACTACAGCTTCGGTGAGGGCGACAAGCCCCGCGGTGCCTGGATCGTCGATCTCGGCGCCGACGGTGTCGAGAGCATCGAATGGCTCGACCTCCCCATCCCGCGCCGGCTCGTCACTCTGCGCGGCACCCTCGACGAGCTGCTGGCCGACGAGCGCTACCGCGAGCACGAGGGCGACTGGGTCTGCGCCGTGCTGACCGACGTGAACCCGCCGCTCGAGCCGATGCGGAAGCTCCGCGCGCGCTTCGACGGATGCGCCACCATCCAGCTCGCACCCGCCGGAGGAGTCAAGGAGGAGCGTCGCACCTTCCGTGAGCGAGTCGAGAGCGCGCGCTCCGACCGCGAGCTCGTCGACGACTTCCTGGCGCACGTGCGCAACGGCGAGGGCGCGACCGACGTCGAGCGGGAGATCATCGGCGAGGTCGTTTCGACCCGCGAGGCCGCGGAGACGCGCGCATGAGAATCCACCGCGTCGAGATCGAGGGCTTCGGCCCCTTCCGCAGGCGCCAGGTCGTCGACCTCGACGCATACGCCGCCGACGGCCTCTTCCTCATCGGCGGGCGCACGGGCGCCGGCAAATCGAGCATCCTCGACGCGATCACCTTCGCGATCTTCGGCTCGGTTCCGCGCTACGAGGGCGGAGAGAAGCGCCTCCGCAGCGACCACTGCGAGCCCGACGACCCGACGAGCGTCGCCGTCGAGTTCACGACCGGCGGCACCCGCTGGCGCATCGAGCGATCGCCCGAGTACGAGCGCCCGAAGAAGCGCGGCGACGGGATGACGACGGCTCCCGCACGCGCTCAGATGGGCGAGGTGGTCGGCGACTCCGTCGACTGGCGCGCCGCGAAGGACCGCGACGTCGCGAACCTCGTCGCCGAGGTCGTCGGACTCAACCAGCAGCAGTTCCTCCAGGTCATCCTGCTCGCGCAGGGGCGCTTCGCCCGCTTCCTGCTCGCCGACAACAACGATCGACAGAAGCTCCTCCGCACCCTCTTCGGCTCGCGCCGCTTCGAGGACTACGAGAGGGATCTCGATCAGCGGCGGGCATCGGCTGAGGCGACGGTCGCCGAGGGGCGTCAGCTCCTCTCGGTCGTGCTCGACCAGGCCGATGGCATCGCGGCGCGGCTTCCGTCCTCGTCCGAGGCTGCGGCGGATGGCGAGGGCGGCGCGATCGCGGATGCGGCGACCGCGGATGGCCCGGGCCGAGAGGCGACGGAGGCTGCGACCGGGCGCGCCTCTGAGGACATGCGGATCGCCGAGCTCGAGCGCGCCGAGCAGCGCTCGCGCCACGAAGTGGAGATCGCGGAGGCCGCGGAGGCCGAGGCGCGTCGCCGCCGCGAGGCGGCCGCCGAGACCTTCGACCGCCTCCGCGGCGAACGGGAGAAGCAGGAGCAGCGTGACGGTCTGCGGCGCCGGCTCGACGAGCTCGAAGCGCGCATCGACGACATCGAGCGCGCGCGGGCGGAGCTCACCGCGGCGCGCCGGGCGGAGAGCGTCCGCGGCGCGCTCGATGGCGCCGGACGCGCCCTCGCCGCCGTCGCGACCGCTGTGAGCGCGGTCGAGGGCGCGGCGGAGCGGTGGTCCGAGTTCGCGTCGGGCGAGGGCCTCGAGCCCGCCGATCTCGAGCGGATCGCGACGGAGGCGCAGCAGCGGATCGGTGAATGGCGACCGGTTCTCGCCGTCGAGCAGAGTCTCGTCGCCGACGAGGAGGCCCTCGCCGCCCTGCGCGACGAAGCCGCACGAGCGCAGGAGCGCGCCGATGAGGTCGCGGCGCGCCTCGCGGAGATCCCGCGTCGACGCGGGGAGCTCGACGCCGCGGCGAAGTCTGCCACGGAGACCGCGGGGCAGCGCCGCCACGCGGAGGACCGGCTGACCTCGGCGACGGCGCAGCTCGAGGCTGCGCGTGAGGTTGCACGACTCGCGTCTGCGTACGAGCGGGCCGCCGCGGCGGCCGAGGAAGCGCTGCGTGCGCGCGACGCCGCCGATCGCGAGCTCGTCGAGCTCCATCGTCGTCGCCTCAGCGGCTACGCCGCCGAACTGGCGGCGGAGCTCTCGGACGGCGTCGCGTGCGCGGTCTGCGGGTCCACGGCGCACCCCGCGCCAGCCGAGCGGGACGACGATCATGTCTCCGCTGAGGAGATCGACGCCGCGGAGGAGCGGAAGGCGCATGCGAGCCGAACCGAGCTCGCGGCATCCGAGACCCGTCGAGAGGCGCAGCGCGCGCTCGCCGAAGCCGAGGCGAAGTCGGGCGGGCGGAGCGTCGAGCAGCTCGAGTCCGAACGCGACGCAGCGGCAGAGGAGCTCCGCGCGGCGACGGCCGCGGCAGAGGAGCTCAAGGCCATCGAGTCGGCCCAGCGCGAGCTCGCCGAGGAGGAGCAGCGCCTCGGGGCCGAGCGGACCGCGGTGGAGACCGAGAAGACCGAGCTGGCCTCGCGCATCCGCTCGGCGGAGGACGGGCTGGAGAAGAACCGCGCGACGGTCAAGGCAGCGAGAGGCGATGCCGAGTCGGTCGCCGATCGCATCGAGACGGAGACCCGGCGCGCGGCAGCCGCAGAGGCCTACGCCGAAGCACAGAACGATGCGCTTCGTGCGGAGCGAGCCGCGACAGAGGCGGCCGAGGCGCTCGATCGGGCCGTCCGCGACGCGGGCTTCGCCGATGTCGAGAGTGCGCGCACGGCCATCCGCGACGTCGCCGCGCAGGAGCAGCTCGAGCAGCGGATCAGCACCCACGACGGCGATCTGCGCAGCACGAAAGCCGCGCTCATGGAGCTCGAGTTCCTCGTGCTGCCCGAGGAGCCGATCGACGTCGACGGCGCGCAGGCCGCGCTCTCCGCGGCCGACGACGCCCGCGACGCGGCTGTCGCGCACCTGTCGTCGATGCGTCAGCTCGCTGCGGCGCTGCAGGACGCGCTCCGCCGGGCGCAGGAGGCGCATGAGAGCATCGCCGCCGCGGTGCGAGAGGCGACGATCATCCGCGACCTGGCCGACGCCGTCGCCGGGCGGAATATGAAGAAGATGGACCTCGAGACGTTCGTCCTCGCGGCCGAGCTCGAGGGCATCGTCGAAGCCGCCAACCGCCGCCTCGACGAGATGTCGGATGGCCGCTACGCGCTCCAGCACACCGACGCGCTCGCATACCGCAACGCGGCGAGCGGCCTCGGGCTCGAGGTGCTCGACCGCTTCACGGGGCAGCCGCGGTCACCTCGATCGCTCTCGGGCGGAGAGACGTTCCTCGCCTCCCTCGCTCTCGCGCTCGGCCTCGCCGAGGTCGTGACGAACCGCGCAGGGGGGATCACGCTCGACACCCTCTTCATCGACGAGGGCTTCGGATCACTTGACAGCGAGACGCTCGAGGTCGCGATGCGCACGCTCGACGGCCTCCGCGAGGGCGGCCGCACCGTGGGCGTGATCAGCCACGTCGAGGCGATGAAGGAGCAGATCCCCGCGCAGCTGCGCGTCGATCGCACGCCTCAGGGCTGGAGCACCGTGACCCAGGAGACCGTCAGTCCGCTCGGACGATGATCTGATCTCCGGACAGCTCGAACTGGAGAGCGGTTCCGACGGGGAAGATGTCGCGAAGCGGCGCCGGCGCGCTTTCGTCGATCATTGTCGCGATGGTCGCGGGGAATGGCCCGAACGCACAAGCCGCGAACCCGAAGAAGTACCGCGCTCCGTCATCGGGGAGCGGAGCTGATGCCTGCATGCACCGTGTACCGGCTGCCGTACGCCCCGAACCGCTGAGCGGGTAGGTCACAAAGCTGATGTCGTGGAACTCCTCGAAGACCGTGACATCTCCCGGCATATCGAGTTCCGGCGGCAGCTCGCCGTCCGGGTCGACGTGCAGCACGGCGACGCGGTGCACGTCGATGCTCGACACGGCGGCCCCGCCCCCGAGGGTGACCGCGACGGTGAGGACGAGCGATGCAGCCCAGAGAGCGAGGAGTCTGGTCGAGGGAAGCCCGCGCATGTGCGCCGCAAGCCGTTCGATCCATCGCCATCCCGACACGCCATCCGCTGGAGCGGACAGCACTGGATCGCCCTCCGATGCCGCGCTCTGCGTGTCCGCTGCCGCACCAGGCTGCGCCGACCCGTCCGCCGCGAGCGAAGGGGATGCAGCCGCGACGCCCTCGTCACCCGCGGTGTCGACTTTCGCGGCCCGGGCCGCACCGTCGAGTTCCGCGAGGCGGGCGAGTGCGGCGGCGCGCGTCGCGCCGTCCGCCCCACGCCCGAAGGCCTGCTCGCGAAGGAGTCGCAGTTCGTCGTCGGTCGCGGGAGCCATCCCGCTCATCCTGCCATCGCGCGCGGGTGGCGCCGCGGGCCGCTAGGCGGACAGGCGGTCGAGTTCTGCGATCTCCTCCGGCGCGAGCTCGAGGCGTCCGGCGGCGAGGAGATCCGCCACCTGGTCGACGCGCGACGCCGACGCGATCGGGGCGACGACGGTGGGGCGCGACCGAAGCCACGCGAGCGAGATCGTCGCGATCGACACCCCGTGGGCCTGCGCGATCCGCTCGATGCCGTCGATGAGCGCGAGGTTCTTCTCGGAGATGTACTCCTTCGCAGCGCCCGCACGCGGAGAGCCGGCGTCGGCCGCCGAGCGGTACTTGCCCGCGAGGAAGCCCTTCGCGAGGGAGAAGTAGGGCAGGACGCCGAGGTGGAACTCCTCGGCGAGAGGGAGGATCGTCTGCTCGATGCCGCGCTCGACGAGGTTGTAGTGGGGCTGCACGGCGACCGGGTCAGGGGCGCCGATCTCGCGCGCGATGCGGATCCACTCGCGGATGCGCTCGGGCGTGTAGTTCGAGATCGCGGTGTACTGAACGAGGCCGTCCTGCACGAGCTCGCCGAACGCCGCGACGGTCTCCTCGAGCGGCGTCGACTCGTCGTCGAAGTGCGCGTAGTAGAGATCGATCGACTCGACGCCGAGGCGCTCGATGGACGCCTCCGCGGCGGCGCGGACGTTGGCGGCGGAGAGGCCGCGGAAGTCGGGGTGCTGGCTGACCTTCGTCGCGACGGTCACGCCCTGCGGCTTGCGATCGGCGAGCCAGGCTCCGATGATCCGCTCGCTGTCGCCGCCGCTGTTGCCGGGAACCCACGCGCTGTACGAATCGGCCGTGTCGATGAAGTCGCCGCCTCCTTCGACGAAGGCGTCGAGGATGCGGAACGACTCGTCGCGGTCTGCCGTCCACCCGAACACGTTTCCGCCGAGATTCAGGGGGAAGACGTCGAGCTCGCTCGTGCCGATCCGTGCCATGGTGCCTCCAGTCGTTCGGTGATCCGGCTTCCAGGCTATGAGCTGTCGGATGGCCGGGGCGCGGATCGCGGGGAGATCAGCGGATGCTGCGGCTGCGTTCGCGGGGGAGCGGCGTGCGATCGTGTGCGAATGAACTCGAAGAAAACTTCTAAAAACCCTTGCGCGACCAATCGAACAGAACTACCATGGAGTCATGTCGAGGATGACATCAGCACTCAGCGAGAGCCTGGCGGCCCTGCGTGCCGACGTCGCTGACCTCGATGTGGATGGTCTCGCTCCAGACGAGCTGAGGGCGCTGACCGATGTGCTCGGCGCCCTCCGGCGGAGCGTCGATGCGTCGCTCGCCGCGGCCTCGGGAGAGATCGCCCGGCAGTCGCGCCGCGAGCTCGGCAAGGACGGGTTCGCGCGCAGGCAGGGGTACTCCTCGCCGGGCACCCTGCTCTCGGCCACGACGGGTGTGACGACGGGCGAGGCTGCTCGGCTCATGCGCGTCGGCGAGGCGATCGCGCCGCGGATGAGCCTCGTCGGGGAGCGGCTGCCCGCGAAGCACCCGCATGTCGCCGAGGCGCTTCGGGCCGGCGCCCTCGGCCTCGCCGCAGCGGAGGCCATCGTCGGCATGCTGGACCGGGTGGTCGTGCGCGCCGGCACGGCGGCCTGCGACGAGATGGAGTCGATCCTCGTCGCGCAGGCCCCCGGGCTCACGAGTGACGAGCTGCGGCGCCTGCTGCTCGATGCCGAGATGCGGCTCGATCCGGATGGCGCGGAAGACCGAGAGCAGGATCGCCGCGATCGGCGCATGCTCGCGTGGCGCACGGAGCGCGACGGCTCGGTGTCCTTCACGGGACGCGCCGACCCCGAGACGGCGGCGCCGATCGTCGCGCTGCTCGACGGCATGGTGACGCAGCGGATGCGCGCGAACGAGCACGAGCCCGACGAGGCGCGGCGCGATCGCCGCACGCGGCTGCAGATGCAGATCGACATCCTCGCCGACGTCGCTCGGCATGCTCTCGGCTGCACCGCCATCCCGACCCGCCCCATCGCCACGATGGTCGTGCGGATGGACTACGACACCTTCCGTGCGGCACTCGATGAGCAGAACGGCGACGCGTCGGGCGGCGGCATGGCGACCATCGACGGAATCGAGCAGCCCGTGACCGCCAAGGCGGTGCGGCGCATGGCGGTCGATGCGCAGATCATCCCGTGCGTGCTCGGCGGCAAGAGCGAGATCCTCGACCTCGGACGCAGAGAGCGCCTCTTCACTCCGAAACAGAAGCTCGCGATCTCCATCCGCGACGAGGGGTGCGCATTCTGCGGCGCCCCGCCCGGGCACGCTGTGGTGCACCACATCGAGTGGTGGTCGCGGGGAGGAAGGACCGATCTCGATAACGGGATCCTCCTGTGCGTGGCCTGTCATCATCGGATCCACGACGACGGATGGGATATCCGCATCGAGGGCGTCGGGGTCGACGCGGTGCCGTGGTTCATCCCGCCGCCCTGGCTCGACCACACGCGCACGCCGCGTCGTGGCGGGCCGACCCGGTACCGGGTGGCCTGCTGATCGGCGGGCCCTAGGCTGGAGTCATGAACAAGAGCACCATCTGGACAGTCCTGGGCGTCATCGCCGCGGTCGTCATCGCGTGGTGGCTCGTGAACATCCTGTTCTCGGTGATGTTCTGGATCTTCAAGCTCGCGGTCGTCGCCGTCGTGGCCGTGGTCGTCTTCTTCGTGCTGCGGTCGCTCGTGAGCTCGCGGCGCGACTGAGCACCGCCGAGCCCGGAACGCTCAGCGCGGGAAGAGCGCGCGCAGCGAGAACCAGCGCTCGTCCGCGCTGATCGAGAGCGAGCCGCCGTACCGCTCGACGGCCGCCTCGATGTTGCGCAGACCGTAGCCGTGGCCGGCCTCGCGCTTGCGTGAGACGATCCGGCCATCCGAGCGCTTCACGATGCCGTCGAAGGTGTTCTCGACGCGCAGCATCACGAAGTCGTCCTGCGCGAAGAGGGCGACCCGCACGAGGCGCTCATCGGCGTCCGCGATGCGCTTCGTCGCCTCGATGGCGTTGTCGAGGGCGTTCCCCAGCACCGCCGTCACGTCGAGCGGGCTCATGAAGTCGAGCAGCCGGCCATCCGCCACGTACGAGACGTCGACCCCGTCCTCGTTGGCGCGCAGGCGCTTGCCGGTGAGGACCACGTCGACCACGCGGTTGCCCGTGCGCACCTGTGCCCCGTAGTCGCGGATGGACTCCTCGAGGTCGTCGAGCATCCGCTCGCGCAGCCCCGGATCGGTCTCGGCCCGCAGGGCATCGAGGTGATGCTTCATGTCGTGGTACTTGCGGCTCACCTCGTCGATCGCGCGTCGCGAGAGCTCGTACTGGTCGTGCTGGCTCCGGAGCAGCTGCGACATCGCCTCCGCGTCGCGCCGGGTCTGCATCTCGCGGCGCACCTCGTGCTGCACGTAGAGCGCGATGTAGCCGCAGAGGTCCACGAGCGTGCGGATGTAGAAGATCTCGGGGCCGAGACGGCTGCTGAACGGGGTGTTGGCGTTGGCGAAGCTGAGGTTCGAGATCCCGAAGGTCGCTGCGGCGATCGCCAGCGCGCTCACGAGCTCGCGCCATCCCACCTCGATCTCCGCTCCGCGCGTGAGATGCCGGCGCTCGGCGAGCCAGGCGAGCACGAGCACGCCGCCGTAGACGAGGGCGAGGAATGCCGCCCGCGCGACGCCCTCCGCGTCGGGCAGGTAGAAGCGCTCGAGCTGCCAGTGCAGCGAGGCGACGAACTCGGCGAGCACGAACGCCCGCGCTGTCAGGTACCCCGCCGTCACCGCGGTGATCCGCAGCGACGCGAACAGGAGCGCGAACATCGTGAGCGCGGCGCCGAGCATGCCGGGGATCCACAGCGCGAGAGGGAGGGTGTCTGCCCACAGCTGCAGACCGACGAGAGCCGCGAGCCCGGCCAGGGCGACGCCGACGGTCGGGAGCCACCGCATGCGCCGGCGGACGATCGCGATGAACACCGCGCAGGCGCCCCACTCGGCGAGAGCGGTGAACAGGCGGGGGATCTCGGCGAGCTCGCTCGTGACGACGTCGCTCATGCCGTGATCCCGCGCGAGCCGATGTAGCTCGCGAGCGCCGCGAGGAAGTCCTTCTTGCGCGGACGGCTGATCTGCAGTCTCGCGCCGCCGCGCATCCGGCAGTCGCTGCCCTCGACGCCCGTGACGTGGCGCAGATTGACGAGGTATCCGCTGTTGCACCGGTGGAAGCCCTCGTCCGCGAGCTCGGCCTCCATGGCCTTGAGCGTCGCGACCACCGTGTGGTCGGTCTCGAGCGTGTGGATCAGCACGTGGTGCTTCGCGCTCTCGAGGTAGACGATGTCGGCGACGTCGACGCGGTGGCGCGCCCCGTCGGTGGTCGAGAAGAGGAGGTGACGGCGCTCGCGCCGCCGCAGGCGGACGAGGCACCGCTCCATCTCCTGCTCGAAGGCGGCGTAGGACACCGGCTTGAGGAGGTAGCTGAGCGCGTCGACCTCGTATCCGCTGATCGCGTACTGAGGCGAGCTCGTCACGAACACGATGATGACCTCGCCGTCCACCTCGCGGATGCGGCGGGCCGCGGTCATGCCGTCCACGCGCTCCATCTGGATGTCGAGGAGGAGGACATCCCAGTCGGGCCGGTAGTCGTCGAGGATGTCCGCGCCGTCATGGAACGCGCCGATGTGGAACCGCTCGTCGTGCTCGCGCTGGAACCGGTCGAGGTGCGAGAGGAGACGGTCGATGCTCCCCGGGTCGTCCTCGACGACGGCGATGCGGATCATCTCTCTCCCTCCTCGGATCAGCTGAAACCGACGACCCGGCGCGCGACGCTGTACGCGAGCGAGGTCACGCGGCGCCCGGCATGACCGGGCAGGTTGCTGCTCGCGCCCATGAAGCTCCGTCGGAGCCTCGTGTAGACCCACGGGCTCTCCGCCTTGACCTCGCGCCAGAAGGCGTCGCGCTGAGCGAGGTGCGCACGCGTTCCTCCTCGCGCGAGAGTGGCGGAGGTGACCGCGCAGATCGCCTCGATGTAGTGCAGCAGCGCGGCGTACAGGGGCGCCGGCACCTCTCCGGTCGCGACCTCGGCGGGAGAGGGGAGCGCGCGCAGGGCGAGCCGGTTCACCCGCAGCTGCTGGTCGACCCGGCGCAGCATCGTGTCGGCCTCGACCGACTGCCCTTCGCGGCCGATGACGTAGTGGTAGAGCTTCACCGGCAGGTAGTACATGCTCCGCACGCGCGCGAGGGGCACGACGACGTAGAGGTTGTCGACGTAGAAGGTGTTCTCGGGCAGCCGGAGGCCGGATGCCCGCACGATCTCGGTGCGGTAGATGATCGCGTGCATCATGAGGTACTGGCGACGGCTGAACCGCTCGGTGTCGCCCCATCCGAAGACCCGGCCCGCGGGGAAGACGCTGTCGAACCGGGAGACGCGGTTCGACTTGCCCACGCGGTCGTGCACGTAGTCGGTGAACACGGCGTCGACGCCGCCGCACTCCTCGAGGGTGCGCAGGATCTGCAGCACCTGCTCGAGAGCGGGGATGCTGAGCCAGTCGTCGGCGTCGAGCACCTTGAGGTACGTGCCGCGCGCCTCGGCGAGGCCGGTGTTGATCGCCCCGCCGTGCCCCCGGTTCGGCTGGTGGATGGCCCGGAACACGTCGGGGCGCCGACGCGCGTAGTCGTCGGCGATCTCGGCGGTGGCGTCGGTCGACCCGTCGTCGACGACGATCACCTCGATGTCGTGCCGCATCCGCAGAAGGGGGACGAGGGCACGGTGAAGGTGGTCGGCCGCGTTGTAGGCGGGGACCACGATCGAGAGGAGGGGCATGGCTCTAGTCTGCCTGGGCGGTGGGCGCGGCCACGGCGGCGGCGTCGGGCGTCTGGCGGAAGATCAGCTTGAAGATCGGGTAGAAGACCCAGAACGAGATCGCCGAGTTGATGATCATCGTCGCGACGTCGGCCACGACCTCGCCCGTGCCGCCCCACATCCCGATGAGGAGGTCGTAGATCGGGGCCTTGTAGAACCCCTGCGCGGCAGCCGCGGCGAACGTGATGACGACGTAGGCGAGCGCGTACCATCCTGCCGCGACCCACGGCGAGGTGTTCGACTTGAACGTGATGTTGCGCTGGAGGAAGAAGTTGATGACCTGCGCGATGAGCAGCGTGATCTGGACGGCCAGGAAGTAGGCGAGACCGCCGCCCCCTTCAGGGAGGGCGCCGGCCGCGTAGTCGAACATGAAGTACGTCGAGCCGTCGACGTTCGAGCCGACCGGGAGCACCTGGAAGTCGACCCCGACGAGACCCGTGAAGCTGTCGAACGCCCAGCGGAAGATCGGCATGAGCGCGAGCTGCAGCACGGTCACGCCGTTCGAGAGCACGAAGAACATGAGGAACTTCGACAGCTCGGGGTGCCGGTCCTGGAAGCCTCGCCACCAGTCCTTGATCGCGGTGAACATCATGCGCTCCTGTTCGAGGTGGGTGCGTCGGCGGCGGAGAGGAAGGCGTCGCGGGTGCGCCTCTCCTCCCGGCGTCCGCGGAAGAAGGCGGCCACGACGCGGCCCAGACCGCGGATCGTCTGCCCGTTGACGAGGGTGAGCAGCGCGTCGGTGAGCCGGCTCGTCGCGAGGCCGCCGCTCATCTTCGAGATGACGCGGAACGGCCCGTTGAAGAGGAAGAGGATGTTGAGGTCGGGCTCCCCGGACGCCTCGGCCTTGCGCCGACGGCCGTCGACGATCCGGAACACAAGGCGCGCGAGGGGGCTGCGGGCGACGCGGAGCCGATCGATCGGATCGTTCACCCCGAGCGGGCCGTCGCCCCATTCCGAGTCCGGGCGCGGGCGGCCGAGCAGCGCGGTGAAGTCCGCGTCGGAGACGTCGTGCACGCGTCCCGTGGCATAGACGGCGAGTGCTGCCTCCGGCGCCCGCTGCGGCACGGTGCCCCCGATGGGCACGACGGCCTCGAGCGGCAGATCGCGCACATTCGGGCCCACCTGCACGAGGTAGTCGCCCTCCTCGATCTGCCAGGCGCCCGTGCGGACGTCGAAGAACCGGAAGGCGCGCGCGCCGAGCGGCACGGTGATCCGCGCGGACTCGCCGGCCGCGAGCCGCACCTTGCGGAAGCCTTTGAGCTCGCGCACCGCGCGCGGGACGCCGCCCGTGCCGCGGCGGCCGACGTAGACCTGCGCCACGTCGGCGCCTGCGACGCCGCCCGTGTTCGTCACGGTGAACGAGACCGCGTCGTCGCCCACCTGCAGGTCGGAGTACGCGAACGTCGTGTAGCTCAGTCCGAATCCGAAGGGGAACGCGACATCGACGCCCGCGGTCTCGTAGTAGCGGTAGCCGACGAAGGGGCCCTCGCGGTACTCGGCGGTGCGGTCGACGCTCGGGAAGCGTCCGGCGGTCGGCGTGTCGGCGAGGCGGTACGGGACGGTCTCGGCGAGGCGGCCGCCGGGGTTGACGGCTCCGGTCAGCACGTCGGCGAGCCCCTCCGCACCGGCCTGTCCGCCGAGGTATGCGTGCACGAGAGCCGCCGCGTCATCCGCCCACGGCGTCTCGACGACGCCGCCCGCGCTCAGCACGACCACCGTGCGCGGATTCGCGGCCGCGACAGCGCGCAGCACGTCGACCTGCGCGGCGTGCAGCGCGAGCGAGCCGCGGTCGAGCCCCTCCGACTCGGAGATCTCGGGGAGGCCGAGCGCGAGGACCGCGACCTCGGCCTCGCGCGCCGCGGCGACGGCGCCCGCGAGGAGAGCGGCGTCGGGGCGGCCGTCCCGGTGGAACCCCGGCGAGAACGAGAGCACCTCGAGGTCGCTGTCGGCGAGCGCATCCCGCAGGTTCGTCACGCGGGTGGCGTTGACCGCCGACGATCCCGCCCCCTGGTAGCGCGGGGTCTCGGCGAAGTCGCCGATGAGGGCGACGCGCGTGCCGGACGAGAGGGGGAGGAGCCCGCCCTCGTTGCGCAGGAGGACGGCCGACTCGGCCGCCGCGCGTCGGGCGAGGGCGTGGTGCGCGTCGGCGTCGAAGCGCGATCGGGCGCGCGTCGTCCGCGTCGTGACGCGCCGCACGAGGTCGAGGATCTCGGCGACCCGCGCATCGAGGTCCGCCTCGGCGAGCTCGCCCCGCTCGACGGCGGCGACGATCTGACGGGCCGAGTCGAACCCGGGCGAGGGCATCTCGATGGAGCCGCCCGCGCGCACGGCGGCGACGGCGTCGTTGCCGCCACCCCAGTCGGAGACGACAGCGCCGTCGAAGCCCCACTCCTCGCGGAGGATCTCGGCGAGAAGATGCGCGTTCTCGTGCGCGTAGGCGCCGTTGACGAGGTTGTACGACGACATGATCGCCCACGGCGCCGCGTCCTCGACGACGATCTCGAACGCGGTCAGGTAGATCTCGCGCAGGGTCCGCTCGTCGACGACCGAGTCGCTCACCATCCGGCGCAGCTCCTGGCTGTTGACGGCGAAGTGCTTGGGCGTCGCGGCGACGCCCTGCTCCTGGATGCCGCGCACGTACGCGGCGGCGAGGCGCCCCGCGAGCTCGGGGTCCTCGGAGAAGTACTCGAAGCTGCGCCCGCCGAGCGGGCTGCGCTTGATGTTGAGACCCGGCCCGAGCAGCACGTGCACGCCCTGGGCGGACGCCTCCGCACCGAGCGCTCGGCCGATGTCGGCGGCGAGCTCCTCGTCCCAGCTGTTGGCGATCGTGGCCGCGGTCGGGAAGCAGGTCGCTGGCTCGGAGGCGTTGAGACCGAGGTGGTCCGCGGAGCCGACCTGCTTGCGCACACCGTGCGGGCCATCCGACATCCAGATCGCGGGGATGCCGAGACGCGCGATCGCGCGCGTCTGCCAGGTGTTCTGACCGCTCAGCAGGGCGGCCTTCTCGAGGAGGGTGAGCTGGGCGAGGAGCGCCGGTGTGTCGTTCACGATGAGGTCTTCCTGTGCGGGGCCGGGAGGTCGCCCTCCCGGCCCCGGTTCATGGCTGGGTCAGTACGTCGCCGCGTCGGCCGGGGCGACGGTCGGGCGAGCGCGGTGACGGCGCACGCGCACGACCATCCAGACCACGCCGGCCACGACGAGCAGCGCGAGCAGGATCGTCCCGACGATGACGCCGATCTCCCAGCCCGCCAGCTGGTACGTGAGCGTCGCACCCGAGGCCATGCCGTTCACCGCGTTGGAGTTCGCCACGGTGTAGAGCACGTTGTGGATGGCGTACCGCAGGTTGTCCTGCGCGGCCGCGCTCGTCGAGTCCGCGATCGTCTTCGAGCCCTCGAACGTCAGCATGTGATCCGTTCCCCTGGCGTTCCATGCCTGGTCGGGGTACATGAAGTCGTACAGGTTGAAGTCGGTGATCGCGAAGCCGCGGAAGCCCCACTCCTCGCGCAGGACGTCGTGCATGAGCGCGGACGAGCCGCCGGCCCACGTCGCGCCGATGCGGTTGAAGGAGCTCATGATCGCGGTCGAGCCGATCTCGCTCGTCTGCAGCTCGCCATCCGCGTCGTAGTACTCGACCTCGCCGCGCGCGTCCTTCACGACCATCTCGAACGGCTTGAGGTACAGCTCGCGGATGGTCTGCTCGGTCGCCCAGGTCGAGAGCCCGCCGCCGTTCACGCGGTTGGTCTCCTGGTCGTTCATGGCGAAGTGCTTCGTGAACGAGTACACGCCCTTCGTCAGCGCGCCGTCGACGACCTGGGTCGCGAGGGCGCCCGAGAGCACCGGGTCCTCCGAGTAGTACTCGAAGTTGCGGCCCGCGAACGGCGAGCGGTGCAGGTTCACCGCGGGGGCGTACCAGCCGTTCGCGCCCATGTGCAGCGCCTCGTTGCCCACGGCCACGCCCATGGCGTTCGCGAGGTCGCGGCTCCACGTCTGGCCGATGAGGTACTCCGAGGGGAACGCGGTCCCGGTCCAGAGGTCCGGGTTGATGAACGACGAGAAGCCCGCGGGGCCGTCGAGGTCGTTCGTGCGGATCTTGCCGATCTCCGGCAGCCCTGCCGTGTTGTACGCGCCCGACGTGAGGAGCGTGAGCACCTCGTCGGGGTCGAGCTGGTCGAGGAGCTCCTCCCACGCGGGGTCGTCGTACGGCAGGCCGCGCAGATCGACGAGGGACAGGTCGTTGTCGGCGTTCCACGTCGGAGCCTCGGCGCCCTCGGCGTCGGACGCGGCGGCTGCGGCGTCGAACGGCTCGTACGCGGCGATCGTCGCCTCGCTCGCCTCGAGGTCGGCGCCCTCGGGAGCGGTCGGGAACGTGCCGGCGAAATCCGCGCGCGAGAACGCCGTGCGGGTGCCGTCCTCGAACGCGGCCGTCACGTCGTCGAAGCGGTTGGTCGCGGGGACCTCGTCGCTCGCGCGTCCGTCCGTGTAGACGACGGTCTCGTCGACCGTGTAGACGAGCGGCTCGATGCCGTCCTTGAGGCTGTGCGAGTCGGTCTGCAGCTTCAGCTCGTAGTCGCCCTGCTCGAGCACGTAGGCCGCGGCATCTGCCGCGTCGTACGAGGCCATGTCCTCGACGGCGAGCGTCAGCGTGACGGTCTCCGTCGCGCCGGGCTCGAGGAGCCCCGTCTTCGCGAAGTCGCCGAGCACCACGTGGGCCTTCTCGATGCCGCCCGGGGTGTAGGGAGCGGTGTAGTAGAGCTGGACGACGTCCTTGCCGGCGACGTCGCCCGTGTTCGTCACGTCGACGTCGATCGAGATCTCGCCGTCGACCTCGCCCAGGCGCGCGTCCGCGACGCTCCAGTCGAAGGTCGTGTAGCTCAGCCCGTAGCCGAACGGGTAGACGACGGCCTCGTCGTAGTCGATGAAGCCCTCGACCGCGGCGGTCTCGTAGTAGCGGTACCCGCTGTAGATGCCCTCCTCGTAGTCCACGAAGTACGCGTCCTCGAGGTTCGAGTAGGCGAAGTCGCCGAAGTTGACGAACGTCGGGTCGGCCGTGAAGTCGGCCGAGAAGACGTCGACGGTGTGACCCGACGGGTTGACCGCGCCGCTCAGGATGCTGCCGAGGGCGTTGAAGCCCGAGACACCCGGCGAGCCGGCGAACACGATGCCGTCGACCGCGGGGTCGTCCTCGAGGATGCCGAGCTCCATCGACGTCGACGCGTTGACGACGACCACGACAGTCTCGAAGTTCTCCTCGGCGAGGGCGACGAGGTCCTTCTCGTCCTGGTTGAGCTCGAGCTGGTGCTGCCCCGGCTCGGCGGTCTCGTCCCAGGGGGTCATGTCGGTGGCGAGGTCTCCGCCCTCGCCGCCGGCGCGTCCGATGACGACGATCGCCGCGTCGCCGTACTCCGCGAAGCTGTCGAGCGCGTCCTGCGAGTACTCGTCGACCGGCATCTCGCCGATGTTGTAGTTCGACTCCTCGGGCTTGTCCATGACGATGTTCGTCCGGCCGCCCTCCGCTGCGGGGTTCGCCTCGGCGAAGGCCGCGAGCTCGTCGAAGACCGTGTCGTTGACCGTGAAGCCGGCGTTCTCGATGCCCTGGCGGATGTTCACGGCCGTGCGCGTGTCGGCGGTTCCCGATCCGGAGCCGCCGTACACGGGGTCGGCGGCGCCACGTCCGAGGAGCGTCACGGCGCCCGTCTCGAGCGGCAGCGCGCCGTTGTTCTTGAGGAGCGTCATGCCCTCGTCGGCGATGTCCTCGACGAGCTCGGCCGACGCCGCCTTGGCGTCCTCCTGCGTCGCGTGATCGCTCTCGTAGTAGGTCGTGTCGAGCTCAGCGCCCTCGGCGGTGTTGCTGACGACGTACGTGCCGGTGCCCATGAACGATTCGATCGCCCCGCGGAACATCCCGATCGCGATGTTCGCGCCGACGGCCAGGACGGCCACGAACGCGACGATCGGGATCCAGATCGCGAGGAACCTCCTGTTCGACATCGGCGCCTTGGCCTTCGTTGAACCCACGTGTTCTCTCCTCTTGATGCGGGCCTCCCTCGGCGGAGGCCGGCGTCCCGCCTCGGTGCGCAGACGCCGCCACCCATTCCACCGATGTTCATGCACCTGCATGGGCGCTGCCGCACAATCTGTCGTTTCCGGCGGATGAACTGTCGGCCGCCCGCGGTCCGTCACACGGCCGACACATGCGTGGAGCATGCTGGCGTCATGGAGTTCCCACCCCTCGCCACCTCGTACACGATCTCCCTTCCCGCCTGGATCGCGGAGGAGCTCGCCGACGTGCCCGACGTCATCCCGACCCTCGAGGGGCGCATGGCCCTCGTCAACCGGCTCGCCGACCGCAACTGGCGCGAGGGCAACGGCGGCCCGTTCGCGGCCCTCGTCGCCGAGGCCGACACGGGCCGGATCGTGTCGGTCGGCGTGAACGTCGTGCTGTCCACGGGCATCACGTCGGGGCACGCCGAGGTGACGGCGCTCGGGATGGCTCAGGCGCGGGTCGGCTCGTGGGACCTCGGCGCATCGGACCAGCCGCGGCACGAGCTCGTCGTGAACTGGCGCCCGTGCGTGCAGTGCTACGGCGCGGCGATGTGGTCGGGCATCACGACCCTCGCGATCGCCGGATCGGGGCCCGAGTGCGAGGAGATCACGACGTTCGACGAGGGCCCGATGGTCGCCGACTGGGCGGAGGCCTTCGAGGCCCGTGGCATCGCCGTGATCGACGGCGTCGCGAAGGACGACGCGGTCGCGGTCTTCCGCGCGTACCGTGCGGCGGTCGACGCCGGCGCGATCACCGTCTACAACGCGCGCGGGTGATCGTCAGCGGCGCGTGGCCGCGAGTGCGCATCCGCCCGCCGCGATCGCGAGCGCGCCCAGGACGATGACGACCGCGGGCCATCCGGACGCCGTCCACGCGGCGCTGCAGAGCCATCCGAACAGGCTCGATCCGCCGTAGTAGAAGACGTTGTACATCGACCCCGCGCTCGCGCGGTCGGCGCCCGCGAAGCCCGCCACGGCCGAGCTCGCGACGGAGTGCGCGAGGAACATCCCGGTCGTGAGCAGCACGACGCCCGCGATCACGAGCGGCAGCGGGGTCGTGCCCGTGAGCAGGGCGCCCGCGAGCACGAGCGCGCATCCCGCGAGCAGGGGAGTGCGCAGGCCGAAGCGGAGCGAGAGGCGCCCGGAGAGCTGAGCGGCGGCCGTCCCGCCGAGATAGGCGAGGAACACGAAGGAGACGACCGCAGCAGGCAGGGCATAGGGCGGGGCCTCGAGGCGGAACGTGATCGCGTTGTACATGCCGATCATCGCCCCGAGCAGCATGCCGCCCATGAGGAACAGCGCGCGCAGGCGCGCATCGCGCAGCTGCCGCAGGAACACCCGGAGCGTGCGCCCGGCGGGGGCTCCGGATGGCGCCGTGCGCGGCAGCAGGACGGCCATCGTGATCGTGATCGCGGCGCCGGCGAGATCGAGGAGGAGCAGGCCGAGGCGCCATCCGCCGATCTCGGCGAGGAGCGGCGCGACGAGCCGCCCGGACAGCCCGCCGATCGAGGCCGCCGCGATGTAGCCGCCCGCCACGACCGCGGCCCGGCGCCCCGAGATCACCTCGTGCACGAGGGCGACGGCCAGCGCCGGGATACCGCCCAGCGCCGCGCCCTGCAGGAACCGCCCCGCCACGAGGAGCTCGAGGGTGGGCGCGAGCGGGAGGAGCAGCGCGATGAGCGCCGACGTCGTCGCCGAGACGCGCATCGACCACGCCACCCCGCGCCGTGCCGCGAGCACCGCCCACAGCGGAAGCGAGAGGGCGAGGCCGAGCGTCGCGCCCGAGATGATCCAGGCCACGGCGGCGGCTGAGCGGTCGAGGTCGGCGGCGACGAACGTGAGGAGCCCCTGCGGGGCGTGGAGGAGCGCGAAGCTCGCGATGCCCGCGCACCACATCGCGATCGAGAGGCGCCGCGACCTCGGCACGGCGGACTCCCTCGCGGTCGGGAGGGAGGCGGTCGCCGTCATGCCCTCGACGCTAGCCCGCCCGATGCATGCGGATCCAATACCGGATCGGCCTGATGCATACCATGAGGGCATGGAAACGGATCGGATCCGCGGCGTCCTCCCGCTCGTGCCCGTGCTCGTCGCGCTCGGCGACACCGAGCACGTCACGGCGGCCGCCGAGCGCCTCGGCATGCCGCAGCCCAACGTGAGCCGCGCCATCCGCACCCTCGAGCAGCGCCTCGGCGTCGCGCTCGTCGAGAGGGAGGGCCGCGGCATCCGCCTGACCGCCGCCGCGCGCACGCTCCTGCCCGCGTTCCGACGTGCGATCGAGCTCATCGAGGACGGCGTCGGCGCCGTCACGGGCGCGGCCTCGTCGACGGTGTCGCTCGCCTTCCAGACCTCGCTCGGGGAGCGCTTCATCCCCGAGGTCGTGAGCACCGTGCGCCGCGACCGCCCCGATCTGCGCTTCGAACTGCACCAGGGCGCGCGCTCGCTCCTCATCGAGCAGCTGCACGCGGGTCGCGTCGCCATGGCCCTCGTCGTCGACACCCCGGCGATCGGCGGTGACATCGAGGTCGTGCCCCTGTTCGAGCAGCCGCTCGTCGCGCTCCTGCCCGACGACCATCCGCTCGCGCGGCGCGCGTCGGTCTCGGTGCCCGAGATCGCGGAGTGGCCGATCGTCACCCTCGCGCGCGGCTTCGGGCTGCGGGACTCGCTCGACGCGCTCTTCGCGCGCAGCGAGCGGACGCCCCGCATCGCCTTCGAGGGCGAGGACCTCATCACAGTGCGCGGTCTCGTGACGGCCGGGCTCGGTCTCGCGGTCGTGCCCGAGCAGCCGGTCGTGCCCGCGGGCTGCGTGTCGGTGCCGATCCGCAGCCGCCTCGCGTCGCGGCGGATGTGCGCGGTGACGGCCGCGGGGGAGTCGCGCCCTGCGGTGCTGCTCGTGCGCGACGCGGTCGTCCGCGTCGCGCACGAGCGGCGGATCTGGGCGGAGGGCTGATCAGGCGTCACGCGACGTCGTGCAGCGACACGGGCTGCACGAGCGTCCTGCGCCGGTCGCGCACCCACACGTCTCCGCTCTCGCGCTTCTCGGCGCGCGAGGCGAAGCGGTAGCGGTAGGTCACGACGCGGACGAAGCGGGGTGGCTGGCCGTGGAACGGGTCGCGCGCGAGGAGCCGGAGCGTCGGACGGTCGGCTTCGAGCAGCCGCACGAGGAACACGAGGAACCAGTCGTCGATGCGGTGGCCGAGCGGGAGGAACCACATCAGCCAGTCGAGCCGCAGATGGTACGGAGCGACCTGAGGGGGCCTGCGACGCACGTCGCCGGGTTTCCCGCGGAAGCCGTACTCGTGCCACTGCGCGTGTTCGGGATTCGCGTCGAGCGTGCCCTCGACGACGAACTCGATGCGCTCCTTCGTGACCGTGCCGAAGGCGCCGTACGCGTTGGCGAGGTTCCAGCGGTTGAAGCTCGCGTTCATGAGCTGCCGATGCGCGAAGAGGTTGCGCAGCGGCTGCCCGCTCAGCACGACGCAGAGCACCGCGACGGCCGAGGTGACCACGAGCCAGGGCAGGGGGAGCTCGCCGCGCTCGTCGCCCGCGGGGATGCCCACGGCCGAGAAGGCGAGGACGATCGTCGCCGCGTTCAGCCATGCGAAGTTGCCCGTGAGGACGAGCCAGAGCTGCGTCGCGATGATCACGACCGCCGCGAACGCGCCGATGAGGAGCGGGATCGCGTCGGGCAGCCACAGCCCGAGGAGCGGCGCGAACACGAGCCAGGGCACGGCGAGCTGCGCGATGTGATTGCCCACGACCTCGAGCCTGTGGAACCAGCGCGGCAGCAGATGCGCCTGGCGGCTCAGGGGCCCCGGCATCGGCTGCGTCTCGTGGTGGTAGGTCAGGGCCGTGAGGTCTCGCCACTCGCGTCCGCCGCGGATCTTGATCATGCCGGCGCCGAACTCGAGCCGGAACAGCAGCCACCAGAACAGGACGATGATCGCCGTCGCGGGCGGCTGGTCGTGCGAGCCGAGGAACGCGGCGAGGAAGCCCGACTCGAGGAGCAGCATCTCCCATCCGAAGCCGTAGAAGGTCTGCCCGATCGAGACGATCGACATGTAGCCGAACCAGATCGCGAGGAAGCACAGCATCGGCAGCCAGGGCGGACCGAGCTGGGGGAGGCCCGCCGCGATCAGCGCGCTCACGGCCATCCCGCCGATGCAGAGCGCGACGAGACGGCGATCCGTGTACCGGATCCATCGGAACAGGGTGGGCCGCAGCGCCCGGGCGGCGCGGTCGGAGGAGCGCGCCCACGCGAGCAGTTCGGGCGCCGGGAGCAGGCCGTGCTCGCCGAGGAGCGCGCGGAACTGGTTGAGCGTCGAGAGGAACGCGACGAGGTACAGCGCCGCGATGCCGCGCTGGAGCACCTCGCGCGCGAACGCGAAGTCGACCGCCGCGAAGCCGTCCATGCCGCCACGATACGACCGTCGCGCCCGGCTCTCACGGGGTTGACGGAGGGGTCTGGCCTCGCATCCGGATCCCGGCATATATTGAGGCATGGAAGGTACGACCGGAACCATCGTCGCCGTCGTCGGCCCCGGTGCCGACGACGTGCTCGCCTCCGTCGATGCGCTCGACGGCGTCTCCGCGCTCTCGCTGCGCGGTTCCGAGCCGTCTCTCGCGGCGCATCGCATCTCGGCGTCCGGCACCCCCTGGGTGGTGCACGACGCCGACCCGCTCGAGCACGTGGCCTCCGCGTGGATCGAGCTCTTCGAGGAGCGCGCGACCCTCGGCGTGCTCGAGGCGGAGATCGGCGACACGCTCCGCCAGTTCGAGCGCGGCGACGCGCTCATGCCCGACTACTACCTCGTGCTCGAACCCGACGAGGCCCCTGAGATCTGGCGGCACTGGTGGTGCGGCGCGCTCGGCCACCGGGCGCCGCGGCGCATAGTGCCCGTGCACGCGCCCGAGGCCGAGCGCCGCGAGCAGGCGGCGCGGATGCTCCGCAGCCTGCCGACGTCGCGCCCGTGGCCGGACCCCGCGACGTGGCTCCCGGGCCTCGCGATGCAGATCCCGGATCGCGTCGGCCTGCGCGACCGCGACCCCGAGTGACTACTCGACGAGGTCGGGCAGCGCGGCCTTGAGCTCTGCGAGCCAGGCCCTTGCGTTCCCGTCGGACGGCGCACGCCAGTCTCCGCGTGGCGAGAGCGAGCCGGCGGGCGACACCTTCGGCCCATTCGGGATGGCCGACCGCTTGAACTGCGAGAACCCGAAGAAGCGCTTGAGGAAGACCTGCTCCCACTTCACGATGGTCGCGAGGTCGTAGGCGTAGTGATCCTCCGCGGGGAACCCGGGGGGCCACGCGCCCGCCTCGGCGTCGCTCCACGCCCGCTCGGCGAGGAAGGCGATCTTCGACGGCCGCATGCCGTAGCGCAGGATGTGGAACAGCGTGAAGTCGTGGAGGGCGTACGGACCGATCGTGCTCTCGGTCGACTGCACCTTGCCGTCCTGGCCGGCCGGCACGAGCTCGGGGCTGATCTCGGTGTCGAGCACCGACTGCAGCACCTTCCGCTCCGCCTCCGACACGCCCTCGCCGTGTGCGATGACCCAGCGGATGAGGTGCTGCATGAGGGTCTTCGGGACGCCGGGGTTGACCGAGTAGTGGCTCATCTGGTCGCCCACGCCGTAGGTCGCCCAGCCGAGGGCGATCTCGGACAGGTCGCCCGTGCCGACGACGATGCCGCCGTGGTGGTTCGCGAGCCGGAAGAGGTAGTCGGTCCGCAGGCCCGCCTGCACGTTCTCGAACGTCACGTCGTAGACCGGCTCGCCCTGGCCGAACGGATGGCCCATGCGCGTGAGCATCTCGGTCGCGGCCGGGCGGATGTCGATGGTCTCGATGGTCGCGCCGACCGACTCCGCGAGGGCGATCGCGTTCGACTTCGTGTGCTCGCTCGTCGCGAACCCCGGCATCGTGTAGGCGAGGATGTCGCTGCGCGGGCGGCCCATCCGGTCCATCGCGCGGGCGATGACGAGCAGCGCGTGCGTCGAGTCGAGACCGCCGCTCACGCCGATGACGGGCTTCGGGCTGCCGATCGCCGACAGGCGCTGCACGAGCCCCGACACCTGGATGTTGAACGCCTCGTAGCAGTCCTGCGCGAGACGAGCGGGGTCGTCGGGCACGAAGGGGAACCGGTCGAGCGCTCGCCGCAGGCCGACGTCGCCGCGCGGCGGATCCACCTCGAAGCGGACGGTCCGGAAGCGCGTCTGCTCGGCGAAGGTGCGCCGGTTGTCGTCGAACGTCCCCTGGCGCAGGCGGTCCTGCCGGATGCGGTCGAGATCGACGTCCGCGACGGAGTGGCGCGCGCCATCCGGGAAGCGCTCGGTCTCGGCGAGGAGGGTGCCGACCTCGTAGACCATCGTCTGGCCGTCCCACGAGACGTCGTTCGTCGACTCGCCCTGCCCGGCCGCGGCGTACGCGTACGCCGCGATGCATCGGGCAGAGGCCGACTTGCAGAGCAGGTGGCGATCGTCGGCGCGCGCGATCGTGATCGGGCTGCCGGAGAGGTTGAGGAGCACGGTGGCGCCCGCGAGCGCCGCGAGCGACGAGGGCGGAACGGGCACCCACATGTCCTCGCACACCTCGACGTGCACGACGAGGCCGGGCACGTCCGCCGCCTCGAAGAGGAGGTCGGGGCCGAACGGCACCTCGCGACCCGCGACCGCGATCGTGCCGCGCTGGTCGTCGCCCGGGGCGTACCAGCGGCGCTCGTAGAACTCGCGGTAGGTCGGCAGATACGACTTCGGCGCGACGCCGAGGATCTCGCCGCGGTGGATGACGACGGCCGTGTTGAAGACGCGGCTGCCGCGCTGGAGGGGCGCGCCCACGACGAGCACGGGGAAGAGATCGGCCGAGGCCGCGACGATCGTCGCGATCGCGTCGTCGACCGCGTCGAGGAGCGGGTCCTGCAGAACGAGGTCGTCGATCGCGTAGCCCGAGAGGCACAGCTCTGGGTACACCGCGACCGCGACGGCATCGTCGCTCAGCTCGCGGGCGGTCTCGATGACCGCCTGGGCGTTCGCGGCCGGGTCCGCGACCGCGAGCGGGATGGTCGCCGCCGCGATGCGGGCGAAGCCGTGGCCGTATGCGCTGCCGAAGTCGAAGTCGCTCACGTCCTCCAGTCTGTCACCGGAGGCGGTGGGCCGCCCCGATCGCCGCTAGAGCAGCCGTCGCGCCGACGCCCACGCCGTGAGCTCGTGCCGCGACGAGAGCTGGAGCTTGCGGAGCACGGCCGACACGTGCGTCTCGACGGTCTTCACCGAGATGAAGAGCTCGGCGGCGACCTCCTTGTAGGCGTAGCCGCGGGCGATGAGCCGCATGACCTCCTGCTCGCGCGCGGAGAGGCGGTCGAGCTCGTCGTCGGCGACCGCGGTCTCGCCCGAGGCCGCGCCGAAGGCGTCGATGACGAATCCGGCCAGGCGCGGGGAGAAGACCGCGTCGCCCGATGCGACGACCCGCACCGCGCGCGAGACCTCGGCTCCCGATGCGCCCTTCGTGATGTAGCCGCGGGCGCCCGCGCGGATGACCCGCACGACGTCCTCCGCCGCGTCGGAGACGCTCAGGGCGAGGAAGCGGGTTCCGGGTGAGAGCGGCGACGCCTGCCGCAGGACGTCCTCGCCGCCCGCGCTGCCGGCCGCGCCGCCGGGCAGGTGCACGTCGAGGAGCACGACGTCGGGCGCGGTCTCGGCGATCACGGCGACTGCGGACGGCACGTCGGCGGCCTCGCCGACGACCCGGAGCGCGCCGTCGAGGTCGGCGCGCAGCCCCGAGCGGAAGATGGAGTGGTCGTCGACGATCACGACGGTGAGCTCAGGCACGGGCACCTGCCGAAGGGTAGCGGATGTGCACCTGCGTGCCGACGCCTCCTGCGCCGCGCGTGACCGAGGCCATCCCGCCCGTGCGCCGCATGCGGCCGACGATCGACTCGCGCACGCCGAAGCGGTCCTCGGGAACGGCGTCGAGGTCGAACCCGGCACCGCGGTCGCGGACGAAGACGTCGACGGCTCCCGGGGCGCCCTCGATGTAGACCGAGACGTCGCCGCCCGCGTGGCGCGCCGCGTTGAGCATCGCCTCGCGGGCCGCCGCGGCGACCTCGCCGCTCGCCCGCTCGGTCGACGATCCGGCCGAGACGACCGAGATCGCCACCTCGTAGTCGAGCTCGAGCGCTGTCGCGTAGTCGCGCAGATCGGTCGCGAGGTCGCTGTCGGCGGGGGCGTCGTCGTCGTAGAGCCATGCCCGCAGCTCGCGCTCCTGGGCGCGGGCGATCCGGCCGACCTCGCTCGATGCGCCCGCGCGGTTCTGGATGAGCGCGAGCGTCTGCAGCACGGAGTCGTGCAGGTGCGCGGCCATCTCGGCGCGCTGCTCCTCGCGGATGCCCTGGATGCGCGCGGCCTGGAGCTCGCGGAACCGCGCGATCCAGGTCGACGACCACACGACGGCGATGCCGAGCGCTGCCGCGAGCGCGATGAGGAGCATGACCGGCGCGAGCTGGGCCGCGACCGAGCCCGTTCGGGTGAGGATGAGGATGGCCACGGCCGCGAGCACGGCCGACGCGATGCTCCGCAGGAGGAGGTCCTGCTGGGGGCCGCGGGCCGGGTCGGCCCGGTCGAGGACGGCCGACCACACGCCCGCGGCGGTCGCGAGCGCGATCGCGAAGACCGCGGGGAGCAGGCTCGCGGGCGGGAGGACGCCCTGAGTGAGGCTCCAGTAGTTCATCTGGAGCGCGACCAGGAGGAACAGCGCAGCCCCCGCGAGGAGGATCCACGCGACGGGAGCCCGCCGCGTGACGCGCGCGTCGCCATCCTGCAGGGGCGTGAAGGCCCAGAGCCACAGATAGAGGAGTGCGCCCGCGCCCCAGATGCCTGCCGTCGCGGCGAACAGGAGCCGCGTGACCGGCACGCGCCATCCGAGGTGCCGCGCGACGCCCTCGGCGACGCCCGCGACGACCGCGCTGCGCGAGCGCGCGAGGCGCGAGGCGGGAGGCGCGGCGGTCATGCCCCCATGCAACCACGCGCGGGCCGCCCTGAGCCGGCGAATCAGGGGAGGACCGGGGTGATCCCTCATGGCGGCGCCGGCGCGCAGCGCGCGAGGATCGGACCATGACCGAGAGCGAGCCGCGGGGAACCGAGATGACGAGCGCCGTGGGGGCGGATGGCGGCGCTCCCGCCGTCGAGGCGCCGTCGCGTCGTCCGGGAGGAGGCTTCTTCGACTGGGTGCGATCGCTCGGCCTCGTGCGCACGGAGGGCTGGATCGGCGGCGTGTGCGCCGCGATCGCGCGCCGCACCGGCGCCGACCCCGTCATCGTGCGGGGCATCTTCGTCGTCGCCGCGGTGCTCGGGTTCCCCGCGCTGTGGCTGTACGCCCTCGGATGGGCGCTGCTCCCGGATGAGCGGGGCGACATCGCGATCCGGCTGCGGACCGGCTCGGGCCCGGCCCTCGTCGGCATCGCGATCATGATCGGCTTCGGCGCACTCGCCAGCTGGGCGAGCGCGACGCTCATGGAGGACTTCCTCGCCCTGGCGTACCCGGGCCGGATCGTCTGGACCGCCATCGAGGCCTCGTTCTGGATCGCGGTCGTCGCGGCGCTCGCCGCGTTCGCGCTCTGGCTCGTCCGGCGCGAGCGGCCCGTGGGCGGCGTGGCCGCGCTCGGTCCGGGGCGGACGGCGCTCATCGTCCTCGTCTGTGTCGCGGCCGCCATCCCGATCCTGGGGATCGGCTTCGGCGTCGTCGTGCCCGCGATCTTCGGGTACGGATCGCCCGTCGCGCTCCTCGTCGGGCTCGCGGCGGTCGCGGCCATCGCCGCGCTCGGCATCTGGGCCGGCCGGCGCATCGCGTCCCCCGTGTCGGGCGGGGGCCTCGGCGGGGTGCAGGGAACCCCCGCCGCCCGCGGGACGGCCGGGGGGCCGGCCGTCCCGCCCTTCGAGCCGGCTCCGTCGCCCGAGCCGCCCGCCGACGGCGACTTCGACGCCTGGCGTCGCCAGCACGAGGAGTGGCGCGAGCAGCACGACGCGTGGCGCGCGCAGCAGACCGACGCGGAGCGCCTCGCCCGCGAGGAGGAGCGCACCCGCCGCCAGCAGGCCGCGCGCGCGTTCGCCGAGGAGGCGGCGCGCGTGCGCGCGGCCCGCAGGGCGACTCGTCCGAGGATCTCCCTCGCCTTCGGCGCGTCGACACTCGGACTCGCCCTCGTCGCGGGATCGGCCGCAGCCCTCGTCGTCCTCGGCGGAGGGACCTGGCCGATCGAGCCCGAGCGCGCCTCGGCCGCCCTTGCGGCCGCGGCCTTCGCGATGTCGGCGGTCGCGGCCGGCGGGATGGTGATCGCGGGCGCCCTGCGCCGCCGCAGCGGGGCGCTCGCGGCCCTCGCCGTGATCGCGCTCGCCGCGGGGGCCGGCACGGCGCTCGGCGCGAACAACGTGATCGGCGCGAACAGCTGGCAGACGATCGCCGTCGACGGCTCGTCGTACGAGGTGACGCGCGCCTACGGCTCCCTCGAGCTGTGGCTGATGGCCGACGGCGGCGGAGAGGGCAGCGCCACGGTCGTCCGCCGTGCCGGCTTCACGCAGGTGACCGTCCCTCCGGATATCGCGGCGGACATCCGGGTCCATGCCGACGATGACACGCGCGTCATGGTGACCCGGATGGGCGACGCGGGCGTCTACGAGTCGGAGGACCTGCCGGTGCCGCGCGACGGGATCGTCGAGTGGGCGCAGGACGGCGCCGAGGCGGATGCGCCCCTGCGCACGGTGGACATCACGCAGACCGAGGGCGGTGAGGTGTCGATCTGGGTGCTCGACGAGGACGAGTTCGGCGCGGCTGAGCCGACGCCCACGCCGACCGCGGGTTCGACGGGCGGCCTGACGCCGGAGCCGACCGATGGCACGGGCGGAGCCTCCGCCGAGCCGACGCCGTCCGCTGACGAGGAGAGTCCACGATGAGCGAAGAGCAGCGCGTCGCCGAGGGCGTCCCGGCCGCGGGCCCCGAGCCCGCCGAGCGGCCCCGCATCCGCTGGGCGGCGATCATCTGGGGTGCGCTCATGCTGGTCGTCTCCCTCGTCGGGCTGGGACAGGTGCTCGACGCGACGCGATACGCCGCGCTCCAGGCGGCCGTGGCCGACTGGATCCTCACGGCCGACCCTGTTTCGACCGCGGTGACCGTCGTCCTGGCCGCGGGCGCGGTCATCCTCGTCGCCGGTCTCGCCGGGCTCGCGCGCGGCGTGCAGAAGCGGTCAGCGCGGCGCTGAGCCGGGCCCCGGCGCCTGCGCCGCCTGACCGGGCTCAGGCCTCGAGCACGTCGGCGATCGCGGCGGCGAACGTGTGCCCGTCGAACGGGCCCGGCTCGTCCATGCCCTGCGCGGCGCTCGTCACGACGACGCGGCCGTCCGGCGTCGTGAGGACGCTCGTGGGGTGCTCGGCCGGGACCTCGATGCGCGCGAGCCGCGCGCCATCCGCTCGGTACACGTCGAGGCGCCCGCCGTCGTACACGGCGCTCCAGATGCGTCCCTGCGCGTCGACGTGCAGGCCGTCGGGCGACCCGTCGACCGCGGCGAACACGTCGAGGCGGTCGGGTGCCGCGAGCGGCGCGCGCAGGATGCGGCCGCCCACGGTGTCGGCGATGAGCACGGTCTCGCCGTCGGGATGGAAGGCCGGGCCGTTCGGGATGTCGATGCCGGTCGCGAGGCGCGTCACCTCGCCGGTGCCCGCGTCCCAGCGCCAGACCGAGCCCTCGGGATCGGAGCCGTCCCGGACCATCGTCCCGAACCACAGCGATCCGTCGGGCGCGATGGTCCCGTCGTTGACGCGATGCCGGGCGGGATCGAGACCGGTGTCGGCGAGAGCAGTGTGGCGCCCGAAGATGTCGAGCTCGACGACGCCCGTCCCCGCCGCGGCGAGCAGGCGTCCGTCCGGCGCCTTCTCGGCGAAGCCGACCGGGCGGTCGAGCCGATGGGTCGCGGCGTCGCCGCCCTCGGGGGTCCAGGCGTGCAGGACGCCGCCTTCGAGGTCGACCCAGTGCACGACGCCGTCGATGAGCCGCGATCCCTCGCCGAGGGGATGGGCCGCGGCGCTCAACCGGGTCCACGGGCCGGGTCGCTCGTCCATGCCGTCTCCTCCGCTCGCGGGCATCAGAGCCATCGTGTCATGCCGGCGGACGGGGATGTCCGAGACCCGGGCTACCGTCGGAGTGTGAGATTCATCCCGACAGAGCAGCGCCTCGTGTGGAGCGCGAGCGACCTCAAGGCCGCCGCCGAGTGCGAGTTCGCGTGGCTGCGGGCGATCGACGCGAAGCTCGGCCGCGTCGCCGCCGTCGAGGATCCGGAGGACGCCATGCTCGAGCGCGCGGCCCGGCTCGGCGATCGCCACGAGGAGCGCGTCCTCGAGCGCTACCGCCAGGAGTTCGGCGCCGGGGTGGTCGAGCTCGAGCGGGTGTCGTCGGCCGACTCCGCGGCGCTCGCCGACGTGGCGGCCCAGACCGTCGACGCGCTGCGGTCGGATGCGCGGGTGCTGTTCCAGGCGGCCTTCACCACGGACGAGTTCGTCGGATTCGCCGACTTCCTCGTGCAGGAGGCAGATGGCCGCTGGCGCGTGCAGGACAGCAAGCTCGCCCGCACGGCCCGCGTGACGGCGCTCATGCAGCTCGCGGCATACGTCGATCAGCTGCGCCGTCTCGGCATCCCGACCTCCGACGAGGTCGACCTCCTGCTCGGCGACGGCTCGGTGTCGACGCACCGGGTGGACGACCTGCTTCCGATGTTCGACGTGCGCCGTCGCCGCCTGCGGGCGCTCATCGCGGATCGCGGGATCGAGCGGGGCGCGTCGGCCGAGGCGATCGCGTGGGGCGACGAGCGCGGCGAGCTCGAGGTGTCCGCCTGCGGGCGCTGCGCGACCTGCGAGCTCGAGGTCGTCGCGCATCGCGACCTCCTGCTCGTCGCGGGCATGCGCCCGTCGCAGCGCGCTCGCCTGCGCGACATCGGCATCCGCACGATCGACGACCTCGCGGCGGCCGAGACCGGCCCCGCGCGGATGAACTCCGACGTCTTCGCGTCGCTGCGCACGCAGGCGCGCCTCCAGCTGCAGAGCCCTGCGGGCGTTCCGGGTGACGAGCCGGCCGACGCGCACCCGGTTCCCGCGTACGAGGTCGTGCAGCCGCTCGCGCTCGGCGCGATGCCCCGCCCGAGCCAGGGCGACGTGTTCTTCGACTTCGAGGGCGATCCGCTCTACAGCGAGCAGGTCGGCTCGGCCGCCGTCTGGGGCATCGACTACCTCTTCGGATGGGTCGACCTGCGCGAGCAGTACTCCGCGCTCTGGGCGCACACCCTCGCGGAGGAGAAGGCCGCCCTCGAGCGCTTCTGCGACTTCGTCGCGGCGCGCAGGGCCGCGCATCCCGACATGCACATCTACCACTACGCGCCGTATGAGCCCACGCACCTGGCGGCGATGGCCGCTCGGCACGGTGTGCGCGAGGCCGACGTCGACCGGATGCTGCGCGACGAGCTGTTCGTCGATCTCTACCCCGTCGTGCGCCGGGCCCTGCGCATCGGCTCGCGGTCGTACTCGATCAAGAAGCTCGAGCCGCTCTACATGGGCGACGAGGTGCGCACGCAGGACGTGCAGAAGGGCGACGACTCGATCGTCCGCTACGTCGAGGCGCGCGCCCTGCAGGCCGATGGGCAGGAGGCGGCCGCGCGGGCCATCCTCGACGACCTCGCCGACTACAACCGCTACGACTGCGTCTCGACCCGGCGCCTGCGCGACTGGCTCGTCGAGCGTGCGCGGGAGACCGGCGTGACCCCTGCCCCGCCCGAGGTGCCCGACGAGCTCGCGTACGCGCCGTCTCCGCTCGCGCTCGCGCTCGACGCGCATGCCGCTGCGCGCCGCGATGCCCGCGTGGCGGCGGACCCGCTGTCGGCCCCGAGCGCCGACGAGGACGCGCTGCGTCTCGCTGCGGCCGCGATCGACTACTACCCGCGCGAGGCGAAGAGCTTCTGGCACGGGCACTTCCAGCGGCTGCGGGAGCCGCTCGGCCTCTGGCTCGACACGCGCGATGTCCTCGCCGTCGACGCCTCGCGCTGCCGCGTCGTCGAGGACTGGGGGATGCCCGAGGGCGCGCGATCCGTCCGCCGCGTGGTCGAGCTCCGCGGCGAGCTCGCACCGGGAACGCGACTGAGCGAGGGCGTCGAGCCGTACCTGCTCTATCCGCGGCCCGCTCCGTTCCCGAACCAGGCCTCCCCGCGCTGGGTGCACGTGCCGCGCCAGGCACGCGTCATCGAGGTCCTCGACGACGGTGCCGTCATCGAGGAGCGCGCGGCCGACGGCGAGACGTGGCAGGAGCTTCCGGTCGCCCTCACCCCCGCGCCCCCGCCGCGTGCCGGCAACCAGCAGGGGGCCATCGACGCATGGGCCGAGACGGTCGTGCGCGCGGCCGACGCGGGGGAGCTCCCGGCCGACCCGGCCACCGACATCCTGCGCCGCATCCCGCCGCGCGGTGCCGGGATCGCGCCGTCCGACGGCGACGACGTGTCCGCGATCGTCCGGACGGTGCGCGGCCTCGACCGCTCCTACGTCGCCGTCCAGGGGCCTCCCGGCACCGGCAAGACGTATGTCGGCTCGCACGTCATCGCGCGCCTCGTCATGGAGCACGGCTACCGGGTCGGCGTCGTCGCGCAGTCGCACGCCGTGGTCGAGAACATGCTCGACCGCGTCGTCGCGGCGGGGGTGCCCGGCTCGCGCGTCGCGAAGGCGCCGAAGTCCGGAGCCGAGCCGCGCGACCCCGCCTTCACGCTGATCCCCAAGAACGGCGTGGCCCGCTTCGTCTCCGAGCAGCAGGGCGGCTACGTCGTCGGCGGCACCGCGTGGGACTTCACGCACACCGGCCGCATCGCGCGCGGCGGGCTCGACCTGCTCGTCATCGACGAGGCGGGCCAGTTCTCGCTCGCGTCGACCATCGCGGTCTCGACGGCGGCGCGCAGCCTGCTTCTGCTCGGCGATCCGCAGCAGCTTCCGCAGGTGAGCCAGGGGGTGCATCCCGAGCCCGTGGACACCTCGGCCCTCGGCTGGGTCATGGATGGCCAGCAGGTGCTCCCGGAGACGCACGGCTACTTCCTCGCGCGGTCGTGGCGCATGCATCCGGAGGTGTCCGAGGCCGTCTCGCACCTGTCCTACGCCGGGCGTCTCGCGTCGCGCGCCGGCGCGGAGCGCCGGTCGGTCGACGGCGTCGCGCCGGGCCTGCACGCGGTGCCCGTGCGTCATCGGGGCGATGCGACCGAGTCGCAGGCCGAGGCCGACGAGGTCGTGCGGATCGTCGGCGAGGTCGTCGGGCGGGCGTTCACCGACATCCGCATCGACGACGACGGCGTCGCCCACGCGTGCCCGCCGCGCCCGCTCACGGAGGACGACATCATCGTCGTCGCGCCGTACAACGCCCAGCAGCAGCTCGTCGAGCAGACCCTGCAGCGTGCCGGATGGCCGCGCGTGCGCGTCGGGACCGTCGACCGGTTCCAGGGGCAGGAAGCCGCGATCTCGATCGTGACGCTCGCGGCCTCATCGGGCAGGGACGCCCCGCGCGGGACGGAGTTCCTGCTGCTCCAGAACCGGCTCAACGTCGCGATCTCGCGCGCGATGGTCGCGGCGTACCTCGTGCACTCGCCCGCCCTGCTCGACGACCTGCCGCACACGCCCGCCGGCGTCGCGCGCATGAGCGCGTTCGCCCGCCTCGTGGCCCCGGAGGAGCGCGCATGACCGACGCCGACGCCATCCGCCGCGCAGCCGCCGAGTGGGTCTGGCTGCCCCGCGACTCCGATCACGTCGTCGACGGGATGGTCGCCGTGCGGTATCCCGCGCGCTTCGGCGGCGGGGTGCGGGTCTCGGCGTTCGACCGCGAGGGCACAGCCGATGAGGCGGTGGACGCCGCGCTCGAGCGCGCCCGCGACTGGGGCGAGCGGCGCACGACCTTCTGGGTCGGCGCATCCGACCGCCCGGCAGGGCTCGCGGACGCGCTGCTCCGGCGCGGCGCGGTGCACGAGGACACCGTCACGGTCTTCGCGCTCGCCCTCGACGAGGCGACGCCGGGGGAGTCCCCGAGCGTCGCGGTCGAGACGGTGCGCACACGAGAGCAGCTGCGCGACGTCGACGCGGTCAACGTGCCGGTCTGGGAGCAGGCGCCGCTCGACGAGGCGGGGCTCGACGCCGAGCTGCGCGAGCTCGAGGCGGATTGGAGCGCGGGGCGCGGGTTCCGCGTGCTCGCGCGCATCGACGGCCGCCCCGTGAGCACGGGCGGCGCGACGATCGTCGGGGAGTTCGCGCGCCTCTGGGGTGCGGCCACCCTCGCTTCCGACCGCGGGCGCGGCGCGTACCGGGCCGTGCTCGCGGAGCGGCTCCGCCTCGCCCGCGCGTTCGGCGCGTCGACCGCGCTCGTCAAGGGGCGCGTGTCGACCTCGGCGCCGATCCTCGCGCGCGCCGGCTTCCGGACGTACGGCGAGGAGCGGGCCTACCGGCTCGACGTGGACTGAGGCGCGGCCCGGGCCGCCCCGGCTCAGACCGTGCCGTAAAGGCGGTCGCCCGCGTCGCCGAGCCCCGGCACGATGTACCCGTGCTCGTTGAGGCCCTCGTCGAGCGCGCCGAGCACGAGCGTGATGTCGCGGTCGCCCACGAGGCTCTCGATCGCGTGGACGCCCTCCGGGGTGCCGAGAAGGCACACGGCGGTGACCTCGGTCGCGCCGCGGTCGAAGAGGTACTTGATCGCCGCGGCGAGCGAGCCGCCGGTCGCGAGCATCGGGTCGAGCACGAAGCACTGGCGGTCGCTGAGGTCGTCGGGCAGGCGCTCGGCGTACGTGGTCGGAAGGAGGGTCTCCTCGTTCCGCACGATGCCGAGGAAGCCGACCTCCGCGGTCGGGACGAGCTTGGTCATCCCCTCGAGCATGCCGAGCCCTGCGCGCAGGATCGGGACGACGAGCGGCTTCGGGTCGGCGATCCTGACGCCCTTCGTCTGCGTGACGGGGGTGTCGATCGTGACCGGCTCGACGCGCACGTTGCGCGTGGCCTCGTAGGCGAGGAGCGTCATGAGCTCCTCGGTCAGCTGACGGAAGACCGGCGACGGCGTTGCCTTGTCGCGGAGCACCGTGAGCTTGTGCGTGATGAGCGGGTGGTCGGCGACGTGCAGGCGCATAGGGCAAGGCTACCGGGACGCGGTTGCGCGGATGCAGAGAGCCTGGGCCGCTCTAGGCTCGGAGGGTGAATTCCTCGCCATCCGACGTGTCCGCGATGCGCCGCGCGCTCGCGCTGGCCGACGCGGCGGGGGAGCGCGGGGACATCCCGGTCGGAGCCGTGGTGCTCGGGGCGGATGGCGCGGTGCTCGGCGAGGGGCGGAACCTCCGTGAGGAGACGCACGACCCCGCGGCGCACGCCGAGATCGTCGCCATGCGCCGCGCGGCTGAGGCCATCGGATCCTGGAACCTCGAGGGATGCACGCTCGTCGTGACGCTCGAGCCGTGCGTCATGTGCGCGGGAGCGGTCCTGCAGGCCCGCATCGGGCGGCTCGTCTTCGGGGCGTGGGACGAGAAGGCAGGAGCCGCGGGATCGATGTACGACGTCGTGCGGGACCGGCGCCTTCCCCACCGCGCGGAGGTCGTCGGCGGCGTGCTCGAGGACGAGGCCGTGGCGCTCCTGCGCGCCTTCTTCGCCGAGCGCCGCTGAACGCAGAGAGTCCCCGCGGCCGCGCCGCGGGGACTCTCGAGCGATGGGCTCAGATGCCGAGGCCGCCGAGGAGGCCGAGGAGCGTCTCGAGGAGTCCGGAGAGGAGGCCGAGGAGATCTGCCATGGTCGTTTCCTTTGTTCTGCGGGCCGGAGCCCAGGTGGGAGAGGTGCGCCGGTCGGGCGCAGTCCCTAGCCTCGCCTACTGAAATATCGGAATGCAAGACCCTGACGGCGATTCGCTCAGCGCAGGCGCGGCAGCACCTCCTCGCCGAGATACGCCACGTGATCGAGGTCGCCCATGTCCATCAGCTGGAAGTACAGCCGAGACGCGCCGAGCTCCTTCAACCGGGTCGCCTTGGCGACGATGTCGTCGGCGGAGCCGGCGAAGCCGTCTCCCGCGCGGAACGCCGCGAGGTCGGTCCGGGTTGCGGCCGCGCGCCGCTCGAGGTCGGCCTCGCTGCCGCCCGCGAGGGTCGTGAGCGCGACGCTGAGCTTCAGCGTCTCGGGGTCCCGGCCGATCCGCTCGCACGCCGCGCGCACGCGGGCGAAGCGGTCGGCGATGACGTCCTCGGGCTGGAAGGCGATGTTGAACTCGGTCGCGTGCTGCGCCGCGAGCTCCGGCGTCCGGGTGAGGCCTGCGCCGCCCACGATGACGGGCACCCGATCCTGCACGGGCTTCGGCAGGGCGGGGGAGTCGACGAGCCGGTAGTGCTCTCCCTCGAAGCCGTAGCGCTCGCCGACCGAGGTGGACCACAGGCCGTTCACGATCTCGAGCTGCTCGGCGAGCATCCCGAACCGCTTCCGGGGGAAGGGGATCGCGTACGCGAGATGCTCCGCCTCGAACCAGCCGGTTCCGAGCCCGAGCTCGGCGCGGCCATCCGACATCGCGTCGACCTGCGCGACCTGGATCGCGAGGATCCCGGGCCAGCGGTAGGTGACCGACGAGACGAGGGTGCCGAGCCTCAGGCGGGTCGTCTCGCGCGCCAGGCCGGCGAGCGTCGTCCAGGCGTCCGTCGGACCCGGCAGCCCCTCGCCGCCCATCGTCAGATAGTGGTCCGAGCGGAAGAAGCCGTCGAATCCGACGCGCTCGGCCTGCTGCGCGAACGCGAGCTGGGTGTCGTAGCTGGCCCCCATCTGGGGCTCGGTGAAGACGCAGAACTCCATGCGCCCCAGTCTGTCAGCGCAGGGAGCCGTCAGTCGGAGGACTTGAGGATGAAGGTCTCCGTCGGAGGGCCGGGCTCGTGGGGAGCGCGATAGACGTCGGTCTCGAGGTAGATGATCCGCGCGGCCGGCACGGCCTCGCGGATGCGCGCCTCGACCGCATCGATGTCGCGCGCCGCATCGGCCACGGAGATGTCCTGCGGGAGGCCGACCTTGCCGGCCACCATGAGCTCCTCGGGCCCGACGTAGAGCGTCTTGACGTGGATGAGCTTCTCGACCTCGGGCCCCGCCTCGATCGCGGCGACGATCCGCTCGAAGTCGGCCTCCGATGCGCCTTCGCCGACGAGCAGGCTCTTCGTCTCGATGCCGAGCACGATCGCCACGAGGATGAGGAGCACGCCGATGCAGATGGTGCCGAGCGCGTCGAAGACGGCGTCGCCCGTGAGCACCGTGAGGCCCACGCCGAGGAGCGCGAGGGTGAGGCCGATCAGCGCCGCGAAGTCCTCGAGGAGGACGACGGGCAGCTCTGGCGCCTTCGCGCGGCGGATGAACGACGCCCAGGACTGCCCGCGCTCGCGCACCGCGTTGCTCTCCTTGACGGCGGTCCACAGCGAGAAGCTCTCGAGCCCGATCGCGATGACGAGGATGGCGATCGGCAGCCAGGCGTTCTCGACCGCGTGCGGGTGGGTGAGCTTCTCGACTCCCTCGTAGAGCGAGAAGACCCCGCCGACCGAGAAGAGGATGATCGCGACGACGAACGCGTACACGTAGCGCTCGCGGCCGTGCCCGAAGGGGTGCTCGCGGTCGGCGGCTCGCCGCGCGCGGCGTCCGCCGAGCAGGAGGAGGAGCTGGTTGCCGGAGTCGCCGACCGAGTGGATGGCCTCCGCGAGCATCGATGCGGAGCCCGAGATGATCCATCCGATGAACTTCGCGATCGCGATCCCGATGTTCGCCGCGAAGGCCGCCAGGATCGCCTTGCCACCGCCGTGTGCGCTCATGCTCGCAGTCTAAGGCGGGCGCTCGCGCCTCGCCCGCCCGTCGGCGCGCCGCACGCGATCCCTAGGATTGACGCATGACTGACTCGCTCCCCTCCGTCGCGTTCCTCGGTGCCGGCTCGATGGGCGGTGCGATCCTGCGGGGCCTCGTCGCGAGCGGACTCGATGTCGACGGCGGCGTCTTCGCGACCAACCGCTCGGCGCAGAAGGCGGCCGAGCTCGCCGCGGTCCCGGGGGTCACGAGCATCGCGCTCGAGGACGAGCCCGACGGCAACGCGCGCGCCGCGTCGGAGGCGCGCATCGTGCTCGTCGGCGTGAAGCCCGCGATGGTGCCCGACCTCCTCCGCGAGATCGGGTCCGCTCTCCGCGACGACGCGATCGTCGTGAGCCTCGCAGCGGGCGTGACGCTCGACACCTTCCAGAGCATCCTCGGCTCAGAGACCGCGGTGCTCCGCTCGATGCCGAACACCCCCGCGCGCATCGGCAAGGGCGTCACGGGCCTCGCTCGGGGCGCCGCCGCGAGCGACGAGGATGTGCGCGTCGTGCGCCGCCTCTTCGAGACGGTGGGCACCGTGATCGAGGTGCCCGAGGAGCGCATCGACGCGCTCTCGGCGATCTCGGGTTCGGGGCCCGCCTACGTCTTCCTCCTCGTCGAGGAGCTCACGCGCGCGGCCGTCGCGCAGGGGTTCGCGGAGGCGGATGCGCGCGCGATGGCCGAGGGTACGTTCATCGGCGCGACGGCGCTCCTCGACGCGACGGGGGAGGACCCCGCCGAGCTGCGTCGGCAGGTGACGAGCCCCAAGGGCACGACCGAGCGGGCGATCGCGGTCCTGCAGGACGCTCGCCTGAGCGAGCTCTTCCGGACGGCGACGGATGCCGCGATCGCGCGCGCGAAGGAGCTCGCCGCGGGCGCGTGACGCGTCAGCGGCCGATCGCCTCGGCGCGGCCGGCGCGCCAGCTCTCGCCGAGCTGCAGGACCAGCGACTGGAAGGCGACCTCCGCGGGCGCACGCACGCGGTCGTGCCGCTGCGCGAGCAGGATGCGACGCGACGGGGCATCGTCGCCGAGGGCCAGCACGCGCACGCCCGGGTGGCGGGTCACGACGGCGCTCTCGGGAGCGAGCGCGACGCCGAGGCCGACGCTCGCCATCGCCTGCGCCTCCAGATAGTCGTTCGCCTGGAAGGCGATGCGGGGCGAGAATCCCGCGGCCAGGCAGGACCTCTGCAGCAGTTCGGCCACGGGATGGTCGTCGGCGCGGATGATCCACGGTTCTGAGGCGAGCTCGCTCATCTGCACGCTCTCACGCCCCGCGAGCGGGTGCTCGGCGCCCACGAGCAGCACGGTGGGCTCCTCGAAGACGAGGGTCAGGTCGAACTGGCGAGGGTCGAGAGGGTTCCACGCGTACTCCCACAGGAAGCAGAGGCCGACCTCGCCCCGGCTGAGCAGATCGACGAGATCCTCGAGCCGGCTCGAGCGGACGTCGAGGGCGACCGAGGGATTCTCCCGGCGGAACCGTCCGATGACGAGGGGGAGGAACGAGCTCCCGATCGTGGGGAACGTGCCCACGCTCAGCGAGCCGCCTTCGAGGCGTGCCAGACGACGCAGGTCGGACTCGGCCGCGTCCATCTGGCGCAGGATCGTGCGGGCATGCCCGGCGAGGACGAGTCCGGCATCGGTCGGGATCATGCCGTCGGTGCGCCGGTGGACCAGCGGCTGGCCGACCTCGGCTTCGAGCTTGCGCAGCTGCTGAGAGACGGCGGACGGCGTGTGGAAGAGGTCGTCCGCCGCTGCGGTGACGGACCCCGTCTCGATGACCCGCAGGAGAACCCTGAGCCGATTGATGTCGAGCACGCGGGCTCCTCTCGTGAAGGGATGCTTCATGGGTGCCCAGGAGGGCCGAATGGCCACTTCAGGGGCCCCTCTCTCATGGTAGGCCGCTGACCGGCACCGAGCCTCAGGAAGCGCACCGGGCGCTCCGTGCGCCCTGTGGATCCGTGCATGAAGAACTGCTTAATGACTCTGCTGGATCTGTAACTGGTGTTTCAGCCACAGTGCATTCACGATCGTGCTGTCGCCACCCGGCGCCCCGATCTCGAAGGCAGGACCGATGAACCGCACGATCTCCGCAACCTGGATGCGCGGCGGCACCAGCAAGTGCTGGGTGTTCGAGCGCGAGCAGCTGGAGGTCCCCGGCATGTCCGTCGACGACGTCCTCCTGCGGCTCTACGGCAGCCCCGACCCGCGGCAGGTCGATGGCGTGGGCGGCGCGACCTCGACCACGAGCAAGGCGGTCATCCTCGCTCGCGCCTCCGACGACGAGGCCGATGTGGATTACACGTTCGCGCAGGTCGGCATCGGGGAGGCCACGGTGGACTGGGGCTCCAACTGCGGCAACTGCTCTGCAGTGGTCGCGCCGTTCGCGCTCGCGCGGGGGTGGGTCGCGGCGGCCGCGGACGAGACGATCGTGCGGGTCCGCAACACCAACACGGGGCAGGTGATCTGGGAGCGGCTCGCGACTCCGGGCGCCCGGTGGGAGGAGCGGCTCGACACCGACATCCCCGGCGTCCCCTTCTCCGGGACGGCGGTCGGGCTCGGCTTCGTCAATCCCGCAGGACGGACGACCGGACGGCTGCTTCCCACAGGGCGCGTGCGCGACACGCTGCAGGTGGAAGAGGGGCAGGTCGAGGCGAGCCTCGTCGACGCCGGCGCGCCGCTCGTGATCGTCAGCGCCGAGACGGCCGCGCTCTCGGGCGCGCGCTATGCGGATTGGGCCTCACTCGGACGCGATGCGCTCGCGCGGCTCGATGCGATCCGCCGGGCGGGCGCCGTCGCGATGGGGCTCGCGCCGTCGCCGGCGGAGGCTGAGCGCGCGGTCCCGAAGCTCGCGATCGTATCGACTCCCGGCGCCGACAGCGACGCCGACCTCGATGTCCTCATGCTCTCCATGGGCCTGCCGCACCCGGCGCTTCCCGTCACCGGCAGCGTCGGTCTCACCATGGCGGCCGCGGTCCCCGGGGGCATCGTGGCCGACGCCGTGCGCGGGAGCGCGTCGGACGGGATCCGGCTGCGGACGCCCGCGGGGACGATCTCGACCTGGCGGCGCACGATCGACGGCGAAGACGTCGTCGGCACGGTCCGCACCTCCCGCGTGCTCGCGCACGCCCAGCTGCCACTGCCATCCGACGCGCCCGTCGGCGCGTAATCTCAATCGCAAGGAGCAATGATGCCCAGCACGCCTGTGGGCCCTGACGACGACGTCTCCGCCCTTCCAGCCGATCCGCCCCCGGCCCCGCGCTCGAAGACGGTGACGGTCGTGGGCGTCTTCGCCGTTCTCGGGATCGCGGCGACGATGCTCGCGGGCGGAGCCCTCAATCCGCCGGCGACCACGGAGGACGGGGACTTCGCGGGGGAGACGCTCGAGGTCATGATCCCGCTCGCAGAGGGCGGGGGAACCGACACGTGGGCGCGCTTCGTGGGGCAGGACCTGGCCCATTTCATCCCCGGTGACCCCGGCTTCGCCCCGGTGAACGAGGACGGAGGCGAGGGGATCACCGGATCGAACCACTTCGCGCTGTCCGCGGGCGCGACCGGGGCCGAGCTGCTCGTCAGCACGGCGACGACCGTCGTGCCGTGGGTCCTCGAGCGCGACGTCGTGAAGTACTCCTTCGCCGACATGATCCCGATCCTCGTGAACGGCACAGGCGGCGTCGTGTACGCCCGCACCGACGCGGGAGTCGAGGGCGTCGACGACCTCGTGAACCGGGACGAGCCGCTCGTCTTCGGTGGGATCACGGCGACCGGCCTCGATCTCACGACCCTCGTGGCCTTCGACCTCCTCGACGCCGACGTGGACTCCACGTTCGGGTTCGAGGGCCGGGGCCCGGTCAATCTCGCCCTCCAGCGCGGTGAGGTCGACATCGACTACACGACCACGAGCGCGTACGGCCCGTCCGTCGAGCCGCTCGTGGAAAGCGGCGAGGCAGTCGTGCTGATGAGCTTCGGCCAGCTCGACGCCGATGGCGAGGTCGTCCGCGACCCGAACTTCCCGGATGTCCCGACGGTCGTGGAGGTCTACGAGGAGCTCCACGGAGAGAGGCCCTCGGGTGACGCCTTCGAGGCATACCGAACGCTTCTCGGTCTCACCTACACGTATCAGAAGGGCTTGTGGGTGCCGAAGGGCACTCCCGCGGCGGCGGTCGACCTCCTTCGAGCGAGCGCGCAGCGCATGGCCGAGGACGACGCGTTCAACGAGCGCGCGGCGGAGGTGCTGGGCGGCTACCCGATCCTCGCGGACGACTCCGTCGCGGAGAGCGTGAGCGCCGCCTACACCGTCTCGGAGGCGACGCGGGACTACGTCCTCGATCTCCTCGCAGACGACTACGACATCACCGTGCACTGACGCACAGGACGACAGGACAGACACTCATGCTCGACGCGGCGCTTGCGGCGCTGGCCTCACTGGCCGACCCCTCCCTGCTTCTCATGCTCATCGCCGGCGTTCTCGCCGGTCTCGTGATGGGCCTCATCCCCGGCCTCGGTGGAACCGCCGCCGTGGCGATCCTCCTCCCGGTGACGTTCGGGATGGATCCATCCGCCGCCCTGGCGCTGCTCATCGGCGCACTCGCGGTCGTCCACACCTCCGACACGGTATCCGCGGTGCTGCTCGGCGCGCCGGGCTCCGCATCCGCCTCCGTGACGATGCTCGACGGCTACGCGATGGCGCGCAGGGGGCAGGCCAAGCGGGCCCTCAGCCTGGCCTTCCTGTCCTCCATGGCGGGCGGGATCATCGGCGCGATCGGCCTCACGCTCGCGATCCCTCTCGCGCGGCCGCTCGTGCTCTCCTTCGCGAGCCCCGAGCTCTTCATGCTCACGGTGCTCGGCGTCGCGCTCGCCGCCGTGCTCTCGCGCGGGAACATCGTGAAGGGGCTCGTGTCCGGCCTGCTCGGATTGCTCGTCGGCATGATCGGCATCGCTCCGACCACCGCCGAGGAGCGGTTCACGTTCGGCAGTCTCTTCCTCGGCGATGGTCTCTCGCTCGTCGCCGTCGCGCTCGGGATCTTCGGACTCGCGGAGATCGCATCGCGGGCGAGCCATCGTCGCGCCGAGACGCACCCCGTGCGCGTGAGCGGCGGGTGGGCGAGCGGCATCCGCGAATGGCTCCGGCACTGGGCGCAGGTTCTCCGCGGATCGCTGATCGGCATCGTGGCGGGAGTGCTCCCGGGCGTCGGCGCCACTGCCGGCACCTGGATGGCCTACGGCCAGGCCGTCGCGACGGCGAAGGACAAGCGGATGTTCGGGAAGGGCGACCCGCGCGGGATCGTCGGCCCCGAGAGCGCGAACAACTCGGTCGAGGCCGGAGACCTCATCCCCACCTTCCTCTTCGGCATCCCGGGCGGGGTCCCGTCCGCGATGCTGCTCGGCATGCTGCTGACCTACGGGATCCAGCCCGGCCCGAACATCATCGGCGAGCACCTCGACCTGATGTACCTGATCATCTGGACGTTCGCGATCGCCTCCGTTCTGGGAGCTCTCCTGTGCTTCCTCTCGGTGAAGCCGCTCGCTTCGCTCACGAAGGTGCCGTTCGCGGCGCTGGCAGCGGGACTCGTCGTCGTCATGCTGCTCGGAGCATTCCAAGAGGGCGGTCAGCTGGGCGACCTGTGGATCATGCTGCTCCTCGGCATGGCCGGCTGGGTCCTCAAGGCGATCGACGTGCCGCGCGCGCCCTTCCTCATCGGGTTCGTCCTCGCGATCCCGATGGAGCGCTACTACTTCCTCACGGACAGCCTGTACGAGGGCTTCGAGTGGATGCTCCGGCCCGCGACGCTCGTGTTCATCGCCGTGCTCGTGCTGCCGATCCTCTGGGCGGTCTTCCGCACCATCCGGATGCGCGTGCGCGGGCGGACGGTGAAGGAGGAGGCGGCGCACCGCGCCGTCGACCCCGACGCCCCTCTCAAGAACTCGATCGTCTCGCTCGCCACCGCCGCTGTCGCGCTGCTCGTCTTCGCGGGATCGCTCGTGCTGTCGGCGCAGTACTCCGCCGACGCTCGGCTCCTGCCGCAGCTGGTCGGCTGGGCGGGAGTCGCGCTGTCGGGCGCCATGCTCGCTCTCGAGGTCCGAGGACGCGTGCATCGCGCACGCCGTGCGGTGATCGACGCAGCCGACGCGTCGGGCGCCGGCGGCCCCGACCGGGCCGGTTCCGGGGCTTCCCCGGCCTCCGCGGAGGGCGTGCAGTACGACCCCGACACCGGTGCGGTGCTCACGGAGCTGAGCGAGGAGATCGTGCACCCCGAGCAGGCGGATCCGCACGCCACGCGAAACGCCCTCGTCACCTTCGCGTGGATGACGGGATTCCTCCTCCTCACGGCCCTCCTGGGGTACTTCGCGGCCGCGATGGTGTTCGTCCCCGCGTTCCTCCTCGTGCAGGCGAGGGTGGGGGTCCGCACGGCCGTCATCTACACCGCGGCGCTCTTCGTCGCGCTGCTCGCGCTGCCCACCCTGATGCCCGTGGACATCCCCGAAGGGCTCCTGTCGTCTCTGTTCTGAGACCCGCAGCGGCGTCCGAGCGCTGCGCCCGTCGTGAGGGATGCCCGCGACGGGCGCAGCCGCGTCAGCGGCCGATGCGCTCGGGGCGCACGCCCATCCCGACGAACCTCCCGGTGAGGTGGGTCAGCCGCGGGTGATCCCGCAGCAGGCGGAGCATCAGGGGCAGGGGAGCGCCGGGCGCGCGCTCGGCCAGGAGGGGCGCCTGCATCCGGCGCTGGATGGTCTGGGTCACGATCGTCGGGAACGCGCGTCGCCGCTGCACGCGGCGGAGGACGCTGCCGGGCACAGCACCGCCCGCGTGGAGGGCCGGGGTGAGGATCCGCGCGGCCGCGATCGCATCCTGCAGCGCGAGGTTGATGCCGACGCCGCCCGCCGGCGACATGGCGTGCGCGGCGTCGCCGATGCAGAGCAGCCCCTCCGACCACCACCGGCGCAGGCGCTCGATCCGCACGCGCAGGAGGTGCACGTCGGAGGGTGTCAGCCGGGAGACCGCCTCTGACAGGCGAGGGGAGATGCGCGCGATGCGGTCGCGCATGCGCGCGAGATCCGCCGCGCTGCCCTGCCAGCCGCCCGCGGGGATGACGTGGGCGACCTGGAGGAAGTCGCCGCGGTCGATCGCGATGATCATGCCCGCTCCCGCCTGCACGAAGGGGTGGCGCTCGCCGGCGCGCTTCGGCAGGCGGAACCACAGCACGTCCATGCCCGCGGCCTTCCCGCGCGGCACGAGGCCCGCGCGCTCGCGGACGCGCGAGTCGCGGCCATCCGCCCCGACGACGAGCCGCGCGCGGACCTCGAGCGGGCCATCCGGCCCGACGGCCCGCACGCCGGTCACGCGATCGGCGTCGCGGAGCAGGCCCTCGACGCGCGTCGACCGGAGCAGCCGGTAGGGCGCCTCCTGCTCGCCCGCGCGGGCGAGCAGGTCGAGGAAATCCCACTGGGGCATGAAGGTGATGACGCGACGACGCAGCGGCAGACGCGAGAAGTCGGCGATGACGCCCTCCTCGCCGTGCCAGCTCACGGTGATCCGCTCCGTGTCGGCGTGGGGGAGGGCGAGGAACTCGTCGAGCAGGCCCAGCTCGTGCAGCGCCTCCTGCGTCGACGGATGGATGGTGTCGCCGCGGAAATCGCGGAGGAAGTCGGCGTGCTTCTCCAGCGCGACGACATTGATGCCTGCCCGCGCGAGCAGCAGGCCCAGCATGAGGCCCGCCGGCCCGGCGCCCGCGATGACGCAGTCGGCGTCGATCCGGCTCGGGGCTCTGCGCGGCGCGGGCACGGAGCCATCATGCGGCGAGCGGCCGATGACGGCAAGGGCGTCCACGGGAGCGGGGGAATGCGCGTCGTCCGTGCGCCGCGCGAAGCAGGAGTATCGTGCTTCCTCGTGCTCTTCTCAGCGACGTCGTCGCGGCGACACCGTGCACGGCTGCGGCACCTCGCTCCCGCGCAGGCGATCGTCACCGGTTTCGGGCTCGCGCTCGCGGTCGGCACCTCGCTCCTCTGGCTTCCGATCTCGAATGCCGAGGGGGAGTTCACGGACCCCGTCGACGCGGTGTTCACCGCGACGTCCGCGCTCTGCGTGACCGGCCTCACGGTCGTCGACACGGCGGCTCACTGGAGCCCCTTCGGACTCGTCGTCATCCTGGTGCTCATCCACCTCGGCGGACTCGGCATCATGCTGTTCGCGTCGCTCGTCGGCATCGTGCTCGCGCGCAAGCTCAGCGTGCGCTCACGGCTCAACGCCGTCGCGGAGGCGAAAGCCGACGGCATCGGCGATGTCCGGCGGCTCGCGTGGGGCATCTTCGCGACGTCGATCGCGATCGAGGGCGTCGTGGCCGTGCTGCTGTTCGTCCGGTTCGTCGTGGGCTACGGGTCTTCGGCGGGCGAGGCGGCGTGGCTCGCGGTGTTCCATGCGGTGTCGTCGTTCAACAACGCCGGCTTCGCGCTGTACAGCGACAACCTCATGTCCTTCGTCGGCGACCCGTGGATCTGCCTCCCGCTCTGCGCCGCGATCATCCTCGGCGGGCTCGGCTTCCCCGTGCTCCGGCAGCTGAGGCGCGAGCTCGGGCGGCCCCTGCACTGGACGATGAACACGAGGATCGTGCTCGCCGGCACGGTCGTGCTGCTCGTCCTCGGCACGGTGTACATCACGGTGATCGAGTGGGAGAACCCCGGCACGCTGGGCGCCTTCGACCCCGCGACGCGCATCCTCGCGGGCTTCTTCCACGCCGTGCAGGTGCGGACAGCTGGATTCAACTCGCTCGACATCGGCCAGATGCACGACGAGACGCGGCTCGGGATGGATGTGCTCATGTTCATCGGCGCCGGGCCGGCCGGAACCGCGGGCGGCATCAAGATCACGACCTTCGCCGTGCTCCTCTTCATCCTCTGGACCGAGCTGCGCGGCGGCACGGCCGTCAACGTCTTCGGCAAGCGCCTGTCCCGCGCGGTGCACCGCGAGGCGATCTCCGTCGTCCTCATGGCGATCGCCGCCGTGATGGCCGGCGTCATCGCGATCCTCACGATGACGGAGCTCGATCTCGACGCGGTCCTCTTCGAAGCCGTGTCGGCGTTCGCGACCGTCGGGCTGTCGACCGGGATCACGGCCGATCTGCCCGACGCGGCGAAGCTCATCCTCGCCGCGCTGATGTTCCTGGGCCGCATCGGCCCCCTCACGCTCGGCTCGGCTCTCGCACTGCGCGAGCGCCGCGTCTCATACGAGCTCCCGAAGGAGCGGCCGGCGATCGGCTGATGCCGCCGGCGGAAAGGATCGAATCCATGGGCAGGTTCCTCTCATTCGGCGAGACGTCTCGCCGCATCGCCGAGGCCGACTCGGTCGCCGTCATCGGGCTCGGCCGGTTCGGCAGCTCCCTCGCGCTCGAGCTGATGGCGTCGGGCACCGAGGTCCTCGGGATCGACGGCTCGGAGGAGGTGGTGCAGGACCACAACGCGCAGCTCACCCAGGTGGTGCGCGCGGACGCGACGAAGGAGGAGGTCCTCCGTCAGCTCGCCGTCGACGAGTTCGACCGCGTCGTGCTCGCGATCGGCACCGACATCAAGGCGTCGATCCTCGTCGCCTCGCTCCTGCTGCAGCTGAACGTCCCGGTGATCTGGGCGAAGGCGGTCGACGAGCAGCACGGCCGCATCCTCGAGCAGCTGGGCGTGCACCACGTCATCTATCCCGAGAAGGACATGGGGCGCCGTGTCGCGCATCTCGTCCGTGGCGCCGCCTCGGACTACCTCGAGATCGATCGCGGCTACGCGATCGTCAAGACGGCGGCTCCCGCCGAGGTGCAGGGGGTGCCGCTCGGCGAGACCGACCTGCGCCGGCGACACGGCGTGACGATCGCGGCGTTCCGCGGCGCGTCGAACGAGTGGGCCAACGCCGACGCCGACACGGTGCTGCATGAGGGCGACGTCGTGCTCGTCGTCGGGCCGACCCGGCGCGTCGAGTCGTTCGCGCAGCTGCGCTGAGCGCGGCTCAGCGATCCAGCGAGGCGAAGCGCTCGATGTCCTCGTTCGTTCCCGAGACGATGATGAGGTCGTGGTTCGTCACGACCGTGTTCGCCTCGGCGTAGCGGAACGGCTTGCCGGGGCTCTTCACGCCGACCACGGTCACGTTGTACTTCGAGCGCACGCCCGACTCATTGAGGCCGCGACCTCGGATGAACCGAGGCGGGTACATCTTCGCGAGCACGAAGTCGTCGTCGAAGCGGATGAAGTCGAGCATGCGGCCGCTCACGAGGTGGGCGACGCGCTCTCCTGCTTCCCGCTCGGGGTAGATCACGTGGTTGGCGCCGACGCGGGCGAGGATCTTGCCGTGCGACTGCGAGACGGCCTTCGCCCAGATCTGCGGCACCTTGAGGTCGACGAGATTGGCGGTGATGAGCACCGACGCCTCGATCGAGGAGCCGACGGCGACGACGGCCACCTGGAAGTCGCCGGCGCCGATCTGCTGGAGGGCCTCGAGACTCCGGGCATCCGCCTGAACGGCGTGGGTGACCCGCTCGGACCACTTCTGCACGAGATCGAGGTTGTCGTCGATCGCGAGGACGTCGCGGTCGAGCCGATCGAGCTCTCCCGCGCAGGCGGCGCCGAAGCGTCCGAGTCCGATGACGAGGACGGGCGCGTCGCTGCGGATCTGCTCAACCAACGATGGGCCTTTCGACGGGCAGCGCGTACTGCTGCGACTTGGAGGTCGCGGCCACGGCCGCGGCGAGGGTCACTGTACCAACGCGCCCCATGAAGACCGTGACGGCGAGAACGTAGACGGCGGAGTCGGGCAGCTCCGCGGTGAGACCGGTCGAGAGCCCCACGGTCGCGAAGGCCGAGATGACGTCGAACAGCACCTCCGCGAGGGGCGCCTTGGTGATCTGCGCGATGATGATGGTCGACAGCGCGACGATCGTGGCGCCCCACGCGAGGACGGCGACGGCCACGCGCTGCACGTCGCTCGGGATGCGCCGCCCGAACACCTCGACGCTGCGTCGGCCCTTGGCCTCCGACCACACCGAGAGCGCGAGCACGGCGAGGGTCGTGACCTTGATGCCGCCCGCGGTCGACGCCGAGCCGCCGCCGACGAACATGAGCATCGAGGCCGCGAGCATCGACGACTCGTACATCTCACCGGGGTCGATCACGGAGAAGCCCCCGGACCGCGTCATCGCGCTGAGGAAGAACGCCTGGAACGTCGTGTCCCACGCATCGCTCTCACCCCAGGTTCCGGGGTTGCCGTACTCGAGGACGAGGAACACCGCCGCGCCCGCGACGAAGAGGATGACGGTGGTGATGAGCGTGAGCTTCGTGTGCAGCGGCCAGCGGTGCGGCTGGGTGAGCTGACGCGAGAGCGCGTAGATGACGGGGAACCCGATGCTGCCGAGGAACACCGAGATCATGAGGACGGTCAGGAAGAAGTAGTCGGTGTGGAACGACTCGAGCCCGCCGACGGTCGGCGTGAAGCCCGTGTTCGTGAACGACATCGCGGCGTAGTACGGGGCGATCCACGCGGCGTCGAGCCAGCTGTAGCCGGCCCAGACGATCGGGAAGTAGAGGAGCACGGCGACGACCACCTCGATGACGAGGGTCGACAGGGCGACGACGCGCAGCAGCTGGCCGATCTCACCGAGGCGCACCGCCTGTCCTTCGTTGACGACGCCTCCGTGCGATCGCAGCGGGTTGGTGTCCCCCGCTGCGATCAGCTTGGCGCGCAGGCCCAGCCGCTTCGAGATCACGAGCCCGAGCAGCGACGCGAGCGTGAGCGCACCGAGCCCGCCGATGTTGACGCCGATGAAGATGACGGCGTGCCCGAAGGCCGACCAGTGCGTCGCCATGTCCACCGTCGACAGGCCGGTCACGCAGATGGTCGAGACGGCCGTGAACAGCGCGTCCGACAGCGGGGTGCGCGAGCGGTCGTCGCTCGCGATCGGAAGAGACAGCAGCGCCGTGAAGATGAGGATCAGCGAGACGAACACGAGGATGGCGAATCGCGCTGGCGAGGACGTCGTGAAGTCGCGGAAGAACTGGCCGAGCTCCCGCCCGGCATCCTTGAACGCGCCGGCCAGTGCCGCCGACCGGCTCGTCGCCATCCGCTCTCCCCCTTCGCGCCGAAGTCGCCCATCATGGTACTCCGCGGCGCGCGCGGCTAACCTATCGGCATGGCGGACATCTTCGACGTGATCGCGGACGGCACGAGGCGCGACATCCTTCAGCTTCTGCTTCGCCGATCGTCGGATGGCCAGGACGGCACGAGCGTCTCGCAGATCGTCGCCGAGATGGGGGTCAGCCAGCCCACCGTCTCGAAGCACCTGAAGGTGCTGCGCGAAGCCGGTCTCGTCTCGGTGCGCGAAGAGGGGCAGCACCGCTATTACAGCCTGTCGCCCGAGCCGCTCGAGGCGGTCGACGACTGGCTGGTGCCGTTCTTCGTCGACGAGTCCGATCTCGCGGAGGAGGCCGCGTCGTACGCGCCGACCCTGCCGGAGCCGGCCGCGCGAGTGGCGGAGTCGGTCGGCCGCGCTGCGGCCTCCGCCAAGAACGTGGTGCAGTCGGCGCTGCGTCGCCTCGGTGCCTGAGCCGCCCGGATCGAAGAGCCGCCCTCTCGCGCGGCCTGCACGCCGCCCCGTCGGGGCCGCCCCGTCGCGGCTGAGTTCCGCGCTGCGAAAGCGGTTCTCGGCGTCCTCTCGACACTGAGAGGAACTTTCCGATCGCCTGTGGACATCCTGAATGTGATCCCGTAATACTGGCATCACGAGCGCGCTCGGTCGACCGGTGTCGGCACTTGGGGGAGTTGCGTCACACAGAAGGGCGAAGGTTGATGCGTCAACAGCGAAATCTGCCGCCGGCTCGGGGCGGCACGAGGGGGAGGAAGCGCTGGCAGCTGCCCAGCCTTCTGACCGGAACAGCCGCGGCAGTCGCCGCGGCCATGATCGTCTCCACGACGAATGCGGCCATGGCTGCCGGACTGGACACCTATCCGGATGAGCCCGCCGAGGCCGAGGCGAGTGTCATCGACACGACCGTCATCGGCGGCACCGACCTCGCCGGCGCAGCTCACTCGCACGCGGGCTCGGTCTCGGACCCCGGACCGAACGAGGAGGCGTTCCAGGCCTCGCTGCTCGGCGGGGAGCTCATCGACCTGGGCGGGCTCACGCTCCCGATCGATCAGATCATCGACTACGGACAGGCGGGCGCGCTCCTCAGCCGTTCGACGGCGACGGATCCGCAGAACGCGGAGGGCATCTCGGGCATCGCGGGCGGCGACGGGGGCATCAGCCTCGACGGCGACCAGGCGGCGTTCGGCACGGCGTCGATCGACCTGCTCTCGCTCTTCACCGCGGCGGGCGTCGGAGGCATCACCGACGTCGCCATCGACCAGGCCGACTTCAGCTTCGGTCTGGGCGGAGCCTGGGTGCAGGCCATCGACGGTGTCCTCCAGGACCCGGATGGCGTCGGCGGGGCAGGTCAGTACCGCATCGCGGATGCGAAGCTCACCATTCACTCGCCCGTCATCGACGAGGCGGCGGACAGCCTCAGCGACGCCGCGGGTCAGGTCGAGCAGACGCTCGTAGACACGATCAACAGCACGCTCGACATCGCCAGCCTCGTGGCACTGGTGCCGGGCGCGAGCCTCGACGTCAACGTCGCGACCACGCTCCAGCAGGACGTGCTCGATGCACTGCTGCTCGCGCCGATCACGACCGACGACGGCCTCGCGTCGCTCAACCTCGGTGACGGCACCATCACGATCGACCTCGCCCGAATCGGCGGCAACGACGATGGCGTGATCCCCGACCGGCCGGTCGGTATCAACAACCAGAACCCGAACACCGAGCTCATCGACGACACGACGTACCCGTTCATCGCGAGCAGCGTGCACGACGTCATTGAGAAGGTCATCGAGGTCGGTCTCGGCGCCGTGGCGGACTCGCTGAACTCGGTCGAGCTGCAGTTCTCGGGCTCGATCCCGCTGGCGGGCAACGCGAACTTCGCGATCAACCTCGCCGGCCAGATCACCCAGCCCTGCACGGGAACCGCGTGTGCGCTGTTCTCGCCGATCATCCTCGCCGCGCAGACGGCGACGGCCGCTCTCGGACCGGTCCTGACGGACCCCGACGGCGTGCTGTACCAGGCGTTCACGACCATCAAGACCGACATGATCACGGTCCCGGTGCGTGCGGCGGTGGACCCGTTCCTCGAGATCCTCTCCACGGCGATCTCGCTGCAGATCAACCATCAGGAGGCCACGAGCTGCACGCCTGCGGGCGGTGGAGCAGACCTCACGAACGGGCTGGAGGTCTCGGCGCTGAGCCTGGGTCTCCTCGGGGGCGACCTCGCGCGCCTGAACATCGGCAACGCCGGCGTCCGCTTCGACGCCTGCGCCGCTGCCATTTCGCTGACGGCTGAGTCGCCCGTTCCCGCGGGCACCGACATCGACGTGACGTCGACCGGGTGGACGCCCGGAACCGACGTGACGCTGCAGCTGACCGATGCCGACGGCAACCCCGTGGGCGAGCCGGTCGTCGTTACGCCGGACGCCGAGGGCGCCTTCCCTGCGGGGACGGTCGTGCCGGTTCCTGCTGACACGGCTCCCGGCGACCTGACGCTGACGGCCACCGACCCGGACGGCCTCACGGCCGAGGCCCCGGTCACGGTCTACGCTCCGACGCTCACCGCCGACACGCCTGTCCAGCCGGGCCAGTGCTCCGCGCTGACCTCGGGCGGCTGGCTGCCGAACACGGAGGTCACGTTCCAGCTGACCGACGCGGCGGGCAACCCGGTGGGAGACCCCGTGGTCGTCACGACCGACGCCGAGGGCAACATCCCGGCTGACACGTGCGTCCTCGTCCCCGAGGGCACGGAGCCCGGCGACTACACGGTCGTCGGCACCGACCCGAACGGCGCCGAGGTCTCGACGCCGCTCCAGGTCGTGCCCGCTGACGCGCCGATCCTCGACGCCTCGACGCCGGCTCCCGCCGGTGACGAGACCGAGATCACGTCGACCGGCTGGGAGCCGAACACCGACGTGACGGTTCAGCTGCAGGATGTCGACGGCAACCCCGTCGGCGACCCGATCACGGTGACGACCGACGACACGGGCGCCTTCCCCGCGGGGACGACGCTGCCGATCCCGGCGGGCACCACGCCGGGTGACTATACGGTCGTCGGGACCGCCGGAAACGGCGACACCGCGCAGGACGTCATCCAGGTGTACACGCCGACGATCGAGCCGGTCACCCCGGCCGCTCCCGGTGCGTGCGCTGAGATCGTCTCGGGCGGCTGGCTGCCGAACACGGATGTCACCTTCCAGCTGACCGACGCCGACGGCAACGCCGTGGGCGACCCGGTCACCGTCACGACCGACGCCGAAGGCAACGTCCCGGCAGACACCTGCGTCACGATCCCCGAGGGCACCGAGCCCGGCGACTACACCGTCATCGGCACGGACCCCAACGGCGGTCAGGTCGAGGCCCCCGTCGTCGTCTATGCGCCGACGCTCGAGGCCACGTCGCCCGAGATCGCCGGTGGCGAGACCGAGGTCACGTCGGGTGGCTGGCTGCCCGAGTCGGAGGTCACCCTCCAGCTCGAGGACGCCGACGGCAACCCGCTGGGCGACCCGGTTCCCGCGACGACCGACGTGGACGGCAACGTCCCCGCCGGCACGGTGGTCCCGGTTCCGGCTGACGCTCCGGCAGGCACCTACACGGTGGTCGGCGCGGACGCCAACGGCACCGAGGCCTCGGCCCCGGTCGAGGTCATCGCGCCGACGATCGAGGCGACGTCTCCGGTTCCGGCCGGTGGCGAGACCACGGTGACGTCGGGCGGCTGGCCCGCAGACGCTCCGCTGACGCTGCAGCTCGAGGACGCCGACGGCAACCCCGTGGGCGACCCGGTCCCGGTGACGACCGACGCGGGCGGCGACGTCCCCGCCGGCACCGTCGTCCCGGTCCCCGCTGAGGCCACCGCCGGCGACTACACCGTGGTCGCCGCCGACGAGAACGGCAACGAGATCTCGGCTCCGGTCGCGGTCTACGCTCCCGTGATCGACGTGACGTCGCCCGAGATCGCCGGTGGCGAGACCGAGGTCACGTCGGGTGGCTGGCTGCCCGAGTCGGAGGTCACCCTCCAGCTCGAGGACGCCGACGGCAACCCGCTGGGCGAGCCGGTCGTCGTCACGACGGACGCCGACGGCAACGTTCCCGAGGGCACCGTGGTCCCGATCCCGGCCGACGCCGCCGAGGGCGACGTGCTCACCGTCGTCGCCACGGACGCGAACGGCGCCGAGGTGTCGGACACCGTCGAGGTCGCGGCCATCGCGCCGACCCTCGAGGCCGAGTCGCCGGTTCCCGCTGGTGGCGAGACCGAGGTCACCTCGGGTGGCTGGCTGCCCGAGTCGGAGGTCACCCTCCAGCTCGAGGACGCCGACGGCAACCCGGTCGGCGCCCCGGTCCCGGTCACGACCGACGCGGACGGCAACGTCCCCGCCGGCACGACGGTTCCGGTTCCGGCTGACGCTCCCGCAGGCGGCTACACGGTCGTCGGCACCGACCCCAACGGCGTGGAGGCCTCCGCTCCGGTCCAGGTCTACGCACCTGCGATCGACGTCACCTCTCCGGAGGCGGCGGGCGGCGCGACCGAGGTCACGTCGGGCGGCTGGCTGCCCGAGACCGACGTCACGCTCCAGCTGACGGACGGCGGCGCTCCTGTGGGCGACCCCGTGGTCGTCACGACCGACGCGGACGGCAACGTCCCGGCGGGCACGACGATCGCGATCCCCGCTGACGCGACGACCGAGGATGTCTTCACCGTCGTCGGCTCTGACGCCAACGGCGCCACGGTGAGCGACACCGTCGAGATCATCGCTCCGACGCTCGAGGCCACGTCGCCGGTTCCGGCCGGTGGCGAGACCGAGGTGACGTCGGGCGGCTGGGCTCCCGAGTCCGAGGTCTCGCTGCAGCTGACGGACGCCGACGGCAACCCCGTGGGAGAGCCGGTGGTCGTCACGACTGACGCGGACGGCAACGTCCCCGCCGGCACGACGGTTCCGGTTCCGGCTGACGCTCCCGCAGGCGACTTCACGGTCGTCGGCACCGACGTGAACGACAACAGCGTCGAGGCGCCTGTCGAGGTCTACGCGCCGGTCATCGAGGCCACATCGCCGGTTCAGGCCGGTGACGCGACCGAGGTGACGTCGGGCGGCTGGATCGGCGGCAGCGAGGTCTCGCTGCAGCTGACCGACGCCGAGGGCAACCCCGTGGGCGAGCCCGTGGTCGTCACGACCGACGCGGACGGCAACGTCCCCGCCGGCACGGCGCTCCCGACCCCGGCCGATGCGGTTCCCGGTGACGTGTTCACCGTGGTCGCAGCGGACGACAACGGCGCGGAGGTGTCCGACACGGTCGAGATCGTCGCCCGCGAGGTGACGGTCGAGGCCGAGTCGCCGGTTCCGGCCGGCGGCGAGTCGGAGATCACGTCGGGCGGCTGGCTGCCCGAGTCCGAGGTCACCTTCCAGCTGACGGACGCCGAGGGCAACCCCGTGGGCGAGCCGGTGGTCGTCACGACCGACGCGGACGGCAACGTCCCCGCGGGCACGACGGTCCCGGTTCCGGCTGACGCTCCCGCAGGCGACTACACGGTCGTCGGCTCGGACGCGAACGGCAACACGGGCGACGCTCCGCTCGCGGTGTACGCGCCGGTCATCGACGCCTCCTCGCCGGTCATCGCCGGTGGCGAGACCGAGGTGACGTCGGGCGGCTGGGCTCCCGAGTCCGAGGTCACGATCCAGCTCGAGGACGCTGACGGCAACGCCGCCGGCGACCCCGTGACGGTCACGACCGACGCTGAGGGCAGCGTGCCCGCAGGCACCACGCTGACGGTTCCCGCTGACGCGGCTGCCGGCGACGTGTTCACCGTCATCGCGACGGACGCCAATGGCGCCGAGGTCTCGGCCCCGGTCGAGGTCATCGCGCCGACGATCGAGGCGACGTCTCCGGTTCCGGCCGGCGGCGCGACCGAGGCCACGACGGGCGGCTGGGGCGCGAACGCGCCGCTGACGCTGCAGCTCGTGGACGCCGAGGGCAACCCGGTGGGTGACGCGGTCCCGGTCACGGCGGACGCGGACGGCAACGTCCCGGCCACGTCGGTCCCGGTTCCGGCTGACGCCGCCGCGGGTGACCACGAGGTCGTCGCGGCAGACGAGAACGGCAACGAGGTCTCGGCTCCGGTCGAGGTCTACGCTCCCGCGATCGAGGTGACGTCGCCGGTCGAGGCCGGTGACGCGACCGAGGTCACGTCGGGCGGCTGGCTGCCGGAGTCGGAGGTCTCGCTTCAGCTGACCGACGCCGAGGGCAACGCCTCGGGTGAGCCGGTGGTCGTCATGACGGACGCGGACGGCAACGTCCCGGCCGGCACGACGGTCGCCACCCCCGCTGACGCGGCGGCCGGTGACGTGTTCACGGTCGTCGCGACGGATGGCAATGGCGCGGAGGTCTCCGACACCGTCGAGATCGTCGCGGCCTCCGCCGAGCCGACGCTCGACGCGGAGTCGCCGGTTCCGGCTGGCGGCGAGTCGGAGATCACGTCGGGCGGCTGGGCCCCTGAGTCGGAGGTCACCCTCCAGCTCTCGGACCCCGAGGGCGCGGACGCGGGCGAGCCCGTGGTCGTGACGACCGACGCCGAGGGCGACGTGCCGGTCGGCACGGTCGTGCCGATCCCGGCGGACGCCGAGGCCGGTGTCTTCACCGTCACGGCGGCCGACGCGGAGGGCCTGCAGCTGTCCGACACCGTCGACGTGTACTCGCCGACGCTCGAGGTCGAGACCCCGGCGGCGCCCGGTACGTGCGCCGACGTCGTCTCGGGCGGCTGGCTGCCGAACTCGGAGGTCACGATCCAGCTGACGGATGCCGATGGCAACCCCGTGGGCGACCCGGTGGTCGTCACCGCGGACGCCGACGGCAACCTGCCAGCCGGCACGTGCGTTCCCGTTCCCGCTGACGCGGAGCCCGGCGACTACACGGTCGTCGGAACCGACGGAGACGCTCTCGTCGAGGCGCCGCTGACCGTCGCGAACGAGGGCGACGCCGACGACAGCAGCAACGCCGACAGCGACGCGAACGCTGACAGCAGCAGCAATGCGGACAGCTCCAGCAATGCGGACAGCTCCAGCAATGCGGACAGCGCCAGCAATGCGGACAGCTCCAGCAATGCGGACAGCTCCAGCAATGCGGACAGCTCCAGCAACGCTGACAGCTCCAGCAATGCGGACAGCTCCAGCAACGCTGACAGCGCCAGCAACGCGGACAGCTCCAGCAACGCTGACAGCAGCAGCAACGCGGACAGCTCCAGCAACGCTGACAGCAGCAGCAACGCTGACAGCAGCAGTAACGCTGATAGCAGCAGCAACGCCGACTCCGACAACGAGTCCGACGCCAACGCTGACAACGACAGCACCGCGGACAGCGACAGCAACGCGAACGCTGACAACGACAGCGACGCGAACGCGAACAGCTCGAGCAACGGCAACGGCGACAGCGGCGGCAAGAAGCGCCCGCTCTCGCCGACCGGCGGCGAGTTCGACGCGATCCCGCTGGCGCTGCTGGTGATCCTCGCCGGCACGGGCATCCTGCTCGGCGCCACCCGCAGCAAGTGGCTGGTCCGCAAGGACTGACCATCTGACGCGCACACCGGCGGCGGCCTCGGAGACGGGGCCGCCGTCGGCGTGTGCGGGGGAGGAGTTCTGTGAGAATCGAGAGCATGCGAAGGCGAGCGGGGGCCGCGTTGATCGCGCTGGTGGCGGCGGGCGGGCTCGCCGCCTGCACGGATGAGCCGCAGGCAGCGCCCGAGGAGGCGCCGCACGCCGCGGTGTTCGACTGCGATCAGGGCGAGCCGCTCGCGAACGCCCTCGAGAACGGCGCCGAGTGGGCCATGTGCTGGCAGGTCGATCCCGATCGCGGCCTCGTGCTCACGGACATCCGCTTCACGCCGACCGATGCCGAGCCCGTCCTCATCGCGGAGGAGCTCTCGCTCGCGCAGCTCGAGGTCCCGTACGACTCGGGCGAGAACACCACGTACGACCTCACCGACGCCGGCTTCGGCGGCACGAAGATGCAGACCCTCACCGAGACGGAGTGCGTCGGGGAGCGGATCGCGACGGACATCCCCGACATCGACGACGGCACGTACGGCAAGACCCGTCACCGCGAGGTGCTGTGCTCGCTCATCGTCGACGGCGGGCTCGGGTACCGATCGGGGGAGTTCGGCGAGGTCGTCGCCGCGCGACGTGAGGACTGGCAGCTCTCCACGATCTCGAAGGTCGGATGGTACGAGTACGTCACGCAGTACTCGTTCGGCTCGGACGGCGTCATCCGATCCGACCTCGGCGCGACCGGCGACATCTCGCCGATCGACTTCAGCGACCACGAGCACGGCTCGGCGGTGGGCGAGGGCGATCATGCGCACGCGACGAGCCACTCCCACAACGCCGTCTGGCGGGTCCACTGGGCGCTCGACGATCCGGGCGCGCTCGCGGTCGAGCAGTACGACGCGGAGGACACAGGGGAGATGGGGCCGAAGGCGCCGATCGTGGAGGGCAGTCTGCGGGCGATCGAGCATCCGGCGATCGCGCAGTGGGAGGACCGGCGCTGGTGGCGCGTCCTGGCCCCGGGCGTGCTCAACGCCGATGGCCGTCCGATCTCCTACGAGATCGATCTCGGCAAGAGCGACACCTTCACCTTCACCCACGATCACCTCTTCCACGGCGAGGAGGAGGCGTACGACGTCGCGTTCACTAATGCCGACCCCTGCGAGCTGCTCGCCGTCCGCAACGGCGCGGGGTCGACGTGCGGGCAGAGCGTGCACGACTACATCGAGGACTCCGCGGACGAGGAGCTGCGCGATGTCGTCTCCTGGGTCGCCGTGGGCTTCCACCATGTCGTCCGCGATGAGGATCAGTCGCCGATGGACATGCACTGGCAGGGGTTCGCCCTGCGGCCGCGCGACCTCACGGCGCAGCGGGTCGCCGTGCCGGACGGGCGCGAGGAGCTCAACGGCGAGCTCGAGGGCGAGTTCCGGAAGTGGTACCGCCTCGACGAGGAGGACTGAGCAGGGGAGGGAGCGGGCGGAGGGGCGCGCCCTCCGCCCGCCTGCTCAGCGGCGCCCTGCCTTGCGCTGGAACAGCCATCCGCCCCAGGCCACCGCGATGACGAGGATCGCGGCGCACCAGAGCAGCGCCCAGGCTCCCTGTGCACCGATGTCGGTGCCGAAGAGCAGGCCGCGGATGGTCTCGATGATGGGCGTCACGGGCTGGTAGGTCGCGATCGGCTGCAGCCATTCGGCCAGGGAGTCCACCGGGACGAACCCGCTCGAGAGGTACGGCAGGAAGAGGAGCACGAAGCCGTAGGCGTTGGCGCCCTCGGGGCTCGACGCGGCGAGTCCGATCGCGGCGAAGAGGTACGTGATGGCGAGGATGTACAGCGCGATGAGCGCGGCGGCCCCGATCCACTCGAGCGGACCGGCCGCCGGGCGGAAGCCCACGAGCAGGGCGACGCCGACGACGATCGCCGTCGCCACGAGGTTGCGGATGAGGCTCGCGACGACGTGTCCCGTGAGGACGGCGCTCGCTCGCAGCGGCATCGTGCGGAACCGGTCGATGATGCCCGCCTTCATGTCACCGGCGACGTAGACGGCTGTCGAGGCCGCGCCGAAGCCCGCGCACGTGAAGACGATCCCGGGCACGACATAGTCGACGTAGCCGCCGGACGGATCGATCGCGCCGCCGAAGATCCACGTGAACATGAGCATGAGCATCACGGGGAGGAGGATGGCCATGAGCAGCGACTCCCCGTCGCGCAGCGAATGGCGGAGGCTGCGCCCGACGAAGACCGATTCGGCGGTCAGGCCGCGCAGGCGCGGGCGGGCGAGGTCGACGGCGGTCATGCGGACTCCTTGAGCTGAGGCGTCCGGGCGGACGCGGGTTCGGTGAGGGCGAGGAAGACGTCGTCGAGCGTCGGGCGTCGCAGCGAGACGACGCCGTCGGCGCCGGACTCGTCGAGCACGTCGAGGGCCCGGCGCAGGCCCGGCACCGTGCCGTCCGTCGGCACCTCGCGGAGGAGGTCGCCACGGGCGTCGTGGAGCTCGACGGTGTCGCCGCCCACGCGCGCCTTCAGCTGCGAGGCCGTGCCGAGCGCGGCGACCCGGCCCTCGTGCAGCACGGCGATCCGGTCGGCCAGCTGGTCCGCCTCCTCGAGGTACTGGGTCGTGAGGAAGACGGTGGTGCCGGCTGCGGCGACGGCGCGGATGACGTCCCACAGGTCACGGCGGCTGCGGGTGTCGAGACCGGTGGTCGGCTCGTCGAGGAAGAGCACCTCGGGCGTCACGACGAAGCTCAGCGCGAGGTCGAGACGGCGGCGCATCCCGCCGGAGAACGTGCCCACGCGCCGCGCGGCGGCATCGGACAGGGCGAAGCGGGCGAGGAGATCCCGCGCGCGCTCGGCGGCGGCTCGGGGCGACAGGCCGGCGAGACGGCCGAACATGACGAGGTTCTCGGACGCCGTGAGCACGTCGTCGACCGCAGCGGACTGACCCGTCAGGCTGATGCGACGGCGGACCTCGTCTGGCTGCGTCGCCACGTCGTGGCCCGCGACGTGCGCGATGCCGTCGTCCGGGTGCACGAGTGTCGTGAGGATGCTGATGGTCGTCGTCTTGCCCGCGCCGTTCGGGCCGAGCAGGGCGAAGACCTCTCCGGGCTCGACCGAGAGGTCGAGCCCGTCGAGGACGGTGTGCGCGCCGAACCGCTTGCGCAGTCCTCGCACCTCGATGGCGGGACGCATGGCGTCTCCCTTCTGTGTATGAACGAAACTGTTTATGACAGTGACACACTGTTTATGTCATATACAGGCCTAGGCTGAGACGCATGAGCGAGACCGAGCAGACCCCCGTCGAGCTGCCCCGCGGCATCGCGCTCGCGTGGGGAGTCGCCGCGAATCCGCAGCGGGGGCCCAAGCGCGAGATGAGCGTCGAGCGCATCGTCGAGACGGCCGTCGAGCTGGCCGACCGCGAGGGGATCGGGGCCGTCTCGATGGCCGCCGTCGCGAAGAAGCTCGGCTTCACGCCCATGTCGCTCTACCGGTACGTCAGCGCGAAGGACGACCTGCTCCTCCTCATGCAGGAGGAGGCGACGGGGCTTCCCCCCGAGGAGCATCGGACGGCGGATGGCTGGCGCCGGGCGCTCGAGGTGCTCTTCCGCGCGCAGGTCGAGATCTACCTCCGCCATCCGTGGATCCTGGCTCTGCCGATCGCGGGCTCGCCGATCACTCCGAACAGCTCGGCGTGGCTCGATGCGGCCCTCGGCGCGCTGGCGCAGACGCCGCTCGCTCCGTCGGAGCGGCTCGCGGTCGCGCTGGCCGTCACCGGGCAGGCGCGGTGGTGCGGGATCGTGAACGCCGGCTACAGCGAGGCCGCGCGCGCAGACGGGCTCGCGCCCGAGGAGGTGGCGGCGCGCGAGGCGGCCCTGTTCGATGCGGTCATCGACGCCGATGGGTATCCCGCGCTGCGCGGCGCGATCGATGCGGGCGTCTTCCTCGACGAGGCCGATCCCTTCCGATTCGGGCTCGCCCGCCTTCTCGACGGCGTCGAGGGCTACATCGCCCGGCTCGACCGCGGTGAGCCCCCTGCGAGCGAGGGCGGATGGATCGAGCTCGACGACGCCGACGTGCTCGAGGACAAGCGCTACCGCGCGGCGGCGAAGGCGTCCCGAGACGCGCAGAAGGCGCTCGTCGCCGCGGAGAAGGTGCTGCGCCAGGCGCGCAGGGCTCAGGCCCAGGCTCTCAAGGAGGCGCGGGAGCGCGCCGCGCGCTGACGGGTGCCCGGGTCACACGGGTCACTCGGGTTTACAGGCGTCTCCGCTAGCCTCTAGAGTTGTCGGGATCGAACAGAGAGGGTCGTGGGGGAATGGCTGAACTGCCGGATGTGCGGTTTCTCACGGTCGCCGAGGTCGCAGACATCATGCGCGTCTCGAAGATGACCGTCTATCGGCTCGTCCACTCGGGCGAGCTCCCCGCCGTCCGGTTCGGCCGCAGCTACCGAGTCCCCGAGTCCGCCGTCACGGCCGCTCTCGAGATGCCGTCGGAGCGCCCCATCGCCGACGCCGGCTGAGCGCTCCGAGTCGGCGTTCAGGCGCCGCTCCCATCATGGGATAAGATGCTCTGAGGCACTTTTCCATGGTGCCCGATCCCGGATGTCAGCGACGGCCGTCGCGACCGGACATCCAACCCCTGACATAGCGAGGTTTCCGTGGGTTCTGTCATCAAGAAGCGCCGCAAGCGCATGGCGAAGAAGAAGCACCGCAAGCTGCTTCGCAAGACTCGCCACCAGCGCCGCAACAAGAAGTAGCGGCCCCCGCGAACGCCGGCTCCGTGATCCACGGGCCGGCGTTTCTGGTATCCGGGCGTCATCGCCGGTCGTCGGGTTATCGGCCAGAAAGAGTGGATGGGTCGGGTGTGTCATCCTCGTCCTGCCCACCCAGAGCGGGCCCAGAGGCCT